>NZ_JCAFTS010000007.1:0-224206 GCF_059370495.1 Stenotrophomonas sp. YJH_SMC_69 | reverse complement strand
ATTGAACCCGGCCACCCAGAGCAGCCGGCCAGCGGCCGGCTCTACCGGGGCCGATCGATGGTAGTGCCGGCCGCTGGCCGGCAGCTTCATTGAACCCGGCCACCCAGAGCAGCCGGCCAGCGGCCGGCTCTACCGGGGCCCATCGATGGTAGTGCCGGCCGCTGGCCGGCAACCTCATTGGAACCGGACACCCAGAGCAGCCGGCCAGCGGCCGGCTCTACCGGGGCCGATCGACGGTAGTGCCGGCGGCTGGCCGGCAACCTCATTGAAGCCGGGCACCCAAGGCAGCCGGCCAGCGGCCGGCTCTACCCGATCGTCACCGCAGCGGCCGATCCTCGCCACCATCCCCGGTTTCCACCGGTGCCGGGCCGGCATTGCTACGGCGCTGTTCTTCGTACGTGCGGAACGCCTGGTGGATGTGCTTGCGCAGCTCGTCGTCGTTCCATGGCTTGGTCAGGAAGCGATAGATCGCGCCGCGGTTGATCGCATCGGTCACCGTGTTCAGATCGGTGTAGCCCGACAGCACCAGGCGGATCGTATCCGGGTACAGCATCTTCACCCGGCCCAGGAACTCGGTGCCGCTCATATCGCTCATGCGCTGGTCGGACAGGATCACCTGCACGTCGTTGATCGCCAGCAGATCAAAGGCGTCACGCACGTTGCCAGCGGCCAGGATGCGGTAGCCGTCGCGGCGGAACAGGCGCACCAGCGAGCGCAGCACGTTCTCCTCGTCATCCAGCAGCAGCAACGTGCGGTCCGGGCGCGTTTCGGCGAAGGCTTCCGGGCGCAGGTAGCGCCGGCGCAGGGTCATGCCGGCGGCATCGGCCGACATCGGCTCGCCGAACAGGTAGCCCTGGAACACATCGCAGTCGTTGCGGCGCAGGAAGCCCAGTTGGGCCTGCGATTCCACGCCGTTGGCAATCACGGTCATGCCCAGCTGGTGGCCCATGGCAATGATCGCGCGGGCAATGGCTGCTTCGCGATTGCCAGCCGGTGCGCTCTTGATGAAGCTGCGGTCGATCTTCAGCTTGTCCACCGGGTAGCGCACCAGCGCGCTGAGGCTGGAATCGCCGGTGCCGAAGTTGTCCAGGCTCAGGCTGATGCCTTCGTTGCGCAGGTTGGCCAGCGTTTCATGGACGAAATTGACGTTGTTGGTCAGCGCGCTCTCGTTGATCTCCAGCGTCAGCATGTGCGCCGGCACGCCCGCGGCCTGCAGCAGGGACATCACCTCGGCGAAGAAGTTCGGCCGCAGCAGCTGCAGGGTGGACACGTTCACCGCGATGGTGAAGTCATCAAAGCCCTGGTCGCGCCACAACCGCGCCTGCTTCAATGCGCCTTCCAGCACCCAGGTGCCGATCTGCACGATGATGCCCAGGCGCTCGGCGGTGCGCATGAAGCGCTCCGGCACCAGCATGCCCAGGGTCGGCGACTGCCAGCGCAGCAGCGCTTCCATGCCGACCACGTGGCCGTCGCGGGCGCTCACCAGCGGCTGGTAACGCAGCTTCAGCTCGCCATTGGGAATGGCATCGACGATCTGGCGCGCGATGATGCTCTCGCTGTGCGCGCTCGGCGGGGTATCCACGGCATGGATGCGCACGGCATTGCCGCCTTCGCGGGCGGCCTGGTACAGCGCATCTTCGGCATGGTCGAGCAGGCGCGAGGCGCTGCTGGCATGTTCCGGGCACAGGCTCACGCCCAGCTTGCCGGTCATGAACAGCGTGTATGGAAGCACCGACAGCGGCAGTTCCATCTGCTGGCGGATCTCTTCAGCGAAGTCCTCCGGCAGCGGCAGGTCCGCGGTGCGGGGCACCGCGATCAGGAACTCGTCGCTGCCATGCCGCCACAGCTTGCCACGCCCGCGCAGGTAGGACTGCAGGCGCTGCGCCACCAGTACCAGCGCCTGATCGCCCACTTCGGCACTCATGTTCTCGTTGACCGATGCGAAGTGGTCGATGTCCACGTGCATCAGCATCAGCGCAATGCCGCCGGAGGCCGCCTCGGCAACCATCGCCTGCAGCTCGGGGTTGCCGGCGCCAAGGCGGTCGGGGGCATCATCGATGCTGACCGGGGGCAGGTTGGGATTCCACATAGGCTCAGTATTCCGGTGAATCGACGGCGGCCATGCTGGTCGCCTGGTAGGGGAGGTGGACGTCGATCAGGGTGCCCTCGCCATGCGCGGATTCGATCCGCACGTGGCCACCGACGCTCTGCGCGCGCTCGCGCATCACGATCAGGCCGAGGCCGCGCGGGCCGTCCGGATCGAAGCCTTCACCATCATCGCGGATCTGCAGGTGCAGGCCACGCTGGCTGACGTCGCGCAGCTGCAGCAGGACCTGGCTGGCGCGCGCATGGCGCAGCGCATTGGTCAGGCTTTCCTGTGCGATGCGGAAGCAGGCCTGTTCGATGCTGTTGTCGGGGCGGTGCGGCAGCGGCTCGATCTCGGCCAGCAGCTCCACCGGCGAAGAGCGGAACAGCACCCGCGCCTGCCAGCTCAGCGCCGCCTCCAGGCCCAGTGCATCCAGCTGCGGCGGGCGCAGCAGGGTGGAGATGTCGCGCAGCTTGGCCACGGTGGTGTCGGCCAGGCTGACGATCTGCGCCAGGTCCTCGCCACGACGCTTCGGATCGTCCTCATCCTGCGCCGCATGCGCCGACAGCTTGATCGCGGTAATGGCCTGGCCGATGTCATCGTGCAGGTCGCGCGAGATCGCGCGACGCTCGTCCTCCTGCAGCGAGAACAGCCGCCCGGCCATCGCCTGCAGCTCGCGATTGCTGGTTTCCAGCGCCCTGCGGGTGCGTTCGGAATCGCTCAGGTCGCGTACGATCAGCAGCTTGCAGTCACGACCGCCGTAGCGCACTTCGCCCACCGCCAGGCCGGCATGGAAGCTGCGGCCGTCCGCACGCTGCATGGCCACCACGCTGCTGTGGCCCGGCCCCAGGTGTGGCTGGCCGGCGCGCAGCTGGCTGCGCACCCGTGGCAGGTCGGCGGCAGCGACCAGTGCCGACAGCGGCTCGCCCAGCAGGGTGTGGCTGCCGTAGCCGAACAGGCCGGCGGCCCAGGCGTTGGCGTACAGCACGTGCTCGTCGGAGAGGATCACCACGCCGTCGGGCAGTACCCGCACCAGCTCGCGGAACTGTTCCTCGCGCTCGCGCAGCAGGCGCCGCGACTGCTCGCGCTCGGTCACGTCCTGCAGCGTGCCCAGCACGCGGCTGCGGCCGGCTTCGTCGATACCGCTGGCCGCCCGCAGGTGCACCATCAATGCACGGCCGTCCATCGACAGCAGCGGCAGCAGCACGTCCACCTGTACCGGCTCGCCGGAGCACAGTTCGGCCAGCAGCTGTTCGGTCTGGGTGGCGGTGGCCGGGTCGGCCGGCACCAGCAGCTCATCGAAGCGGTGCCAGCGCCGGGCCTCGGGCGGGCGGCGGCCGAGCAGGCGATAGACCTGGTTGGAATAGCGGCCCAGCCCGGTGGACGGGTCCAGTTCCCAGGCGCCGATGCGCGCCAGCTCATGGGCTTCCTCCACCCGGGCCAATGCCTGGTCGCGGCGCAGCTGGGCCAGATCCTCGGCGGTGCGGTCGATGGCGATCAGCAGGCGGGCGTTGTGGCCGTCGTAGCTGATGGCGTTGGAGCGCAGCTCCATCTGCCGCAGCGCGCCATCGCGCAGCTGCAGCTGAGCGCGCAGGATGCACAGCTCCTCGGGCGCCTCGCGGATCGCCTCCAGCTTGGTCTGCAGGGCCTGGTCCTGGCCCGGCGGCCACAAGGCGTCGATGGTCTGTTCCAGCAGCTCGTCGCGGTCCCAGCCGAAGGCGCTGCAGGCGGCGGGGTTGGCATCGAGGATCGCCAGCGTGTCCAGGTCGTAGACGAGGATCGGCCCGGGGTTGCCCTCGAACATCTGCCGCAGGCGCAGCTCGGAGGCCTGCTGGCGCGCATGGGTATGCAGCACGTGTTCGGCCAGCGGGCGCAGCAGCAGATAGAGCAGGCCCGCGCTGGCCAGCGCGAAGAACGAGCCCTTCAGGCCCTGCCACAGGGCCGCCTGCTGCGGATCGGGCACCAGCGCCTGCACCACGCTGTCGGTGGAGATCATCCAGGCCAGCGCCATCACCAGGTAGCTCAGCACCACCCGGCGCCGGTCACGGCTCAGCGCCTGCGCCATCCGCGGGTCGGGAACTGGGGCGTTGCCGGTCGGTTCTGCGGGCATGGACGGGGCGGGTGACAGGGGCGCCGGTCATCTTACCCCGCAGCGTGCCGTGACCACTCAATTATCCGCCGCAGGCGCCGTTAACCACTGCGTGCCCCGCTGACGGGCGTGTCATCCGGAGCAAGATCGCGTGGACCAAGGGATCATCGCCAGCCTGCTGCAGCACCCGCTTGCGTCGGCGCTGGTCATCGTCGACCGTGCCGGGCGCCCGCTGGCGGCCAATCCGGCCGCGCGCGAGCATGGCCTGCCGGCCACCGTGGCGGCCTATGCGCCGATGCTGGAAGATCTGCGCCTGATGGCCGCCGATGGTGGCATCGTCGCCTGCACGCTGCCGGGCGGCCCGCGGGGGCACTACGACGGGCACCTGCGTGCGGTGCACGACGGTGCCGGCAACCTGCTGGCGTTCACCCTGAGCATTCCCGAGCCGGTGCCGGTCGATGCGGGCGGGCGCTGGGAGCTGGCACTGGACAGCGCCGGCCACAGCCTGTGGGACTGGGATATCCCCAGTGACCGGGTGGCGCGCACGCCGGCGCTGGGCGACGAGACCGCCACTGAATTGCTGTCTCGCGTGCACGGCGAGGACATCGCCCAGGTGCGCGCCGCGCTCGACGAGCACCTGCGCGGGCACAGCGAGCAGTACAGCGCACAGTTCCGTTTCCGCCAGGCCGATGGCCAGTGGCGTTGGGTGCTCGATCGCGGCCGCGTGGTCGCTCGCACCGCCGATGGCCAGCCCCTGCGCATGGTCGGCACGCATACCGATATCGAGCAGCAGAAGCAGCTCGAATCGCTGCTGCAGGAACAGCAGCTGCACCTGAGCGAGGCCCAGCGCATCGCCAGCATGGGCAGCTGGTCGTTTGATCCCAACAGCGGGCATTTCTGGTGGTCGCCGGAACTGCGTTCGCTTCTGGCACTGGAGCAGGGCGCCGTTCCGGGCCAGCGGCGCTGGCTGAAGCAGCTGCATCCACGCTCCCGCGGCGCGCTGCGCGCGGCATGGCGGCGGTTGTGGCGCGATGGCCGCGCTGCCAACCTCGAGCTGGAGCTGACCCGCGGCCATGAGCCTTCGCAGCACCTGCGGCTATGGATGCAGCCGCTGCTGGACATGGACGGGCAACCCAAGCGCCTGCTCGGCCAGGTACAGAACATCACCGAACAGCACCAGACCGATGCGTTGATCCGCTGGCGCACCGAACTGCTGAACCGGGTCTCCGCGCTGGGCCGCATCGGCGGCTGCGAGATCGAAGTGCAGACCCGCAGCATGCAATGGACCGAGGAGTGCTACCGCATCCATGGCCTGCGCAAGGAACCGATCACCCTCGACCAGGCGCTGGCGCTGTACACGGAGGACTCGCGCAACGCGTTCGAGGCGGCGCTCGCCCGTATCGCCAACGGCGGCCTGCCCGAGCAGCTGGACCTGTGCTTCTACCGCCAGTCCGGCCTGCGCGTCTGGGTGCAGGTGCTGATCGAACTGGACCGCCGTGACGGCCTGCCGCCGCGGTTCGTTGTCCTGTTCCGTGACATCACCCGCGAGCGCGAAGCCAACGAACGCATCGAACTGCTGGCCCACTACGACCTGCTGACCGGCCTGCCCAATCGCGTACTGCTCGGCGAACAGACCGCCGAAGCCATCGAGGAAGCACGCGACCGCGGAACCTCGCTGGCCATGCTGTTCATCGACCTGGACGGCTTCAAGACCATCAACGACAGCTTCGGCCACGCCACCGGCGATGCGCTGCTGAAGGCCGCAGCCACCCGCCTGCACCAGAACCTGCGCAACAACGACCTGTTCGGCCGCTTCAGTGGCGATGAGTTCATCGTGGTGCTGCGCGACCTGGCCGAGCCGGAAGATGCCGGTCATGTCGCCCGCAAGCTGATTGCCTCGCTGGCTGAGCCGCTGCGCCGTGGCGAGACCACGTTGAAAGTCGGCGCCAGCGTCGGCATCGCGATGCTGGGCGATGCGCAGACCGATTTCGACTCACTGCTGCGCGCGGCCGACGCCGCGATGTATGCGGCCAAGGAAGCCGGGCGCAACACCTACCAGTACTACAGCCAGGACGCCCTGGCCCGCATCCAGCGCCGGCTGGACGTCGAGCATGCCCTGCATGGGGCGATCGAGCGCGACGAGTTCAGCCTGGCCTACCAGCCGCTGCTGCACGCCCACCACGGCGAGCCACCGGCGATCGAGGCACTGTTGCGCTGGCACCGCCCCGGCATCGGCTACTGCAGCCCGGCCGAGTTCATTCCCATTGCCGAAAAGTGCGGCGAGATCGTGCGCATCGGCGACTGGGTGCTGAACGAGGCCTGCCGCCAGGCGACCGCCTGGGACCGTGCCGGACTGCACTTTGATCGCATCGCGGTCAACGTGTCGGCGGTGCAGCTGCGTGATCGCGGCTTCGCCGAGCGCGTGATCGAGATCTGCCATGCCCATGGCTGGCCGCCGCAACGGCTGGAACTGGAGCTGACCGAGTCGGCGCTGATCCGTGATACCGACATCCTGCGCCATTGCTTCGACGTGCTGGAACGGCACGGCGTGCCGCTGGCGGTGGATGACTTCGGCACCGGCTTCTCCAACCTCAATTACCTCAATCGCTTCCCGGTGGGGCGCCTGAAGATCGACCGCAGTTTCGTGCAGGGCATGCTGCATGATTCGGGCACGGCCGAAGTCACCCAGGCCATCGTCCACCTGGGCCACGCGCTGGGCATGAAGGTGGTGGCCGAAGGCGTGGAAACCCACCAGGAAGAAGACATGCTGCGCCGCCAGGGCTGCGACGAGATCCAGGGCTACCTGTACTCGCGCCCGCTCAGCCCGCGTGATCTGGCGCAGTGGCTGCGCCAGCAGCGCCCGGCGCCAATGCGCACCGACGCCAGCGGCGAAGCGGTGCTGGTGCGCTGAGGGTCTGCGCTGGCGGATGCCGGCGCGGTGTGGCCTGACTCTGGTGCGCCCAGCTCTGGTGGGTGCCGACCGTTGGTCGGCACGGATGCCCTGGCGCTCGCGATCATCCACGCATGGCGTGGAACTACCTGGGAAACTCCGCCTTCAGCTGCATGCGCAGGGCCTCGACGATGGCCGCATAGCGCCGCTTCTGGACCAGATAGCTGGCCAGGAACAGCGGCAGCACCAGCAGCATCGGTGCCACCATCGGGCGCATCGCCACCAGTGGCAACAGCAGCAGCGACAGGATTGCCACGAACCAGCTGCACAGGCCGATCACCCGCACCTCGTGCCGTCGCGCGTTGAGAACGATGCGTCCACGCATCACCGGGAAGTAGCGCAGGCCGAAGCTCGGTGCGAAGCTCTCGCGGAACGCCATGCTGCCATCGGGCAGCGCATGGAAGGCCAGTTGCAGCCATCTGTCCTGCAGCAGGTCACGTTCCAGGCTGCCCAGCGAGAGCCGGGCCTGCATGGCCGGTGACGCCGCGATGCGTTCGTTGAACAGGGTGATGCCCCAGCTGAAATAGCCGGCCACCCAGGCCATCAGAAGGACGGCTTCGATGAGGAGCACTGCGATCAGGGCGATGGCCATCGGTCTTCCATGAACGGGACCGGTGGATCATGCCATGCGGGACGGCCCATCCACGCAGGACGTGGATCTACTTCAGGGCTTCGCCATCCAGGCCCAGGTTCCATGCCATGCCCAGCAGTTCATCGTCGGCTCGGGAGGGGGCGGGGCGCGCATCGGCCAGCTGCTGCAGTTCGAGCAGTTCCTCGCGGGCCACGTCTTCCAGCCGCTGCAGCTGCTCACGCACGCTCGCGTTGCGCGGGCGCTCGGTGTCGGTGAGGGCGGGCAGGGCGCGGATCAGGGTCATGGTGCGCGTACAGGATGCATCCAATGGCAGGTTACAGGCAAAGGCCCCGGACGAACCGGGGCCTTGCGGGCTGCCGGCGAGGGCAGCGGACATCAGGATCAGAACAGCTCGACGGTGCCGGCGCCCATGCTCTGCTGGGCGACGGGCTTGTGCGGCGGGCGTTCCCATTCGCTGCGCAGCTCGCGCAGGCGATTGCCGGTGCGCTGCAGGGCGCTGGCGATCTCTTCGTCGAACACGCCGCCATTGCGGTGCAGCAGTTCCTGCAGGGCCACCGCTTCGCGGTTGATCGCGGTCAGGCGGTCCAGGTGGGTGTGCACACCGCCCAGCGCCTGGGTGGCGATGTCTTCGAACTGCAGGGCACGCACGGCTTCGGCCACGCTGCCATCGATCGCACGGGCGCACTCGGACACTTCGCGCATGCCGTCGCCCAGCGAGGCGTTGATCTGCGCGACGTTGTCGAGCATCGCTGCTGCTTCCTGGCGGGCTTCGCGGGAGCGGTCCATATCGCGCGAGGCCATGTGCGAAACCGTCTCGCGCACCTTGGCGATGGCGTCCTTGGAGCTGTGCGCCAGCTTGCGGATCTGCTCGTTGAAGGTGGTCGAGCGCTCGGACAGGTTGCGCACTTCGTCGGCGACCACGGCGAAGCCACGACCGGCTTCACCGGCGCGCGCCGCTTCGATGGCCGCGTTCAGCGCCAGAAGGTTGGTCTGGTCGGCGATCGACTTGACGTCTTCCAGCAGCGCGAAGATGCCATCCAGGTGCTGCGCCATCTGGTCGATGTGCTGCACGGTGGTGCTGCTCTGGCCGCTCACCTGTTCCAGCGCTTCCACCAGCTGTTCCATGCGATGGCTGGCGTGCTGGGCGAAACGGGCGACGTCGAGGCCGGCATTGCCTTCATCACCGGCGCGGTCGACGATGCGCGACAGGGCCTGGCTCTGCTGGCGCGACTTGCGGTTCATGGCATCGAAGCTGCCGCCCAGGCTGGAGACGGCCTGGCGGATCAGGTCACGGGCGCGTTCCACTTCGCCACGCGAACCGTCGATCTCGTTGCCGACGAAGTTGCGCAGCTCGGTCAGCAGCTGGTCCTGTTCGCGCAGGACACGGGCGTGCTCGGGGGAACGATGTGCCTGTGCGCGGGTGGTCCACCACGCAAAGCCGAGCCAGCTCAGCGTCATCGTGGTCAGGATCGCCCAGCGCAGGGCGGCCGGCCATTCGAAACCGATGGCGAAGGGGAGCAGCAGGGTCAGAGCCAGGGGGGCGGCCAGACGGATGAAAATGCGTGAGTACATGGACGTTCTCGGGAGGTGCACGGAGGATGTATCGGCCGTACCCCCTTTCTCTTTAACGTCGATGTGCCTCGAAGTGCATTCTGAATGCGCCGGTTTTCCGGCACCTTGGCGGCCTCGGGGTCAGAGCCCTTTCCGTGCCGGAAAGGGATCCGACCCCTTGGGCAGGCGCAACGGGGTCGGATCCCTTTTCCATGGAAAAGGGCTCTGACCCCACACCCTCAGGCCAGCAGGCGGTCCACGGCCTCGATCATCGCCTTGCGGCTGAACAGGAAGTCCCAGTAGCTGCCGCCCAGCTGGCGCCACAACACCGCCGAACGCACCGCGGCCAGCAGCAGGGCACGGATCTCCGCCACCACGCCGGCCTGGCCCAGGTAGTGCGGGTTGCCCTGCACCATCACCCGCGGTTTCAGGTGGCTGATGGTGTCGGCATACAGGCCGCCCAGGTTGGCCAGTACGTCCGGGTGGCCACTGTCGCCCAGTTCGGTGGCCTGGCGCTGGGCGCGCTCGATGCCCGAGGCGACCTTGTTCACGGTCGCCCCATCCTGCACGAAGCGGCGCTCCAGCTGCAGCACCGACAGGGCCAGCTTGGGCAGGATCGGGTCCTGGCCCTGGCTGCGGAAGTAGTTGTGCAGCAGGCGCAGGCCGGACTTCAGTGCATGACGGTCACCGAACACCGCCTGCGGCGAGGACGCATCGACGCGGAACACGCTGTCCACGGCGGTGCGCACGGCGGCGGCGTCGGAATGGCCGGTATCGGCGATGCGGCGCACCTGCTGCAGGGCCTGGGCAATGCCGGCCAAGGCCAGGACGCGGTCGTCGACAGTGAAACTCATGCAGCGATTACCTCAAAAGGGGAGGGGGTGGTGCGCAGGCGTTGTTCCAGCGGCGCATCGGTGGCGGCGATCACCGCGCCGCCCAGGCACACATCACCGTCATACAGCACCAGCGATTGACCGGGGGTAACGGCACGCTGCGGGCGCGCAAAGGTGACCAGCACGCTGCCATCGTCCAGCACCTGGACCGTACACGGCTCGTCGGGCTGGCGGTAGCGGGTCTGGGCGGTGCATTCGAAGCGCCGTGCCGGCGGTGAGCCGGCGATCCAGTGCGCGGTTTCCGAACGCAGGCGGTCGGACAGCATCCACTTGCTGTCGCGGTCCTGGTCCACGTACAGCACGTTGCTGGCCACATCCTTGCCAACCACGTACCACGGCGCGGCCGGGCGGCCACGCACGCCGCCGATGTTCAGACCCTCGCGCTGGCCCAGGGTGAAATAGAACACGCCCGGGTGTTCGGCAATCACGCTGCCGTCGGCCGGGTCGAGGATCTGGCCGGGCTTGGCCGGCAGGTAGCGGCCGAGGAATTCGCGGAAGTCGCGCTCGCCGATGAAACAGATGCCGGTGGAGTCCTTCTTGGCGTGGGTCGGCAGGCCGACGTCGCGCGCGATCCGGCGCAGGTCGCTCTTTTCCAGGTCGCCGATCGGGAACAGGGTGGCTGCCAGCTGTTCCTGGCCCAGTTGATGCAGGAAGTAGCTCTGGTCCTTGGATCGATCGGCGCCGCGCAGCAGCAGCCACTGGTGGCCGCGCTGGGCCACCCGTGCGTAATGGCCGGTGGCGATGCGCTCGGCGCCCAGCTCGCGGGCGGCGTCCAGGAAATGCTTGAACTTCACTTCACGGTTGCACAGCACGTCCGGGTTCGGGGTGCGGCCGGCCGCGTACTCGGCCAGGAAGTGCTCGAACACGCCCTGCCAGTACTCGCTGGAGAAGTCCCGGAAGTGGAACGGGATGCCCAGCAGGCCGCACACGGCCACCGCGTCGCGACGGTCATCCTCGGCACGGCAATCACCGCTGCCATCGTCGGCCCAGTTCTGCATGAACAGGCCGGCCACGGCCTCGCCCTGCTGTACCAGGCGCCAGGCGGCGACCGAGGAATCGACGCCGCCGGAGACGCCCACCATCACACGCGGAGTGCTCATGCGACCTCCCGGACCAGCGAAAGCGGGTGGCGCTGGCCACCCAGGTAATCCGCCACCACCTGCCACACCAGCGGGCTGCGCTGGCGCTCGCCGGCGGCCTGCAGCTCGGCCGGGGTCAGCCACAGCGCGCGGTCGACGCCGGTGTCCAGCGGCTGCGCCGGATCGTGCGAAACCGGGCGCGCCGCGTAGCAGAAGCGCAGGAAGGCCGTGCCGTCGCCGGCAGTCCACTGGTAGCAGCCAATGAAGTGGGTCAGCTGCACCGTCCAGCCGGTTTCCTCGCGGGTCTCGCGCAGGGCGGCCTCGGCCAGGCTTTCGCCCGGCTCGAGGTGGCCCGCCGGCTGGTTCAGCACCTGGCGGCCGTCAATGGTCTCCTCGACCAGCAGCACGCGGCCGCCGTCGATCACCACGGTGGCAACGGTGGCGTGCGGTGCCCAGCGCGGGTCCGGCGTGGCGTTCAACTCAGAACTCGTCCTTCTTGGTCAGTTCCAGCTCCATCGCGTCGGCGGTGCGGATGGCCGCATCGATGGCGTCGCTGAGCTGGTCGGCGGTGGCATCGGCGTCGATCTTCACCACGAACATGGCAGTGGTGTCCTGCTTTACCCAGCCGCCCATCTTGGCGTCCTGCGAATCTTCCAGCAGGCGGTTGGCCACGGCCACCGGGAACTGCTTGGTCTTGGCGCTGTAGGCCGGCGACCAGATCTCGCGGATGTTGTGGCTGCCGAAGTCTTCCACCGCCGAGCGCACGTAGACCATCTGGGTGCGGTCACCCTCGACGTCGAAGACCATGCGGTAGTCGCCATCCTCGTCGACCTCGTAGGTGTAACCCAGCTTGTCCAGGTGGCGGGCCACGGACTTGTCGGCCTGGGGCGCGGCGGTGGCAGCACCGGCAGCGGCCAGGGTGATCAGCAGGGCGGGCAGAAGGGTCCTTTTCATGAAGATCCTGTGAAGCAGTGTTGAAAGAAGCTGCAATTGTGACGTTGGGCGTGCGTGCCGTCCAATCTGCGGCGGGCCGACGCAGGCGCGGTGCAACCTCTATAATGGATGGATGCCCCATGAGTCCTCCCCCGATTCCCATCACGAGCACGGCGTTGCCGTGGAGCCCGCGCGCCCGGAAGTGGCGCCGCCGCCGTTCTACCAGGTGATGCTGCTCAACGACGACTACACCCCGATGGATTTCGTGGTGGATGTACTGCAGCAGTTCTTCAGCATGGACCTGGACAAGGCCACGCAGGTGATGCTGCACGTCCATACCCGCGGCCGCGGGGTCTGCGGCGTGTTCACCCGCGAGGTCGCCGAGACCAAGGTTGCCCAGGTCAACGAGTATTCGCGGATGAACCAGCACCCGCTGCTGTGCACGATGGAAAAGGCCTGACCGGCTGCCGATCCTCGTCCGGGTACATCGACTCCGGACACGGCGTGCCCACCAAGGTGGGCACCTACCAAGGCAGAAACCTGTAGAGCCGAGCCCATGCTCGGCTGCTTTTCGTCCCGGCGCAATGTCCCGGATGGAGTGCGCCCACCACGCGCGGAGGTCACGCCTCCGCCAACGCCTCCAGCGCCATGCGTGCCACTGCCTCGTCGACCTCGGCGGGGTCGCCGTCGCCCCGGAACCACACCGCTGACAGCCCCGCGCTGGCCGCGATCCAGCGCAGCAGGCGCGCCCGTTCCAGCCCAGCCAGCGCGCTGACCTGTTCCAGCCGGGCGGCAAACCGCTCGGGCCGGGTGGCCACATGGATGCCCGGGCCACAGAGGTCCGGGTTGCTGAACATTGTCGTGTAGTCGAACGCGCGGTCGCCCAGCAGCCGCTTCGGGTCGATCGCCAGCCAGCCACGCGCGCCGAAATCCAGCACGTTGTCGTGGTGCAGGTCGCCGTGCAGCGGCCGGATCTCGTGTTCTTCCCGCAACACCCGCTCCGCCAGTGATCTGCACTGTTCCAGCAGTGGCGGCAGCGCGGCCCTTGGCTGCAGCAGGTCGGCGAACCATGTACGCAGGCAGACCAGTTCCGCTGGCGGCGCGCTCCGTGGCCGGTGCAGCTGCCGCAGGACCTGGCACAGGATCGTGGTACAGGCATCATCGTCGCCCTCGATCGAACGTTGCCGCAGCGAATCGCCGTCTGCACGCTCGATCAGGATCGCCGGCCCCTCGTGGGCCAGCAGGCGGGCGGCACCATCGCCGTCCCACCAGCGCAGCAGGCGATGGCCGTTCTGCTCCTCGGTTTCGCTGCTGACCTTCAGCATCGCCGGTTCGCCGTCGGCGGTCAGCACCGGCCAGAGCTGGGCGTGGGGCGTCTCGATGGCCGCGCCATCACGCCGCAATCGCCAGCGGCTCAGGTAGGGTTCGATCATGCTGGGTGGGCTGTCCTGGAGTGAATGAAGATCAAGCGATCTGCACTGCTAACGCCATCTGAACGCAGCAATCCGCTAGGGTGATGGAAATCGCGTAGTCAGGCCGCATATTGTCCCCATCTGCCGCCGGAGTAATCCATGTTCAGCAAAGACCTCGAACACACCATCGGCCAGTGCTACAAGCGCGCCCGTGAGGCCCGGCATGAATTCATGACGGTCGAACACCTGCTGTTGGCACTGCTCGACAACCCGTCCGCCCAGGCCGTACTGAAGGCCTGTGGTGCCGACGCCGAACGCCTGCGCCAGGAGCTGGAGCAGGCCATCGAGGCTTCCGTGTCCCGCCTGGCCGAAGATGACGGCCGTGATACCCAGCCGACCCTGGGCTTCCAGCGCGTGCTGCAGCGGGCCGTGTACCACGTGCAGTCCTCGGGCAAGAAGGAGGTCACCGGCGCCAACGTGCTGGTCGCCATCTTCGGCGAAAAGGACTCCCATGCCGTCTATTACCTCAACCAGCAGGACGTGACCCGGCTGGACGTGGTCAATTACCTGTCCCACGGCATCGCCAAGCTGGGCGAGGAAGGAGAGCAGCCGTCCTCCTCCTCCGAGGGCGAAGGCCGCATCGAAGGCGGGGAGGGCGAGCCGAAGGGTGATGCCCTGACCGAGTTCGCCAGCAACCTCAACGAACAGGCGCGGTCCGGCCGCATCGATCCGCTGGTCGGCCGTGCCGACGAGATCGAGCGCACCATCCAGGTCCTGTGTCGCCGCCGCAAGAACAACCCGCTGTACGTGGGCGAGGCCGGCGTGGGCAAGACCGCGATTGCCGAGGGCCTGGCCCGCCGCATCGTCGAGGGCTCGGTGCCCGACGTGCTGGCCGACGCGGTGATCTACTCGCTCGACCTGGGCGCGCTGGTGGCCGGCACCAAGTACCGCGGCGACTTCGAGAAGCGCCTGAAGAGCGTGCTGACCGCACTGAAGAAGGTCCCCAATGCGGTGCTGTTCATCGACGAGATCCATACCATCATCGGTGCCGGTTCGGCCTCGGGTGGCACCATGGATGCGTCCAACCTGATCAAGCCGGCGCTGGCCTCCGGCGAGCTGCGCTGCATCGGCTCGACCACCTTCCAGGAGTACCGCGGCATCTTCGAGAAGGACCGGGCGCTGGCCCGCCGCTTCCAGAAGATCGACATCGTCGAGCCGACCGTGGGCGAGACCTACGAGATCCTGCAGGGCCTGAAGTCCAAGTACGAGCTGCACCACGGCGTGACCTATTCGGACGAAGCGCTGCAGGCGGCGGTGGATCTGTCGGTGAAGCACATCGGCGACCGCCTGCTTCCGGACAAGGCCATCGACGTGATCGACGAGGCCGGTGCCCGCCAGCGGCTGCTGCCGGAAGGCCAGCGCAAGGAGCTGATCGACGTCGAGGAAGTGGAGGCGATCGTGGCCAAGATGGCGCGCATCCCGACCAAGCAGGTCAGTGCCACCGACAAGGATGTGCTGCAGCACCTGGAGCGCAACCTGAAGATGGTGATCTTCGGTCAGGACCCGGCCATCGAGACGCTGTCCTCGGCGATCAAGCTGGCCCGCTCGGGCCTGGGCAATCCGGAAAAGCCGATCGGCAACTTCCTGTTCGCCGGCCCGACCGGTGTCGGCAAGACCGAGGTGACCAAGCAGCTGGCGCTGCAGCTGGGCATCGAGCTGGTCCGCTTCGACATGTCCGAGTACATGGAGCCGCATTCGATCAGCCGCCTGATCGGTGCCCCTCCGGGCTATGTCGGCTTCGACCAGGGCGGCCTGCTGACCGAAAAGATCGTCAAGACGCCGCACTGCGTGCTGCTGCTGGACGAAATCGAAAAGGCGCACCCGGATATCTTCAACATCCTGTTGCAGGTGATGGACCGCGGCGTGCTGACCGATACCAACGGGCGTGAGGCCAACTTCAAGAACGTGGTGCTGGTGATGACCACCAATGCCGGCGCGGCGCAGGCCTCGCGGCGCTCGATCGGCTTCACCAAGCAGGACCATGCCACCGACGCGATGGAGACCATCCGCCGCAGCTTCACCCCGGAATTCCGCAACCGCCTCGATGCGGTGGTGCAGTTCCAGGCGCTGGGCTTCGAGCACATCCTGCGCGTGGTCGACAAGTTCCTGATCGAGCTGGAGATGCTGCTGCAGGACAAGCACGTCAGCCTGTCGGCCACGCCGACCGCGCGCGACTGGCTGGCCCACCACGGCTTCGACCCGCTGATGGGTGCGCGCCCGATGGCCCGCGTGATCCAGGACAAGATCAAGCGTCCTCTGGCCGACGAGCTGCTGTTCGGCAAGCTGGTCAACGGCGGCAAGGTGAACATCGATGTCCGCGACGACGAGCTGGTCGTAGAGACCCAGGCCGAGCCGGAGCGCCTGCTGCCGGTCACGGTGGAGTGAGCTGACGCCGGGCCTGGCCCGGCGGACCTGAAATGACAAGGGCGGCTTCGGCCGCCCTTGTCATATGCGCCATCAACGGCCGCGCTGGCGGGCCTTCTTCTGGAAGGTGGCTTCGTCGATCGGTTCGATCTGCGCCACCCGGCAGTGGTCGGCATCGGTGCGCAGCTGGCTGCGGCCGGCGCTGCACAGCAGGCTCTGCTGGCCTTCGGTGATGAAGCTCAGTTTCCGCGAGTAGCCGGCAGTGGAGCAGTCGTTCTGGAAGTGCACGACATAGTGGTCCTGGCCATTGCGCAGCAGGATGTTTCGCGAAACGCCGGCGCGCACGATCTGCTGGTCGCTGCCCAGCTGGATGCAGTCACTGGCCGTGGAAGGGGGCTCGGCGGCGCGCACAGGCGATGCGCTGGCGGACGCGGCAACGGCGACGAGCAGGGCGGTCAACGTGAGCATGTTCATGGCGGGGCAGGGGAGTGGCGATCCGGACTGGATCGGGTCCCACGATGCCGCCACGGATGAAGATGCGAATCTGCCGCAAGCAGGGCTGACCGACGCCACGGTGCGTTCGGTCACGATGACCTCCGGCAGGGCCGGATTGCACCCATGACAAAAGGCCAGCAACCAGGGCTGGCCTTGTCGAAGTGGCGCAACGCGCCGACCGCTTACTTCATGCGGTAGGTGATACGACCCTTGGTCAGGTCGTACGGGGTCATTTCAACCTTGACCCGGTCACCGGTGAGGATGCGGATGTAGTTCTTGCGCATGCGGCCGGAAATGTGGGCGATGATTTCGTGCCCATTTTCCAGGCGAACGCGGAAAGTGGTGTTCGGCAGCGTCTCGCTGACGGTGCCCTCGAACTCGATGGAATCGTCTTTCGACATGTAGTCCTGTGCGGTTCAGAAAACGGCCACGCTGGGCCTAAGGCGCAGTATTTTACGCGTGACCGGCCCAGCTTGCAAAGTTTGTGTTAACCCCCGGCCAAACGCTGTGCCGGCAAGCGTCCGACCGCCTGCGTCCACGGGCCTTCACGGCCGTCATGGCGCACCGCGTGGCGGACGTGCTGCAGGAACGCCGCGCGCGGCAGGTGCTCGGCGCCCATCCGCAGCAGGTGCGGATTCTCCACCTGGGCATCGATCAGCGCCCAGCCCCAGCCGTGAAGCGTGGATGCCAGCGCGGCCAGGGCGATCTTGGAGCCGCCGCTGGCGCCACTGAACATGCTCTCGCCGAAGAACATCGTCCCGATCGCCACCCCGTAGATGCCGCCGACCAGCGTCTGCCGGTCCCAGACCTCGAAGGAGTGGGCAAAGCCGAGGTCATGCAGCTGGCTGTAGGCCTCGACCATGTCGGGGCTGATCCAGGTGCCGTCCTGGCCGGGCCGCGGTGCCGCCGCACAGGCGCGCATCACCCGGCTGAAGGCGGTGTCGGCGGTGACCTCCCATGTGCTGCCGCGCAACTGGCGCCGGAAGCGGCTGGACAGATGCACGCCATCGGTACGGAACACCATGCGCGGGTCGGGCGACCACCACAGGATCGGCTCGCCCTCGCTGAACCATGGAAAGATGCCGCCCGCATACGCGTTGAGCAGGCGCGCCGGGTGCAGGTCGCCGCCCACGGCGAGCAGGCCGTCGGGCTGGCGCAGGGCGGTCTCGGCCGGCGGGAAGGGGGCGTCCGGCGCGTCGGCCAGGCGCCAGGGCAGCTGGCGGGTCATGCCGGCATTGTATTCGTCGCGGCCCCGCGCGAATGCCGCGGTAGATGCCAACCTTGGTTGGCGGGTCACCCGTCCGCGCGAAATGGGCTGTGCCCCAGCAGCTCCTGTTGGTAGCGCCGCACATCCCGCCGCTCCTGCCGGCACCACTCCTGCAACGCCTCGGCGAACTCCGCATCAGCCACCCAGTGCCGGCTGCGCACCAGTGTAGGCAGGAAGCCGCGCGCCAGCTTGTGCTCGCCCTGTGCGCCGGGTTCGAAACGGCTCAGGCCTTCGCGCAGGCAGTACTCGATGCCCTGGTAGTAACAGGCTTCGAAGTGCAGGCCGGGCAGGGTGGCGCCGCCCCAGTAGCGGCCGTACAGCGTGTCACCGCCGCGCAGGCAGAGCGCGCCGGCAATCGGCTGGCCTTCCTGCTCGGCCAGGAACAGTACCAGCCCGCGTCCCAATGAAATGGCCAGATGGCGCAGGAAGGGCTCCGTCAGCGCCGGGGCATTGCCGTACTCAAGGAAGGTCTGCAGGTAGAAGCGGTACATCGCCTGCAGGTCGGCGCGACTGGCCTCGTCGCCGTGCACCACGCGGAAGGTGATGCCCTGGCGGGTGACCTTGGCCCGTTCCTGGCGGATGTTCTTGCGGTGCTTGTGGTCCATCGCGGCGAGGAACTGCTCGAACGTTGCCCACTCGCCGGGGTTCTGCCACTGGAACTGCACATCCTCACGCAGCAGCCAGTCCTCGCCGAACAGCGCTTCGTCTGCTGGGGTGTGGAAGTTGATATGGGCCGATGACACCTCCAGTGCCGGCAGCGCATCACGCAACACCGACAGCAACGTGGCGCGATCTGAATCGTGACGGGCCAGCAGGCGCGGCCCGGTGACCGGCGAGTACGGTACCGCGCCCAGCCACTTCGGGTAGTAGTCGCGGCCATGGCGGGCATAGGCGTTGGCCCAGGCATGGTCAAACACGAATTCACCGTGGGAGTTGGTCTTCAGGTAGCCCGGAATTGCGCCGATCAGGCGCTCGCCCTCCCACAGCGTGAAGTGCCGGGGCTGCCAGCCCCAGTCCTCGCGCAGGCAGCCGTGCTGTTCCAGGCCTGAGAGGAAGGCGTGGCTGACGAACGGATTCTGGCCGTCGTGCAGGGTGTCCCAGTCGGTGGCGGGAATGGACTGCAGGGAGTCGAGGAAGCGGGTGGAGAGCATGGTTGGCAAGGATAGGCCAGGTGGATCGCGAACGGTGCTGGCGGAGCTGGGTTGGTTTGTTCCGGTTGGGGGTGAGGAAAGTTTGAATTGTCCATCCGTGTGCGCTTGGTGCGGAATCACCGGCGCACGGCTCGGCAGGGTGGCGGGGCGCTGCACGAGCGGCGCGCATCCCACCACATGGAGAAATCAACGATGAAGGGATTGAAGCTTGCAACTGCCGCGGTCGCGTGCGGCCTGATCTTTGTGCCACCCGTGTTGGCTTCTGGAGATCAGCCGGCAAAAGTGCTTGAGGATCCAGGTGCCTACGCGGAGGTGGTTGCGCTGTTGGAGCGTGAAGCTGCGAACCAGCTGACGCGTCATTTGCAGGAGAGGGGTGAGGTGCGACAAATCAGCGTCAGCATCCGTCTGGATGTGAAGGCAAGATCGATGGTGATCAGCTTTGGGCCTGGATACCTTCCCGGCCCGGATCGCGGTTACGACGAGCTCTTCCTGATTCCGATGGCGTCTACGTTGAGGTACTACGCCGAGAAGTCGGGACTGGATGTGAATGATATTGACTTCCTGTTTGACGGAAAAACCCTTGAGGAATACTACCCCGAGGATCTGGCCGTTCCGCCGAAGACGAAAGAGAAGTCGACGCATACATCAGCTTTGGTGTCAGCAAGCCATGGCTACATCAGCTTGCATCCCAGCGGAGAATGGAAGTTCCAGCGCCCAGCGCCTCTCGGCATCCAGGAAGACACGCTGAGTCCACTGTTTGGTGACGAACTGCAAGGATTGATCGAACAACGTAGCGGTTTGACAGTGCACCGGGCACGCAGCCGCTCCACGGAACTCCATCCGGAGTCCGGGAAGCCATGGGAGCACATGTCATCCCGCTACCACCTCAAGGCGCTTTTCCCCGAACGCACCGACATGTGGAATGAGTTTCCGAACAGCCCAGAGTCTGCTCGCGAAAAGGAAGAGGACATACGGGCTCGCCCCAACTACGCAAACCATCTGGGTGTGGATGTGATGCTGAGCCTGCACACCAATGGCAGCGATTCAGCCAGCCTGCGTGGAACCGAGGTCTACTATCATCAGGACAAACCGCAGGACAAGGCGCTGGCGGATAGCATTCTCTGTGGGATGCGTGAAATCATCCGAGCGCAACCGGGCTATCGGGATTTCCCGATTCGCGAGAGTTCGACCTCGGCCAGGCACGGCGAGAACCGCATCGGGAAGATGCCCTCGGTGATCATCGAAACCGCCTACCACTCCAATCCTGACGATGTGGCCGCCTTGCAGGACCCCGTCTTCCGCTCGGCGTCGATGAAAGGGGGGGAGAAGGGCTATCGCCTGTGGGCAACAGGAAAGACGTGTGAGCCGCTGTCCGGGCAGCCGATCGCAGATGTCGACGTTCCATCCGGCGACTCGCGCGAGGTGGACGTGGCGTTTGCGGGCCATCCGCAATTCCCGATCAGCCTGATCACCCGCAATACGCTGTGCCCATCAGGGTGGAACTGCAGCGGACGGACGGTGGTCATCGATTCGCCTGACCAGCCCAGCAGGATGCAACTCAGCTGCGGTCGCGACAGCGTGGGGACGCTCGGCTGGGAGACGCATGTGTTGGATGCGGATGGGGTCAAGTCGCAGCCCGTGCCTCACACCGTTCGTTGTGTTCCCGATGCGGCCGGCCCTGATCGAAATGGCTTGCCTGAGAATACGGCTGCCGCAGGGATGTAACGAGAAAGGCCGACGCTTTCGCGTCGGCCTTTCTCCTGAGTCGAGCATGGCTCGACTCTACAGAGCATAATCAGCGCTTCAGCTGGCCTTGCCCTGCGCGTCCAGATAGCGCTCGGCGTCCAGAGCGGCCATGCAGCCGAAGCCGGCCGAGGTGATCGCCTGGCGGTAGTGCTGGTCGGCCACGTCGCCGGCGGCGAACACGCCTTCCACCGAGGTCTGGGTAGCGTTGCCGCCCAGGCCCGAACGGATTTCCAGGTAGCCGTTGTTCATCGCCAGCTGGCCGTCGAACAGGGTGGTGTTCGGGTGGTGGCCGATGGCCACGAAGAAGCCGTGGGCATCGATGTCGCGGGTGCCGCCGTCCAGGGTGGACTTCACGCGCACGCCGGTCACGCCGGCGTCGTTGCCCAGCACTTCCTCCACCTGGTGGTGCCAGACGGTCTCGATCTTGCCTTCGGCCACCTTCCTGAACAGCTTGTCCTGCATGATCTTCTCCGCCTTCAGGGTGTCGCGGCGGTGGACCAGGTAGACCTTGCGGGCGATGTTGGACAGGTACAGGGCCTCTTCCACGGCGGTGTTGCCGCCGCCGACCACGACCACGTCCTGGTCGCGGTAGAAGAAGCCGTCACAGGTGGCACAGGCGGACACGCCGCGGCCCTTGAACTCGTCTTCGGTCGGGATGCCCAGGTACTTGGCGGTGGCGCCGGTGGCGATGATCAGCGCGTCGCAGGTGTACTCGTGGCTGTCGCCGATCAGCTTGAACGGGCGCTGCGACAGGTCGGCGGTGTGGATGTGGTCGAAGATGACCTCGGTCTCGAAGCGCTCGGCGTGGGCCTGCATGCGCGCCATCAGGTCCGGGCCCATCAGGCCGTGGGCGTCACCCGGCCAGTTGTCCACCTCGGTGGTGGTCATCAGCTGGCCGCCCTGCTGCAGGCCAGTGATGACGACCGGCTTCAGGTTGGCACGGGCGGCGTAGACGGCGGCGGTCCAGCCGGCCGGTCCGGAACCGAGGATGACGAGGCGCTGGTGGCGGGAGGGCAGGCTGGTGCTCATGTAGACTCGCGAAAAGGTAGATGGGACAAGGCGCTGGCGATGTTTGCGCAGCATCCGTGGCTGGTCATAGAGTGGCGGCTGGGGCAGGGCGATTCAAGCCGATGAACAGAACGCCGTCATCCAGCGGTGGTTTCACCCCTGTCCGGGCCCGGTCAGAAGTCGCATAACTGAAAACTGACGCCGTCTCATTTATTATCAATCACTAACAGCGCATTCCAAAGGTATGGTCTAAGGTGGCGAAGCAGGTCCCTGAACGCTCCAAGTCGGACGACAGCAAGGCGTCACGTCGCACGGCCGCGGCGGCGACGACCGACAATCCACGCCGCCAGCGCCTCTGGCGCGACCTGGGCCTGATCGCGATCGCGCCGGCCCTGCTCTATCTGGCGGCGAGTCTTTTCACCTATTCAGCGACGGATCCGGGCTGGTCACACACCGGCAGCGTGGTCGCGCCGGTGCACAACCTCGGTGGTCGCGCGGGCGCCTGGATCGCCGACGTGCTGCTGCAGTTGTTCGGCTACATCGCCTTCCTGCTGCCGGTGGTGCTCGGTGCGCTGTCGTGGATTGCCATGTTCGGCCTCAAGCGCGAGAGCAAGGGCGAGAACGACCTGGACCCGGCGCTGCGCCTGGTCGGCCTGGTCGGATTCCTTATCGCCGGCACCGGCTTCCTGCATGTACGCCTGTTCAGCGGCGATGTCTCCAGCGCCGGCGGCATTCTCGGCAAGCTGGTTGGCAATTCGCTCACGGTGGGCTTCGGTGCGCTGGGCGCGAACCTGTTCGTGCTGGTGTTGCTGCTGGCCTCGATCACCCTGGCCACCGGGCTGTCCTGGTTCACGGTGATGGAAAAGATCGGCCGCGGCGTGATGTCGCTGGCACCGTTGCTGGCGCGCAAGAAGGAAGAAGTCACCGAGTGGCAGCAGACCCGGGTGATGCGCGAGGAGCGCCAGGAGGTGCGCAAGGCCGATGCCGAGGTCCGCGCCAAGCGCGAGCCGGTGAAGATCGAGCCGCGCCCGGAACCGGTGATCGAGAAGAGTGATCGGGCCAAGCGCGACACGCAGATCCCGATGTTCCGTGGCGTCAACGGCGACGGCTCGGACCTGCCGCCGTTGGCCCTGCTGGACGACCCCAAGCCGCAGCCGGTGGGCTACGACAAGGAAACCCTGGACGCGCTGTCACGGCAGATCGAGTTCAAGCTGAAGGATTTCCGCATCGACGCCCAGGTGGTCGGCGCCAACCCCGGCCCGGTTATCACCCGCTTCGAGATCGAGCCCGCGCCGGGCATCAAGGTCAGCCAGATCAGTTCGCTGGACAAGGACATCGCGCGCGGCCTGTCGGTGAAGTCGGTGCGCGTGGTCGACGTGATTCCGGGCAAGTCGGTGATCGGCCTGGAAATTCCCAACGTCACCCGCGAGATGATCTACCTGTCCGAGCTGTTGCGCTCGAAGGAATACGACAAGTCGGCCAGCGTGCTGACCCTGGCGCTGGGCAAGGACATTGCCGGGCGCTCGACCGTGGCCGATCTGGCGCGCATGCCGCACCTGCTGGTGGCCGGTACCACCGGTTCGGGCAAGTCGGTGGCGGTCAACGCGATGGTGCTGAGCCTGCTGTTCAAGGCCTCGCCGAAAGACCTGCGGATGCTGATGATCGACCCGAAGATGCTCGAGCTGAGCGTCTACCAGGGCATCCCGCACCTGCTGGCGCCGGTGGTCACCGACATGAAGGAGGCTGCCAACGGCCTGCGCTGGTGCGTGGCCGAGATGGAGCGCCGCTACAAGCTGATGAGCGCGGTGGGCGTGCGCAACCTGGCCGGCTTCAACAAGAAGGTGAAGGAAGCGCAGGATGCCGGCCAGCCGCTGATGGACCCGCTGTTCAAGCCGAACCCGGAGCTGGGCGAGGCGCCGCGTCCATTGGAGACGCTGCCGTTCATCGTCATCTTCATCGACGAATTCGCCGACATGATGATGATCGTCGGCAAGAAGGTGGAAGAGCTGATCGCGCGCCTGGCACAGAAGGCGCGTGCGGCCGGCATCCACCTGATCCTGGCCACGCAGCGCCCGTCGGTGGACGTGATCACGGGCCTGATCAAGGCCAACATCCCGACCCGTATCGCCTTCCAGGTCAGCTCCAAGATCGACTCGCGCACCATCCTCGACCAGTCCGGCGCGGAAACCCTGCTGGGCCACGGCGACATGCTGTACCTGCCGCCGGGCACCGCGCTGCCCGAGCGCGTGCATGGTGCGTTCGTGTCCGATGACGAAGTGCATCGCGTGGTCGAGCACCTCAAGGCGATGGGCCCGGCCGACTATGTCGACGGGGTGTTGGACGAGGTGCAGACGATGGGCGACGGCGTGGTCGTCGGTGCCACCGGCCTGCCCGA
The DNA here is from genome assembly GCF_059370495.1 of Stenotrophomonas sp. YJH_SMC_69. Lineage (NCBI taxonomy): Bacteria > Pseudomonadati > Pseudomonadota > Gammaproteobacteria > Lysobacterales > Lysobacteraceae > Stenotrophomonas > Stenotrophomonas sp. YJH_SMC_69. Next base: position 200,135 of record NZ_JCAFTS010000007.1, on the reverse strand, counting down.
GACCAGTGCGGCCGGCGACGAGTCCGACCCGCTGTATGACGAAGCGCTGCGGGTGGTCACCGAGACCCGCCGCGCCTCGATTTCCGGCGTGCAGCGCCGGCTGAAGATCGGCTACAACCGTGCAGCGCGACTGATCGAGGCCATGGAAGCGGCCGGCGTGGTCAGCCCGCCCGAGCACAACGGCGACCGCACGGTGCTGGCACCGCCGCCGCCGAAGTAAGGCCCGACGTATCCCCCACGACGTCCAAGGAACCGACGCATGCTTCACCCCGTACCAAGCGCGCTGGCGCTGGCGCTGGCAGCCTTCCTGGCTGCCGGCCCGGCACTGGCAGAAACCGCCACCTCCGCGCCCGCCACGGCGCCGCCTTCCACCAGCGGCGATACCGAAGCCAGCAATAATTTCAGCATTGTCCGTTACCGCGCCGACTACCAGGTGCGGCCGGATGCGGGCAATGTGCAGACCGAAACCTACGAAGTCCTGCTCAAGACCAAGGCTTCCGTCGAGCAGTTCAGCCAGGTGCGGCTGAGCTACAGCGAAAAGATGGAGACGCTGGAAGTGCTCGGTGCCTACACCATCACCGCCGATGGCCAGCGGCGCGACGTGCCGGCCGATCGCATCTACACCCAGGAGAGTTACTCCAGCGCCTCGGCGGCGATGTATGCCGACCGCAAGGTGCGGGTGATCGTGTTCCCGAACCTGGCCCCGGGCACGCGCCTGTACTACCAGGTGCGCCGCACCCAGGCCACGCCGTACTTCCCGGGCTATTTCGGCCTGTGGGAGACCTTCAACGTCTTCACCGAGTACGAAGACGCCGAGGTCACCCTGACTGCGCCGGCCAACCTGCCGATGTTCGTCGACAGCCGCGGCGTGCAGGGCAGCGATCGCCCGACGGTGAAGAACGGCCAGGCGCAGTGGCGCTGGCGCTACCAGCGGCGCGAAGCCATGCCGGCACAGAACTGGTCGGCGGCGGGCTGGGAGTTCGGCCCGAACATCATGGCCAGCACCTATCGTGACTGGTCGCAGATGGGACGCGCCTACCAACTCAAGGCCGGCCCGGCGGCCGACGTGACCCCGGCGCTGCAGGCGCTGGCTGATGAAATCACCGCTGGCATCAGCGACCGGCGCGAGCAGGCCGATGCGCTGTACCGCTGGGTGGCGCAGAACATCCGCTATGTGGCGGTGTACCTGGGCAATGGCGGCCTGGAGCCGAACAGCGCGCAGAGCATCCTCGACAACCACTATGGTGACTGCAAGGACCATGTGACGATCCTTGAGGCACTGCTGGCAGCCAAGGGCATCGCCAGCTCGCCGGTGCTGATCGGTGCCGGCGGTGGCCCGACGCTGCCGAAGATTCCGGTGCTGGGCCGCTTCAACCACGCCATCACCTACATCCCGGAATTCGATCTGTACCTTGATTCGACCACCGCGTGGGCCCGCTTCGGGCAGCTGCCGGAAGGCGACCTCGGCGCACCGGTGATGCGTACCCGCGACGCCTCGTTGGCGCGCACCCCGGCCAACACGCCAGAGCGCAACGCCACCTCGATGGAGGTGCGTTTCACCTTCGACTCCAACGGCAACCTGCGCGGCGAGACCATTCCGAAGCTTGGCGAGAACGCCGAGATCGGCATGCGCGCCCAGTTCTCCCAGCTCAACGCGCAGAACCGTGCGCGCGCCGAGGAGCAGATCATGGCCGCGTCCGGTTTCGACGGGCGAGGGCAGCTGCAGATCCAGGGCGTGCCGGTCGACCTGACCCGGCCGTTCGGCTATCGCATGGCCTTCCAGGCCGAGGACTACGCCGACTTCAGCGTGGCCGGCGGCATGGCCGTGCCGGATCCGCCGGGCGGCGAGTCGGTGCGTGGCCTGTACGCCACCGCTTCTGCGCCGGCCAACGAGACGCCGTTCTACTGCAATGCCAGCCTGCGCGAGGAAACCTATCGCCTGCAGTTCCCGGCCAATGCGCCGATCATCGCCATCCCGGCCAACCAGCGTTTCACCAACGCCGCTGGCGAGTACCGCGTGGACTGGAGCCGCGAGGGGCAGGACGTGATCGTGCGCCATCGCTTGCAGCAGAACGCGGTGCGTGGCCCGGAGGCGCTGTGCCAGCCGCAGGACTACACCGCGTTCCGCGCGTTGTATCGCGAAGTGCGGCGTGGCTTCCGTGGCCAGGTGCTGTACGGCAAGCTGCCGGGCTCGGGCGGCTGAATCGCCGATGGACGTTCAGGGCGGCATAATGTCGCCCTGATCGCCCATTCATCTTTCCCCGGGCACACTGGCAACCACCTTTCCTGGCGCCCGCGCCCACAGGATTCCCGCATGAACTTCCGCTTCCGTCGTTTCCTTGCCACCACCACCCTGGCCGTGGCCTGCGCCGCCGCCGGCAGCGCCTGGGCAGGCGCCCGCGATGACCTGAAGACCTTCACCAGTGGCCTGAAGGGCCTGGATGGCCAGTTCAGCCAGCAGGTGTTCGACAGCCGCGGCAAGGTGAAGGAATCGACCAGTGGCCGCGTGGCCCTGTCGGCGCCGCGCCTGTTCCGCTGGGAATACGTGCGCCCGCACGAGCAGTTGATCGTGGCCGACGGCAAGAAGGTCTGGATGTATGAGCCGGACCTGGAACAGGCCACCGTGCGCGAGCAGGGCAAGGAAGAGCAGAACAGCCCGCTGACCGCGCTGATCAACCCGGCGCTGCTGGAGCAGCAGTACGACGTCAGCGAAGAGGCCGCGCAGCGCGATGGCCTGCAGTGGCTGTCGCTGTCGCCGAAGCGCGAGACCGAAGCCAGCTTCCAGTATGCCGCGCTGGGCTTCAATGCCCAAGGCCTGGCCAAGATGGAAATCACCGACGCCGTCGGCCAGCGCACCGTGATCAGCTTCAGCGGCTGGAAGCGCAACCCGGGCTTTGCCGCCGGTACCTTCAGCTTCACCCCGCCGAAGGGCACCGACGTCATCGGTAATTGACCTGTGGGCGGAGGCGCCTTGGTGGGTGTCAACCTTGGTTGACATGCCTTTGATCTGCCGGCCAGCGGCCGGCACTACCGATCCTGTGGCCTGATCTGCCGGGCAGGGTTCGGTGCTGTCTGCTCTGGCGGGTGTCAACCGGCACCGTCATGGTGGGTGTCAACCTTGGTTGACACGCTCTTGATCTGCCGGCCAGCGGCCGGCACTACCACCCGTGCGGCCTGATCGCCGGCATGGCCCGGCGCTTTCTGCTCTGGTGGGTTTCAACCGGGACCGCCTTGGTGGGTGTCAACCGTTGGTTGGCACGCTTGGGATCTGCCGGCCAGCGGCCGGCACTACCAGACATCGCGTCCCGCCGCCGGGCACGGCCCGGCGCTACCGTTGGGCGGCGCGGTACAATGACCGGGTGGCAAGACATCGTTCAACTTCCTTCCCTGGTCCCGATCTGCTGAGCGTCGATCGGGAACACCTGCGCCCGCTGGCCGAGCGCATGCGGCCGCGCACTCTCGACGAAATGGTTGGGCAGAAGCGCCTGCTGGCGCCGGACAGCGCGCTGCGTCGCGCGGTTGAATCCGGTCGCGTGCATTCAATGATCCTGTGGGGGCCGCCGGGCTGCGGCAAGACCACGCTGGCGCTGCTGCTGGCCGAGTACGCCGATGCGGAATTCCGTGCCATCTCTGCCGTGCTGTCCGGGCTGCCGGAGGTGCGCCAGGTGCTGGCCGAAGCCGCGCAACGCTTCGCGGAGGGCCGGCGCACCGTGCTGTTCGTGGATGAGGTGCATCGCTTCAACAAGGCGCAGCAGGACGCCTTCCTGCCGCACATCGAGCGCGGCACGATCCTGTTCGTCGGTGCCACCACCGAGAATCCGTCGTTCGAGTTGAATTCCGCATTGCTGTCGCGTTGCCGCGTGCATGTCCTGGAAGGCGTTTCGCCCACCGACATCGTCGAGGCGCTGGAACGTGCGCTGGGTGATCGCGAGCGCGGCCTGGGCGAAGAGGGTATCGAGGTCGCCCCCGAACTGCTGCTGGAAATCGCCACCGCCGCCGATGGCGACGTGCGCCGTGCGCTGACCCTGTTGGAGATCGCCGCGGAACTGGCGGGCGGGGAGGGGGGACGCATCACCCCGCAGACCCTGGCCCAGGTGCTGGCCGACCGTACCCGTCGCTTCGACAAGGGTGGCGAGCAGTTCTACGACCAGATCTCGGCGCTGCACAAGTCGGTACGCAGCTCCAACCCGGATGCCGCGCTGTACTGGCTGACCCGCATGCTCGATGGTGGCTGCGACCCGTCCTACCTGGCGCGCCGGTTGACCCGCATGGCCATCGAGGATATCGGCCTGGCCGATCCGCGCGCGCAGAGCATGGCGCTGGAAGCCTGGGACATCTACGAGCGGCTGGGCAGCCCGGAAGGCGAGCTGGCGTTCGCCCAGCTGGTGCTCTACCTGGCCAGCACCGCCAAGTCGAACGCCGGCTATGCCGCCTTCAACCAGGCCAAGGCCGACGTGCGCGAGAGTGGTACCGAAGAAGTGCCGCTGCACCTGCGCAATGCACCGACCAAGCTGATGAAGGAGCTCGGCTACGGCGCCGAGTACCAGTACGACCATGACGCCGAGGGTGGCATCGCGCTGGACCAGACGGGTTTCCCGGATGCGATGGGCGAACGGGTGTACTACAACCCGGTGCCGCGCGGCCTGGAAATCAAGCTGAAGGAAAAGCTGGACCGGCTGCGTGCCGAGCGCGAAGCGGCGAGGGCGGCAAAGGGTCGCTGACCCGATTTATGTAGCGTCGAGCCGCGCTCGACTCCGCTCTGGACCGGGCCAGCAGCGCCTGCGGCAACGGCAGCCGAGCATGGGCTCGGCTCTACAGGGCCAATGGCAGCCGAGCATGGCTCGGCTCCACAGTGTTCCCGGCGGCGGTCTTTGGCACACTGCGCGGCCACTTTTTCAAGGATTGATGCCGTGCAGGAAATGATTCTGCCGTTGAAGCGCTACGCCCAGTTCGAGGGGCGTGCCAACCGTCGTGAGTACTGGATGTTCCAGCTGTTCATGCTGATCGTCTCCGCCGTCCTGATGGTGCCGCTCGTTGCCGGGCTGGTGATGCAGTCCGACGTCCTGGGCATCGCGTCGATCATCCTGTTTGTCGTGTTCTGGCTGGCCACGTTCGTGCCGGTCATCGCCGTCACCGTGCGCCGCCTGCACGACTGCAACCAGTCGGGCTGGATGTACCTGCTGGCCTTCGTTCCGTTCGGCGGCCTGGTGATCTTCGTATTCGCGCTGCTGCCGGGCACGCCGCAGGAAAATGCTTATGGTCCGGTGCCTTCGGGGCCGTGACATTTCGCGAGTCGGGCATGGCTCGACTCCACAAGAGGCAAAGAAAAGAAGCCGGCATTTCGCCGGCTTCGTCTTTACTTGATGGTGCAGTCGCCGAAGGACAGGTAGTCCGTGCCGGAACTGAACTGCAGCGTGCAGCTGGCGGTGAACGTCGCGCCTTCTTCCAGTGCGCCCAGCTTGGCCGCCTGCTGTTCGTCGTCGCTGGTCAGCCGGGCCAGGACATTGCCCTGGTCGTCGCCGGCCTCGATCAGCGGCTCGCCCGCCAGGTTGCTGGAAACGCTCAGGGCTACGGCAGTGAATGTCACCGTCTGGTTGAGTTGGTCCATGCCCAGTGACGAATTGCCGGCTTCTTCAAAGGCCTGGTAGAGCGTTGGCAGGTCCTGTGCGGCATGGGCGGCCAGCGGCGCAAGCAGGCCGAGGGAGAGGGCGATCAGGGTGGTGTGCTTCAAGGGAGTCTCACAATCATGGGATCCAATCCCATGGCGGTTGTGTGCAGATGAACGCGACCCGGATGGCGGCAAGTGCCCGCCATCCATGGCTGCGCTGGAAGCGGGGCGATCCAATGCCCCGATGGGCGGCAAAATAGGGGAATTGCTGCCCCTTGCGCAACCCGGGCATGCGCGCGCGTGATACACAGCGTGACGTTTGATCGATGTGATAATCATTCGCGTTTAAGGTAGACTGCGGTCCCTTGTGAACCGGCGGCCCTGGGCCGCTTCTGCCGCCGCTGATGAAGCACTTTGTTCCGCCTTCGCGCCGTGGTCCGCTGGCCCGCGGCTTGGCCGCCTTGATGATGGGTCTGCTCCTGGTCACCCCATATGCCCATGCACAGCAGCGCAACCCGCTGCAGAAGATCGGCCGCACCGTGCTCGACGAGCCGGCGGCCAGCTATCGCTTCGAGCATTTCGTGGTGGACAGCCCGGACCAGCAGCGCCGTTGGCGGGTGAACCTGGCGATCCCGGCCAAGGCCGGCAAGGTGCCCTCTCCGGTGCTGTACGCGCTGGACGGCAACGCCGTCGCCATGGTCCTGGATCAGCCGTTACTGGCCGAGCTGGCCGCGCGCAAGGCGCCACCGGTGCTGGTGCTGATCGGCTACGACAACGACCTGCGCATCGATTCCAAGGCGCGCACCCGCGACTACACCGCATGGATCGACCGTGCCGACGATGAGAGCGGTACGACCCAGGCGGTCGGCGGTGGTGCTGCGGCATTCCTGGATGTGATCGAACGCCGCATCAAGCCGGAAGTCGAGCGTCGCGCACGCATCGACACGCAGCAGCAAGCGCTGTGGGGCCACTCACTGGGTGGATTGTTCGTGCTCAATGCGCTGTACACGCGTCCGGCCGCCTTCCAGTCCTATCTGGCCGCCAGCCCGTCGCTGTGGTGGAGCCAGGGTGCGGCGCTGGGGGATCCGGAACAACAGTTCGTGCAGAACGTGCACGGCCAACCGGCAAGGCTCTGGCTGATGCTGGGCGGTGCCGAGCGTGTCGGTGATCGCGGCAAGCGCGACATGAACAATCCGCGCGTGGTCGCGCACCTGCGCCGCATCGGTGGCGCCACCCCGGATGCGGCGATGCAGCTGTCCGAGCGCTTGGGCAAGGTGCCGGGCCTGAGCGTGCAGTACCGCGAGTTCCCCGGCCTTGGCCACGGCCCGATGCTGCCGGCGTCCTTCCATGCGGCGCTGCATGAGCTGTACGGCGTGACCGATCGCAGCGCCGGCGATGGCGCGCCCAATGGCGGTGACAACGCCGCCGAATGAATCCCTTCGCACGCGCTGCCGTGCGACCCCACTACCCAGGCGAGGCTGCCGACGTGCAGCGGCCCAGGCAACCGATGACCCCCGCGCCACGTGGCGCGGCCTACGTGTGCAAGGAGCCTGCCATGTCGTTCCGTCCGTCTCTCCGTCTTACCTCTCTCGCTGCCGGCCTGCTGCTGGCAGTGACCGCCACCGCGCAGCCGGTGTTCGACCAGCCGGCCAACGCCACCTTCAAGGGTGAGGTCGTCTCACGCGGTGAGAACGTGGTTCCCGGCAGCACCGCCGACGTGGTCGGCCGTGGTTTCGTGCCGGGCCAGAAGGTCAGCCTGCTGCGTGGCGACAGCGTGCTCAACGCACAGCCGGTGGTGGTCGATGCCGATGGCAACTTCAAGACCCAGCTGAGCATTCCGGCCAACGCGGTGCCGGGCACCCACCCGGTGGTGGTGCGCGCCAGCCAGCCGGCTGCGGCCACGGTGCTGAAGCTGCGCGTGTCGCCGCAGTTGCCGCTGTCCGGCCAGGCGCAGTTCGCCACCCGGTCCAGCAAGCTGGTGCCGGGCCTGTACCAGTCCGCCTACAGTGCCGCCAGCAACGCAGTGTTCGTGACCTCGGCGGTGGGTCGCCCGCCGGTGACCCAGTCGCAGCTGCTGAAGCTGGACCCGACGTCGCTGAAGGTGACCAGGGCGATCACCCCGGCGCAGGTGCCGGGCAGCACCAATGGTGCGGTGTACGCGGTCTACGGCGTGGGCGTGGATGACACCAACGGCAATGTCTGGGTGACCAACACCCGCCAGAACTCGATCGCGGTCTACCGGCAGAAGGACCTGTCGCTGGTCCACCAGTTCCCGGCCGACACTGTGCCGCACGCGCGCGACGTGGTGGTCGATGGCACCCGCGGCAAGGTGTTCGCCTCGGCCACGGGCGAGGACCACCTGTCGGTGTTCGACGCCAGGACCTTCAAGGAGCTGCCGGCAGTGACGCTGGAATCCGGCGTGGACGACGGCACGTTCACCCCGATGAGCCTGGTACTGGACGAGAAGGGCGGCAAGCTGTTCACCGTCAGCATCGGCACCCCGGAAGCGGCGGTGATCGATGTGGCCAGCGGCAAGGTCGAGAAGGTCATCGATCTGGGCAATTCGATCAGTGCCTCGGGCGTGGCCTTCGATGCGGCACGCAACCGCCTTTACGTCGCCTCGCAGGGCACCGACAACCTGCTGATCGTCGACGTGGCTGCCGGCAAGGTGCTGCATGACGTGCCGGTCGGCGCCGGTGCGCTGAACGTCGCCTTCGATGATGCCTCCGGCCTGGCCTATGTCAGCAACCGTGGCGCTGGCACGGTCACCGTGGTGAATGGTGACGGCAAGGTGGTCGCCAATCTTGATGGCGGCACGCTGCCGAACCACGTCCGCGCCGATGGCAAGGGCAACGTGTTCGCGGTGAACAAGTCGCGCGGCGCTGAGGACCCGAAGGGTGACCGCATCACCCGCATCACCCCGAAGCAGTAAGTCACACGGTGGGGCGGCGTGCGCGCCGCCCTGCCAGCAAGGAGAACGAGCATGAACATCGCGTCCCGTCTGCGCCTGTGTGCGCTTCCGTTGGCTGTTTCGCTGGTACTGGCCGCCTGTGGCGGCGCGTCGACACCGCCTGATGGCCAGAAGGCCGCCGAGCCGCCCGCCGCACCGGCCGCTGCCGAAACCGCGTTGCCGGCAGGCTGGCAGCGCGTGGCCGGTGCCGAGCTGCCGGCCGTGCATGACCAGAAGGCGGTGCTGCCGGCCAAGGTGCATTCCGATGACGGCGCCGATATCGAGGTGACCGATACCAGCCGGATCATTGCCGGTGGCGACGACGTCATCGCGGTGATCGAAGCACTGGGGCTGGGCACGCAGGTATTCGCCGCGCCGACCAACACCACCACCCAGGCCGGCCTGGCCGCGCCGCACCAGTTCCTGTTCAACCGCACCACCGGCGTGGAGGGCGTGCTGAGCCTGCAGGGCTCGCTGTTCCTCGGCAACAGCCTGCGCCGCCACACCGAGCTGGCCAAAAAGCTGCGCGAAGTCGGTGAGCCGGCGGTGGTCATCGATGATCTGCAGCCGGCCCCGGACAAGGTGCGCAAGGTCGCCGCCGCACTAGGGCTGGCCGAAGCGGGGCAAACATTGGCCACGCAGGTGCAGCGCCAGCTCGACGAGGCTGCAGCGATTGGCAAGGGCCTGGGCCATGCGCCACGACTGATCCACGTATCGGCCACCGGCGCTGGCGGCTCGCCCACTGTTGCCGGTGCCGACAGCGCGTCAGCGCAGCTGATCGCGCTGGCCGGCGGCATCAACATCGGCACCGAGGCCGGGGTGAAGAACTACTCGCAGCTGAGCAACGAGGGGGTGGTCGCCGCGGCACCGGAGGTGATCCTGGTGACCGAGCATGACCTGCGGCTGTTCGGCGGTGCCGAAGGCCTGTGGAAGGCGTACCCGACGCTGAAGCAGACGCCGGCCGGGCAGGCCAATCGGGTCTGGGTGATGCCGGATGTGCAGCTGAAGTACACCAGCGTGGGTTCTGGTGCGGGCGCGCTGGCGCTGGCCAAGGCCCTGGCAGCCTTGCCGAAGGCATGAGTCCGGCGGATCGGCGCCGCCGTCGCGGGCGGACGATGTTGATGGTGGCGTTGCTGGCGCTGCTGGGGGCAGTGCTGGCGTCGTTCGCCGTGGGTCCGTTGCGGTTGCCGCCGCTGGAGGTGATGCAGGCGCTTGCGGTGAAGCTGGGCCTGCTTGACCCAGGGGCAGTCAGCAGCCGTGATCTGGCCGTGGTCTGGCAGCTGCGCATTCCGCGCGCCCTGTTGGGCGCGATGGTCGGTGCGTCGCTGGCGATGGCCGGTGCCAGCCTGCAGGGCCTGTTTGGCAATCCGCTGGCCGACCCCGGCATCGTCGGTGTCAGCCAGGGTGCTGCGCTGGGTGCGGTGGCTGCCATTGTTCTCGGCGCTGCCGGTGCGGCCGGCTGGCTGGTGCCGGTGGCAGCCTTCGTCGGCGGCGCGCTGGCGATCGGCCTGACCTATGCGCTGGCCCGGCCCGGCAAAGGCAGTGGGAATGCCACGCTGCTGCTGGTCGGCATCGCGATGGCCGCGTTCTGCTCGGCGCTGATTGGTTTCCTTACTTACATCGCCAGCGAAAGCGAGCTGCAGTCGCTGGTGTTCTGGCAGATGGGCTCGCTGGCGCGCGCCAACTGGGCCGACGTGGTCGCGGTGGTGCCGCTGTTTGCGCTCGGCGTGTTTGCGCTGCAGCGACTGGCCACGCCGCTGGACATGCTGGCGCTGGGTGAGCGCCAGGCGCAGCACCTGGGGCTGGACGTGACCCGTACGCGGCGTCGCCTGGTCGCGTTCAGTGCGCTGCTGGTGGGCGCAGCGGTGGCGTTCGCGGGCTCGATCAGCTTCGTCGGCCTGGTGGTGCCGCACGTGGCGCGACTGCTGGTCGGCCCGGGTCATCGCTGGCTGCTGCCGTTGTCCGGGCTGCTCGGTGCGCTGCTGATCGTGGTGGCCGACACCGCCGCACGCACGCTCGATCCACCTGCGGAGATTCCGCTGGGCCTGTTCTCGGCCGCGCTGGGTGCGCCGTTCTTCCTCTGGCTGGTGCTGCAGCAGCGCCGCAAGGCGGCGCCATGAACGTGCTGCTGAAGCTGCACGAGGTGGTGGTGCGCCGCCAGCAGCGCGAGATCCTGCATGGCATCTCGCTGGCGTTCGAGCCGGGCACGGTGACCGCGCTGGTTGGCCCGAACGGCGCGGGCAAGTCTACGTTGCTGGCGGTGGCGGCCGGTGACCTGCGCGCCGATGCGGGCGAGGTGAGCCTGCTGGGCAAGCCGTTGGCCAGCTACAAGGCCGGGCCGCTGGCACGCGAGCGCGCGGTGATGCCGCAGGAGCATGGCGTGCGCTTCGCCTTCAGCGTGGAGGAAGTGGTGGCGATGGGACGGTTGCCGCATCCGCCGGATCCGCGTGTGGACGATGCACAGGTGGAAGCTGCCATCGATGCCGCCGAACTGCAGGCGCTACGCCTGCGCGAAGTGCAGCAGCTGTCCGGTGGCGAGTCCGCCCGGACCACGTTCGCGCGCGTGCTGGCGCAGGACACGCCGCTGCTGTTGCTTGATGAACCGACCGCGGCGCTGGATCTGCGCCACCAGGAGCGTACGTTGCGCAGTGTGCGTGCCTGTGCCGAAGCCGGTGCGTGCGTGATCGTGGTGCTGCACGATCTGAACCTGGCCGCCGGCTATGCCGACCGCATCGTGTTGCTGGAACAGGGCAGGGTGGCCGCCGATGGCACGCCGCTGCAGGTGCTCACCGAAGACAACCTGCAGCGGGTCTATCAGCAGGATGTGGTGGTGCTGGAGCATCCGCGGCGCGGGGTGCCGTTGGTGGTGGTGACGTAGTCCGGATCTGCTGCCGTCGCCGCGTATCATGTCTGACCGGTATTCCCTCAATGGACTGATGCAATGATCTGTAGCATTTCGCGCGGCACGCTGCTGGCCGTGTTGGTTGGCTTCGCAGGCGCTGCGACTGCGGCTTCAACCTCTCCGGTTTCGCTGACCGATGCGGCGGAGAATGCCTCGCTGATCGAGATACGGCATTCCGCTGGCGCGGGTTCTCCTGTTGCGTCCATCCGGACGCAGTACTTCGCCAGCGAGGAAATGTCCGTGAGTTGGGATGACCAGCAGGTGCTGGTGCTTTGCAAGGAGGCGGCATACCTGCAGATTCCCCCTGCCAAGCTCAAGGCCGGTGCGTTGAGCACCGAGCAGCGGCAGATGATCGTCTACCAGGCGCTGATGTCCGGCCTGGGTGCTGTCGCGGGCGTGGTCGGGCCGGCGGGCGAGATGGTGGCTGTGGCGGATGACGGAAGCGAGACCCGCAGCATTGGTGAAAGCCATTGGGCGTACGGTATCGAGCGCTACGACGTCACCACCCAGCGCATGCCGGGCGGCGCGCTGCGTGTGCATTCCCGCAAGACCGAGACCGTGAACACGACGCCCCCGGCGAGCCCGGACGACACGTTCAGCACCGAGGATGACCAGGCGGCACGCCTGTCCGAACTGGCGCCGGTGGGGAGCTGGACCGAGGTGCTGATCCATGGTGGCCCGCAGCTGCCGCACATTGACCCGGCGACGTCGCTGAAGGGGTGGATTTCGATGGGGGATGACCAGGCGGCGACCGTGGCCGAGGCGCGCACGCTGCACGGCTGCAAGTAAGGGCTGAGAGGAGGCAGATCCCTTTGCCCAGGGTCAAAGGGATCTGACCCCGATCATTGTCGGCCTCATCGTTCCATTTATGTTTGCAATATTCACTTGCGCGCCAGATTGGCAGGTCTAGAATGCGCCCCATGAACCGGATGCCGCTCCTGAAGTTTTTCACCCTGACCCGCGCCAACGCGGAACGGGCGTGTCTGCCTGGAGCCCCACGAGGCCGTTGAAGCGGCCATCGCTGGACCTTCGACAGAGCGCCCCCCGGGCGCTCTTTTCGTTTCTGTTTCTTGTGAGTCGACTGACAGTCGACGCTACCCAGCCGACGCTACCCAGTACCGCAAAGGAGAACGTGCCATGCACCAGATCGCCGAGACCGAACGCTAGCCGCGCACCCTGCCGCCAACCGGGGGGCGCGGCCCCTGAAGTTGGCTTTGCAGGAATCTCTATATGAACACCCAAGTCCTTTCCCGTCGTCGCAACCTTGGCATCATTGCCCACATCGACGCCGGCAAGACCACGCTGACCGAACGCCTGCTGTGGAAAAGCGGCGAGATCCACCGCGTCGGTGAAGTGCACGACGGCAACGCGACCACCGATTTCTCGGCGATCGAACGCGAACGCGGCATCACCATCGGCGCTGCCGCCGTGCAGGCGCAGTGGGCGCCGCGCGACCTGCCGCCGCATCGGCTGACCCTGATCGACACCCCTGGCCACATCGACTTCGCCATCGAGGTCGAGCGTTCACTGCGCGTGCTCGACGGCGCCGTGGCCGTGTTCTCGGCCGTGGATGGCGTGCAGCCGCAGTCCGAAACCGTGTGGCGCCAGGCGCGTCGCCACCGCGTGCCGCTGATCGCTTTCGTCAACAAGATGGACCGCGTCGGCGCTTCGTTCGAGCGCGTACTGGAGCAGCTGCGGGACAAGCTGCGGGCGCGGCCGTGGGCGCTGGGCGTGCCGTTGGGCAGCGAAAGTGGCTTCAACGGCTGGGTCGATCTGGTCGATGAGCGCGTGCTGCAGTGGCAGGATGGTGCCGCAACCACGGTGACCCCGTGGGAGCAAGCGACGCGGGCCCAGTGGCAAGCCCAGCGCGATGCGCTGGTCGAGGCCGTGGCCGATCACGATGAGCAACTGGCCGATGCCTGGCTGGAAGGTCGCGTGATCGACGCCGGGCAGCTGCGCGCGGCGATCCGCCGGGCGACGCTGGCGGGTGCGGGCGTGCCCGTGCTGGCCGGTGCTGCGTTCAAGGACAAGGGTATCGAGACGCTGCTGGACGCCGTGGTCGATTACCTGCCGTCGCCGCTGGATCGCCCTGCCGTCAGCGCCGAAAGCGATGAGGGCGAGGTCGTGCTGCCGCCGGACCCGGACGGTCCGCTGGCCGGCCTGCTGTTCAAGATCACCCACCAGCAGCACGGCGCGTTGAGCTTCGTGCGGCTGTACTCGGGCACCTTGAAGGTGGGTGATGCGGTGGCCAGTTCGCAGCATCCGCAGGGGCGGCGTGTCAGTCGCCTGGTGCGGGTGCAGGCCGACCAGACCCACGACATCGAACAGGCCGTGGCCGGTGACATCGTTGCAGTGCTGGGCTGGAAGGATGCGGTCAGTGGTGAAACGCTGAGCGGTCGTGCGCAGCCGCTGCGCCTGGAGAACATCCAGGCACAGGCACCGGTGCTGGCGTGGCGGTTGGAGCCGGCGCGTGCGGCCGACCTGATCCGGATGGCACAGGGTTTGGCCAGCCTGGCCCAGGAAGATCCCTCGTTCCGCGTCGAAACCGATCGCGACACGGCGGAGACCCTGGTCTGGGGCATGGGCGAACTGCACCTGGAGGTGATGGTCGAGCGCCTGCGCAGCGAATGGAAGGTCGACGTAGGCGTAGGTGCGCCGCGCGTGGCCTACCAGGAGACGCCGATGCGTGCGATGACCGGCGTCGTCGGGCGGCTGGTCAAGCAGACCGGCGGCCAGGGCCAGTTCGCGCACGTGGTGCTGGATGTATCGCCGCGCGAGGACGACCAGGTCGTATTCAACGACCGCATCGTCGGTGGCGTGGTGCCGCGCAGCTTCATCGCGGCGGTGGAGAAAGGTGTGCGTGCTGCGCTGTCGGAAGGCCCCCAGGGCCATCCGGTGGTCGGCATCGAGGTCAGTCTTGTCGATGGCCAGACCCATGCCAAGGACTCCTCGGAGATGGCGTTCCATCGCGCAGGCGCCGAGGCGATCAAGGCGGCGCTGGCCGAAGGCGGCACGCAGCTGCTGGAGCCGGTGATGGCGGTGACGGTGCATTCGCCGTCAGCGTCGGTGGGTGATGTGGTCGGCGACCTCAACCGCCGCCATGGTCGCATTGCCCGCATCGACGATCAGGATGGTCGCGCCGAGGTCAGTGGCTTCGCACCGCTGGCGCAGCTGGTGGGCTATACCACCTCGCTGCGTTCGCTCAGCCAGGGGCGGGCCAGCAGCGAGGCGCACCTGCATGGCTACGAGCCGGTGCGCGCTGCATGAAGAAGGTGAGGGGAGCCCGTTCGCGGGCTCCCTTTTTTGTGGGTTCGGGTTTCCGCATCCATGCATGGCGTGGATCTACCGGGTGATCGGGTCGCGAGCTCTGCACTAGATCCACGCCATGCGTGGATGGGGCCCTCGCGATGCGTTTTTTTGCATTGCGATGCAACAAAACTGCAGAAAAAGCTGGATTAAAGTGATGCCTCACGATAAATTGCGCACCCCCCGTTGCTCGCCGCCGCCCGCACCCCTCTCATGCGTGATGACAAAGACCCCGGAACCCTGGAGCTGACCCTGCCGCGCAAGCGCGGTCGTCCGCCCAAGTTCGGGTATGCGATGAGCGATGCGCAGCGGGCCGCACGCTATCGTGCGCGCCGGGCAGGGCAGGCCAACCACGCCGATGTGCGCTCCTGCAGCGACATGGTGCTGCTGGACAAGATCCGTGCAGCGGTGAGCGCGCGCGACACCGAACTGGCCGGGTTCCTGGTCCACGTGCTCTGGCAGCGCTACCCCCTGCAGCTGAAATAGTTCGCTGGCGGGGTGGCCGTTGTCATCGAGCTTGTTGATAATGCGGGATTCAGGTTGTTCCCGCTGGCGTGCCCGGGATGGCAGGCGCGCATGATCGAACGGTTCCCAAGATGACCACCACCAGCGACACCACCACCGAAGCGGCGCCGAGCGGCGCTCCCCTGTTCTATACCCGTCCGGTGCCGCTGCAGGCCGATGTGCACGCCGATCTGCGCATCCTGCCGGGCAAGCTCGAGTTCGCCGCCGGCAACAACGCCATTCCGCTGGTGCTGGGCGAGTTCTCGCTGGCGCTGCATCATTTCCCGATCCTGTTCGCCGGCCCCGGTGCGGTTCCGATGGCTGCCGTCGGCGTGTCCGACCAGAACCTGTTCATCAAGGACGGCCTGTGGGAAGACGAGGCCTATATTCCGGCCTACCTGCGCCGCCACCCCTTCATCTTCATCGACACCGGCGCGGAGAATGACTTCCTGCTGGGCATCGACGAAGAAAGCCCGCGCGTGGTCAAGGGCGGCGAGGAAGGCCAGCCGCTGTTCGTTGACGGCAAGGCCACCGAAATGGTGCAGCAGGCGCTGGAGTTCTGCGGCCAGTACACCCGCGAGCACGAACAGACCCTGGCCTTCTCCAAGGCCCTGACCGACAACGGCCTGCTGGTCGAGCGCAACGCCACCGTGCGTACCCCGGATGGCCGCGAGTTCAACCTCAATGGCTTCCTGGTGGTGGACGTCGAGAAGTTCGTTGCGCTGCCGGAAGCCACCGTGGTCGAGTGGCACCGCAGCGGCTGGCTGGCACTGATCCACCAGCACCTGATGTCGCTGGGTCGCTTCAATGACCTGACCCGTCGCCAGGTCGAGCGCCTGGCCGCCTGATCAAGGCATTGGCAGGGTTCCCGCTGGGCGGGAGCCCTGTCCGGCCTTCAGCACGTCCAGCAGGCGCCGCGCATCGGCCCAGTCCGGCGCGGCGTCATGCGCCAGGTCGACCAGCTCCGCCGCGATGGCCGCATGCTCGCATTGGCCCAGCATCTGCAGCGTGCCCTGCAATCGGTGCGCGTGATGGCCCAGTGCCGATGCATCCGCTCGATCAATAACCCGCTCCATGTTGCCGAGCTCATCGTGGATGTCGGCGATGTAGGCCGCGTCCATGTCAATCGTCTGCGCGGCTGCGCCCAGGCCCTCTGGTCGCGCAATGTCGAGCGCAGGCAGCAGCTGGGCGGCGCGCAGCGGCTTGGCCAGCACCGCGTCGAAGCCCGAGCGGTGGCAGCGTGCGCGATGACGCCGTCCGGTGCGGGCAGACAATGCGATCAGGCGAACGGTGCGCCCGGCAGACCCGCGTAGCTCGCGCGCCAGCACGTGACCATCGGCGCCAGGCAACCCAATGTCGATCAGAGCAACGGAGCGGGGCTGTCGTGCCTGTTCGGCCAGGGCACTGGCCGCATCTTTCACGGCGCACACCTCTGCGCCCCAGCGCCGCAGCTGTTCGGCGATCACGTGGCGATTGAGCTCGTGGTCCTCGACCAGCAGCAGGTGCAGTCCGGCCAGTGGCGTATCGCCCACGGGCATGTCCTGGGCATCCACGCCGGTGCCAGCCGGGCACACCGGCAGGCGCAGGATGAAGCGACTGCCACGGCCCAGCACGCTGTGCACGGTGAGGTCGCCGCCCATTGCGCGGGCCAGCTCGCGCGCGATGGAAAGCCCCAGCCCACTTCCGCCACGCCGCTGTCCGCTGCTGCCTTGCTGGAAAGGCTGGAACAGGGTGGCTACCTGCGCCGGCGCGATGCCGATGCCGCTGTCGATCACCTCCAGCAGCAGCGCCCGAGGACGCGCCGCCGGCATCAGTTGCAGGCGCAGCTCGATGCGGCCGGAATCGCTGAACTTCACTGCGTTCGCCAACAGATTGCTGGCAATCTGGCGTAGCGCATCGGCGTCCACCAGGATGTTCGACGGGGATGCGCCCTGGGCATCGAGATGCAGCTGCAGGCCTTTCCGCTGGGCCTGTGGCCGGATCGCCTCCAGAGCCTGCCGGCACAGCTGGGTTGCATCGCAGGGTTGCGCATGCGGCTTGAAAGCGCCGCTCGCAAGGCGCGAAAAATCCAGTGCGCGATTCAACAGGCTGCGCAGGGATTGGCTGGCGCTGCTGGCAGCGGCGAGCAGGTCACGCTCGCCCTTGGGCAATGTCGATTGCCCCAGCAGCTCGATCGAGGTCAGCACGACCTGCGCCGAGTTGCGCATCTCGTGGCTGATCACGCCGATGGCATGCGCGCTGCTTCGGTCACCGCGCGCCCGCAGGTGGCGCATTGCGAGCCACAGCAGCGGCAGGGCAATCAGCAGTGGGGCCAGCAGCAGCCACCCGCGCGGGGGCGACGCCTGCATCCAGTCCAGTGCATTCCCGGCCGCGGCAGGCAGGGTCTGGCCTGCCCATAGGTGGAGCAGGCCTGCGTGCTCTTCCAGTGTGATCTCCCGCAA
This sequence comes from Stenotrophomonas sp. YJH_SMC_69, assembly GCF_059370495.1. Taxonomy (NCBI): domain Bacteria; kingdom Pseudomonadati; phylum Pseudomonadota; class Gammaproteobacteria; order Lysobacterales; family Lysobacteraceae; genus Stenotrophomonas; species Stenotrophomonas sp. YJH_SMC_69. Next base: position 182,424 of record NZ_JCAFTS010000007.1, on the reverse strand, counting down.
TGCCTGTTCGATGCGCCCAAGCAGTTGCTGGTCTTCCCGGCGAACCAGCAGGTAAAGGTCGGTGGAGAAGCCGCTATCGAACGGCTGCAAGCGCAGGCTGCCATTGAAATGGCGTCGAACCAGGGGGCGCAGCGTGGGCTCCAGGCCAATCGCCACGTCCGCCAGCCCGCTTTCGACTGCCGCCAGTGCTGCATGCCGGTCTGGCAGCTGCCGCAGCCGGACCTGCGGGTGATGCGCGTGCAGCCAGCTGGCGTAGGGCCCGCCTTCAACGACGGCGATGACCCGGCCGTCGAGTTCGCGCATCTCCCGTGGCAGCCACTCGCCGGCGCGTCCGGCCAACAGGGTGGCGCCGCCACGGAATGCGGTGGACGCGGCAAGGCCGGGGCAGGGCAGCGGCTGGTGCCTTGCGTCGCCAAACACCATGACCAGGTCAGCCTCGTGATGGCATACAGCGAGGATTGATGCGGCGGTTGTCGGGTAGGGGTGTTCCAGGAAACGGAATTGGGCGTGCCGCGCCACCAGGTTGGCATAGCCATGGGCGAGCGTTGGCGGTGATGACGGATCGGCCAGGGCCGCGGGCAGGGGGCGCAGGGAGGGAGTCGTGGCGACCCGTACAGTGCTGCCCGGCAGCCAGCGTGGCGAGCGGATATCTTCGGCCGAGGCAGCCGGCAGGAGAAGGAGCGCCAGCAGCCCCGTGGAGAGGAAGCGGCGGCGCAACGGCGGCTGGCGCCTCACGGTGTCTCCAGTCGTTCGCGCAGTGCGTAGATTTCCACGTCGCTGCGCAATCCCAGCTTGCGCAGCACAGCAACCTTCTGCGTGCTGACAGTCTTGATGCTGCGGTGCCGCCGCAATGCGATCTCGGAGACCGTCAAGCCTTCCAGCAGCAGGCCCAGCACTTCGCGCTCGTTGCGGCTGAGCTCGCCGCGGTCGCCGGCCAGCCTGACGTCCGGTGGAACCCGGGTCAGGCCCTGGGAAACACGTACGATGGCGTCGGACAATGCAGCAAGCGGTTCGGCCTTGCTGACGAATCCGTGGAGTCCGGCATCGATCAGGCTGTTGAGGTTGGTGGTGGGGCAGAGCGTGGCGAAGGCCAGCAATGGCGTGCGCGGGAATTCCCGGCGCAGCAGCGCAACCAGCTCAAGGCTACCCAGGTCGTCACGGGCAAGCGTGAGATCGATGATGGCCACATCCACTGGTGTGCGTTGCAGGCTGCAGAGCAGTTCGTTGCTGCAACCGTGGCTGGCGACGATGTCGAAGCGGAGATCGCCTGACAGGTGCAGGGCGGTGCCGCGACGGACGACTTCGTGATCGTCCAGGAGCGCCAGGCGAAGCCGACGCGGTGCAGGAAATCCATTCATGCGCGGGAGGTGGTCGGCGCCCATGGGCGTGGCCGCCATTCTGGCGCCGCTGTCGCGTCGAACATCGAATTCGTTGCGTTTTTACGACTATTCCTAAAGATCGATGGACGCAGTTGATCGGCCGGGGCTTACGCATTCGTGACGTAAATGGATGGGGTGCTGCAGGCGTCCCGTCGTGGCTGCCGGAACCATTAATGTGACGCGTCACGCTGGCGTGACCCTGCGCCCGTGACCTGACTGGTTGACGCCGTCAGGGCAGGGCAGGGCTATCGAGTCTGCACGCGGGGGATCGACATGCGACCCAGGAACTGCGCCGGGGTGATGCGGGGCAACTGTTTGGCATGGGCGTCTGAGAAGTGGCGCAGGCCGCCCCAGAGTGCGGTGTCTCCGATCAGGAAGCAGCGGTGCTGGGCACGGGTGACGGCGACGTTGAGCAGATTGGGCTTGCTGGAGGCCCAGTGCGCCGCGCCCACCGTGTCCGTGTCGCAGCCCAGGACCATCCAGACAATGCTTTCCTCCTTGCCCTGGAAGGTGTGCACGGTGCCGACGCGCTCCCTGCACCACGTGCGCAGTTCGGTGGTGCGTGGCGCCTGCGTGCCGGGTGGGGCGTCCGGGCCAAGCCAGGCGTCCTGGCTCCGCAGTCGCTCGAGCAGGGCATTCTTGATGCGCTTGAAGGGCGAAATGATGTAGACCGGGGGAAGGCTTCCGGTGCTGTGATAGAGCGCGGCCAACGCCTGCTGCACCAGGTCGATCTGGCACGGCACGACCTGCTTGTCGCTGGTGCGGCCGGGGGCGTGTACCCAGGCGCTGCTGCCGATGTCCAGGCTGTCGGCGGGTGGCCGCGCCGCACTGGGTTCCCAGGGGTTGGAGAAGATCATCTTCCCCTCGTAGGCAATCGTGTTGGCAATGGAGAACATCGGTTCGACGCAGCGACGATGCACGCGCAGCGGACTGCCGATCCAGAGCGGCGAGCCGCCGGACTCCATGCGGGCACCGAGCGGGTTGGCCTCGTCGGCCAGTACCTGTACGGAGGTCTTGTCGGGCGAGACGTTCACGCCTGCGGGCAGTGCGCTGGTTCGGCCCAGCGCCTGCAGCAGCTTGACCGGCACGGTGAACACCGGCTCGATCTGTAGCGGATCACCCACCACGACCGCGCGCCTGGAGCGCAGCAGTGCACCGACTGCCGCCTGCGGCACGGCCTGGCCAGCTTCATCGATGAACAGCCAGCCGATCGAGTCCGGCCCCAGATGTCGGAACTGGCGTGCGACCGAGGCGAACGTGCTGGAGACAACCGGCACGATCATGAACAGGCTCTGCCAGATGGCCAGCGCATCGCGTGGCTCCTGCAGCCGCTTGCCACTCAGCAGGTGGCACAGTGCAATGACGTTCTGGGCGAAGCCGCCGCCCTTCTGCACCACTTCGTGCAGCCAGGCCTGGTGAAGCTGCAGTGCCGCCACGAAGAGATTGGCGCGCTGCTCGTTGAGCTGCTCGCTGTTCCAGACTCCCTTGATCTGCCAGTCCTGACCTTCCAGTTCGGCCGCGTTGGCGGGATGGGACGCGGTGCCGAATTCGGCTTTCAGTTGTTCGAGCTGTTGCGTCATTCCAGCCCATTGCTGCGCCCGTGCCTGCGCGGCGGCCGATGCCTCGGCCAGGGTGCTCGCGGTTTGGCCCAGGTGCTGTTGCGCCGTATCACATTGCGTCCCGAGTTCGAGCTCGCGCTGGGTCCATCGGTGCTGATGATCTGCGTTCTGCACCATTGCGGCCGCATGGCTGTGCGCGCGCTGCCGGTCAAAGATGCGGGCCCACCAGCCAGGCTTCTCTTCCCTGAGCAGGATGCGTTGCGCCTTGAGCAGGGCGAGCTGTTCATCGGATCTGCTGCGCTGGCTCTCGAGTGCACGGCACTGCTGTGCAGCTTCCTCATGCGCGCGCTGTGCATCGCGAAGCTGAGAAGTCGTTTGCCGGCAGAAGCTCTCCTCATCGTTGCCGCTGATTTCACGGCTGAGCGAGGCAAGCCGATCCAGCTTTTCGACCAGGCCATTGACGATCGCATCGGCCTTGCCGAACGCCTGCCTGGCCTGCTGGAAGCTCATGGCTGCTGGGTTGTCCCGCCACTCCCAGAGCGACTGGTGGCGGGCGCGGTCGTAGCCCTTCGGGGTTTTGCCATCTTTTGGGGCGCTCCTGCTGATGGCCCGCACAAGTGCCTCGCGGTTGGCCTTCCTGCCCAGCGCGCAGCTGATCAACCCCCAGGCATCGCTGTCTGCCGCCGGTCGTTCATAGGCGCCCCTGCCGTTCCATTCGAGCAGGTTGCGGGCCAGTGGCCGCAGGTAGTCGAAGGTCACGTCCCCTGTGCTGTTGCGCCAGCGCGACCCTCCGGGCTTGCCCAGTGACCGGCTCTTCGGCAGGTCACGCGAAATATTCTCCACGGCGGCATTGTTCGACGATGCGACCACCATCTCGAAGCCGGTCAGGTCGGCCTTCAGTGGCGAGACCCTGCACGGCTTCTCACCTTCGAAGTTCACTTCGCGGGCTGGGCCGAGCGCAGCGGCTGGCGTCGCGTACTGTGACAATGCACGTGCACGCCGCACGATGTTCTCAGCGAAGACCTCACGCAACAGCGTGGTCTTCCCGGTTCCGGGCGGGCCATTGACCGAGAAGATGCCTGAATCGCGCACCTGCTCGAAGATGCTGTTCACAGCGAACTGCTGCATCAGGCTCATCGTGTGTGCAGGATCGCCGGGCCAGTGGCCCCGATTGATGTGGCGCGGGCGCAGCCGGTCGGCAATCAGCGCATGGCCTTCTGGGGTGTAAAGGTCTTCGCGTCGGCTTTCAGGCAATGGGCTCAGATAGGCGCGTAGCGGCGCACTGGCCTTGCCCTGGTCGAGTGCGCCGATGGCCCGCGCGATATCCTCGACGAAGAAACTGTTGAGGATGCTGATCTCCGCGTCCTCTTCGGGCTGGGCCTCGTCGTCCTCGACGTCGTCCGCTTCCGCCGTTGGCTCGTTGTCCGGCCCTGGGGGTGTGGCTTTTGCTGCCCGTTCCGGCTTCGGCTTGTCTTCAACGCTTTTCGCCCGGATGACCAGCAGCGGAGCGGACGCGTCGCCCGCGGAAGGGTCATGACCCGACCAGTTGCACAGGATGTCGAGCAGGCGCAACAGGTCGTCGGGGCTGCAGGGCGTTGGGCCCTCACCCTGTCCGGCGGGGGTGGCAGCGGCGCTGCGGAACGTTGCTACGTCGCGCTTGAGTGCTTCAAGGCTTGCCTGGAAGGCATCGAAGTCCAGGCCCTGCAAGCCACGCCTGGAGATCGTGCCCAGTGCCCACGGAACGGTCGATACCGAGATTTCACCCAGCTGCAGCACGCCCTCGGCGCTTGCCCGCAGGCTGGCCGCGCAGGTCAGGCCTTCCAGTTCGGCCCGTTCGTCCTGTTCCAGCGACTCGTCTCCGCTTGGCGTCTCAGCCAGTACCCGCTGGGTGATATCGGCCAGCTGGGCTTTGTCGAATATGCCGAGGTAGACATCGAATCCGCTCAGCCCGCGACCGAATGGCAGGGGTGGGGACCACAGATCCTTCGGGTCCAATCGCTCGAGCTGATCCCTGGACAGCTGCCGTACGCTCCAGTCCGCGTCCTTCGACTCAAGGACCTGGCCCTGCAGATCGTAGGGTATGAAGAACTCAACCCTGTGCCAGAAGCTGAGGATCGCGCGATGACTGGCCTGCAACGTGTTGCGTCGTTCTTCCTTCAACTGCCTGTTCCTTCCATTGTGAAATCGGCCACGACCGGAATGCACCCTTCGTCGGCCATTGTGGCCGGCGCGCACAGCCCTGCATTGGCCATTAGCGGCCGCCGCGGTCGAGTCTTGAGTGTTCGCGACCCCAGCGCCAGCTACTGCAGGCAGGGCAGGTGCGGCGTTGCTGTACGCACGGGTCCGGCAGCGGCTGCGCGCGTGCCGGATGAACAATGCGGCAGCGGTGATGAATGCGACATCCGGCGCAAGCAGATGTCGACACGCCCTGCCGTCAGCAGGTGCTGCGTGGGGATGACCGATGGCTCAGCGCACCGACTGCGGCACGCGCCTCAGCTTTGCGGTGTCGTAACCCATGGCCGCGATGCGCTGCACGGCCTGCTGGTAGTCGCTCTCGGACACCTGTGGCGTGCGTGCCATGTACCACACGTAGTCGCGCTTGCTGCGCGCGACGATGGTCTGGCCGTAGTCATCGCGCAGCCAGGCAATCACATACTCGGCCTGGATCGGCCAGATGAACTGCATGCCCCAGATGGCGCCGTTGCCGTCCTTCTCGACCCGTCCAACAGGGTGCATCGACTTCTGGGGGGCGTCGAAGCTGCCCTTGCGATAGGTGAAGGTGGTCTGGATGCGCCCGTCGGGCTTCAATGCGTAGCTCTCCACCGCGTCGAAAGCTTTGCGCTCCGGCCATGAGGGGATGTGGGCGATCACATACCAGTCGCCCATGAAGCGTGGCACGTCCACTGAGGGCGGGCGGGGCAGGGGACGGGTATCGGTGGAACTGCAGCCGGAACCAAACAGGCTCAATGCCAGCAGGGGAAGCAGCGAGCGCATGCGCATGTCACACCTCAACGGGGGCGGAACAGATAGTGGGCGACCAGCCACTGCTGGCCGTCGTCGTAGCCGAACAGCTCGGCGCATGCCATCCAGAACATGCGCCAGCGCTGCCACCAGATCTTCGCGGCGGCCTGGCCGTAGGTCGCGACCAGCACCGGCATCACCGCCTCGCGTGCTGCATCCTGGTTGGCCAGCCAGTGGTCGGCCGTGCGCTGGTAGTGGGTGCCGTCCAGCAACCAGCGCTGGTCAAGCCGCAGGTCGCGCTGGAAATGCAGCAGCGTGTCGGCCGCCGGCATCAGGCCACCAGTGAAGAAATGGCGGCCCATCCAGTTGTCGCCGCCCTCGGTCTCGAACGGGTACATCAGCGTGCGGTGGGCGAAGATGTGCACGAACAGCGCGCCGTCGGGCTTCAGCCACTGGCTGATGCGCGCCAGCAGGCGCTCGTAGTTGCGCACATGCTCGAACATTTCCACCGAGACGCAGCGGTCGAAGCGTGCGGTTGGCAGCTCGAGCTGGTTGACGTCGCGGGTGATCACCTCGACGTTGTGCAGCCCCCGGGCCTGGCACTGCGCCATGATGTGCTGGCGCTGGCTGTGCGAATTGGACACGGCGGTGATCGCGGCGGTGGGATAGCGCTCGGCCATCCACAGGGTCAGCGAACCCCAGCCGCAGCCCAGTTCGAGGATCTGCTGGCCATCGGCCAGTCCGGCGCGCTGGCCGTACAGCTCCAGCATGGCGTCCTCCGCCTGGTCCAGCGTTTCGCGCCCGGTGGGGTAGTAGCAGCTGCTGTACTTCAGGCGCCTGCCCAGGCAGGCCTGGAAGAAGGCCGCCGGAACCTCATAGTGCTGGCGGTTGGCCGCGTCGGTATGCAGCGCGAGCGGGCTGTCGGCCAGCTCGGCGATGCGACGGCCGAAGCGTGCGGACTGTGCTTCGATACCGCCCAGCATTTCCTCGTGCAGGCGTTGCGCGCACAGGCGACGGATGCCGGCGCGCAGCGCGGCATCGGGAACCAGGCCGCGTTCGGCCCAGGCGATCAGCCCGGTTTCCGCGTCGTCGGCCGGGGTCAGTGACGGAATCGCGCTCATGCGGAATGCTCCTTGGAAGGACGAGGGAACCAGGGGAAGAACATCGGCGTGCTGCGCTGGTAGGCGCGGTAATCGTCGCCGCGGCTGCGCAGCGCCTGCTTTTCGGTGAACGGAATGCCGCTCAGGTAGCGCAGGAACACATACATCAGCAGCGGGCCGGACCACGCCAGCCACCACAGCGGCGAGCCGACCGCGAGCAGGACATAGCTGAACCAGTGCAGCCACTCGAAGAAGTAGTTGGGGTGGCGGGAGTAACGCCAGAGCCCGGCGCGGCAGGTGCGACCCTGGTTTGCCGGATTCGCGCGGAACCGGGCCAGCTGATGGTCGGCCAGGCTCTCGCCGCCGACGCTCAGCAGCCAGACGAGTGCGGCGGCCACGACCCACAACGTCATGCTGGTCTGTGGATTGGCAGCCACCGCGACGAAGGGCAGGGCGAACAGCACGACCAGCAGTGCCTGGGCCATGAAAAAGCCGAAGATCTTGGCTTGATGCCCTTGCCAGTACTCGCGCAGATAACGGTAGCGACCGTCTTCCTGTTCATGGCGGACCCGATGCCACAGGTGCAGTGCCAGTCGGCTGCCCCACAGGCCACCGAGCACGCCCAGTGCAATCCGTGGCGCCGCCGCACCATCGCCGAGCCACGCCAGCAACAGGGCCGAAGCACCCACGCCCTTGGCCCAGAGCACATCGACCACGCCGATGTTGCGGTGGCGCCGCTGCCAGGCCCAGCCCCAGCTCATCACAAGCACGGCATACAGCAGTACCCACACCAGATTGATCATGACGGCGCTCCGGCCAAGGGCGGCGGGATGGTGCGGGAGCCGCGACGAGCGGCCATGCACAGCAGCGAAAGCGCGATGCTCCAGCCCACCCCCAGTACCAGCAGGCCTTGCCACAGCGGCGTAGTGAATCGAACCGCATCGAAACCGCGCGCTGCGGAGAGATAGGCCAGCGGGGCCAGCAGCAGGCCGAACGCGGCTGGCAGGGCAGGGTGGCGAAGCAGGAAGCGCATCGAAGTGGTCAGCGTCATCGCAAACGCGGCCCACAACGCCATGATCCAAAGGGGTGGCGTCCAGCCCAGCGGGGCCGCGGCGTAGCGTACGGTGCCGCTGGCGGCGGCACTGGCGTCGACCAGCCACGCGCAGGCCAGCGCCAACAGCATCAGCCGAAGATCCAGCCGAGGTTGCGGCGAGGTCAGCAGCTGGCTGCCGATGTAGAGCGACGCTGCCAGCAGCGCCGGCCATTGCCAGCCGCGCCCGGCGCCGGCCACGGCGCACAGCCAGACCAGCTGGTTGCCAAGCAGATTGGCCCAGAACCGGCGCACCTCAGCCGCCTTGACCCGATGCGCCAGCGGGACGATGCCCGGGGCGCGCCAGCAGCAGATGCGAAACGCCGATCGAACGCTCCAGGAAGCCGCCCTCGCAATAGGCCAGGTAGAACTCCCACATCCGGCAGAAGCGCGTATCAAAGCCCTGTGCCTGCACAGCGGGCAGCTGGGCAAGGAAGCGTTGGCGCCAGGCGCGCAGGGTCAGTGCGTAGGAGTGGCCGAAATCCTGCTGGGCGACCAGCTGCAGGTCACTGGATCGGGTCTTGGCCGCCATGATCGCGTTGATCGACGGAATGAAGCTGCCCGGAAACACATAGCGCTTGATGTAGTCGACGCTGCGCCGTGCCTGCTCGTAGCGGTGATCTTCGATGGTGATGGCCTGCAGCAGGGCGACACCATCGGGCTTGAGCAGGCGCTGCAGCGTTGCCATGTAGGTGTCCAGGTATTCGGCGCCGATGGCTTCGATCATCTCGATCGATACCAGCTTGTCGAACTGGCCCTGCAGGTCGCGGTAGTCCTGCATCAACAGCGTGACCTTGTCCTGCAGCCCGGCGACGCGGACGCGCTCGCTGGCCAGTGCATGCTGCTCGGCGGAGATCGTGGTTGTGGTGACGTGGCAGCCGTAGTGCTGCGCCGCGTGCAGCGCAAAACCACCCCAGCCGGTACCGATCTCCACCACGCGGTCGCCCGGCTTGAGCTGCAGCTGCTGGCAGATGCGGTTCAGCTTGCGCCGCGAGGCGGATTCCAGCGACTCGCCTTCTTCGGCGAACAGGGCCGAGGAGTACATCAGGTCCGGTGACAGGAACAGGGCGAAGAAGTCGTTGCCGAGGTCGTAGTGCGCGGCGATGTTGCGGCGGCTGCCTTCACGGCTGTTGCGGCGCAGGCGGTTCCAGCCGCGCAGCAGCCAGCCTCCCACGCGCGCCGGGCCGTGTTCCATGCTGTCGAGCAGATCGCGGTTGCGCACGAGCAGCCGGATCAGGGCGACCAGGTCGTCACAGCGCCATTCGCCATGTATGTAGCTTTCGCCGGCGCCGACGCTGCCCTGGGCCGCCACCTTGCGATAGAACGCCGGGTCCTCGATGGTGACGGTGACATGCAGCTCACCGCGGGCATCGCCCAACCAGACTTCGCCCAGCGCGTCGCGCACGCACAGGCGGCCGTCGCGCATCGGGGCGAGCTGGGCCAGCAGGCGGCGGCGCAGGAAGGCATCCAATGCGCCGGGGCGCGGCAGCGCGACCGAAGGAATCATCGAATTCATCGCGGTTTCTCGGCAAGGGTAGGGTGGTCGTGTACGGGATTGCGTTTCAGCCACAGCCGCAACGCATGCCAGTGGATGGCGGCCACCACCTGGGTGGTCATCAGTGGATAGCAGGCCAGGACGCGGGCCAGCCCGCGGCCATCCAGGGGGTGTCGTTGCATGACCTGGGTGGCATCAAACTGGCGCGCGCCGTCGCGCCAGACCTGCATGTGCACGCGCAGGTCCTCATCAGGGCAGTTGAACCGCCAGTCGTAATGACAATCCATCGGCATGAAGGGCGAGACATGGAAGCATTTGTCGAACCGCCAGCGCAGCGAGGTGCCTTCCTGCGTGGCCGTTGCGACCGGCAGCACGTAGGCGTGACGTTCCTTCCAGGGTGTGTTGGTGATCTCGGCGACGATGCAGTCCAGCGTGCTGCCATCGGCCCGGTAGCAGTAGTAGAAGCTGACCGGGTTGAACACGTGACCGGCGAAGCGCAGATGGGTGAGCAGGCGGACCGGGCCGGTGGGCCGGTAGCCCAGGGTTGATGCAGCGTGGTCGCGCACTGCATCGGCCAAGGGCCGCGCGGGATCGCCGAAGTAGTCGCTGCGACGGAACTCGGCCAGATTGCGGCGATTGATCGACCACAGCCAGCGCCCGGCGAACACGCTGTCGAGTTCATCCAGGTCGAGCAGCAGCTGTGCGATCGGATAGCGGAACGCATGCGGGTGTGGCAGGTGCCTGCGGTGCGCCACCTGCCCGAAGTAGAGCGCACTGGCGCTCATGCGGCCACCTCGCCGGGAGCCGCCATGACGTGGTGCGGTTCACAGGTGCGCAGTGCATCGACCACGCGGCGGGCGCTGCGGATGCCGTCCTCATGGAAGCCCCAGCCCCAATAGGCGCCTGCGAACCAGGTGTGGCGGCGGCCCTGCAGCTCGGCCCAGCGCTGTTGCGCGCGCACTGCGGCATGGTCGTGCACCGGGTGCGCATAATGCAGGGTGCGCAGCACCTTGCCGGGGTCGATTGCTTCGCTGCGGTTGAGCGTGACCACCAGGGGCGTGCTGCCGGGCAGGCCCTGCAGCTGGTTCATGCAGTAGCTGACCGTGCAGGGCGCAGCAGGGTCGCGGGGCACATGGGCATTCCATGCCGCCCACGCCTTGCGGTTGCGCGGCAGCAATGACGCGTCGGTGTGCAGCACCGCTTCGTTGGCCTGGTAGCGGATGGCGCCGAGCACGTCGCGTTCGATGGGGTCGGCGTCACGCAGCAGCGCCAGGGCCTGGTCGCTGTGGCAGGCCAGGATGACCTCATCGAAGCCTTCCACGCCGGCCGCGCTGTGCACGCGAGCGCCCCACGGCATGCGCTCGACCGACTGTACCGGGCACTCCAGCCGCTCATGCACCCGCCAGCGGGCGCGCAGGGCGTCGACATAGCGGGCCGATCCACCGCTCACCACCCGCCACGGTGCACGCCCGGTCATCTGCAGCATCTGGTGGTTGGCCATGAACTGGGCCAGATAGCGCGCCGGGAAGTCCATCACCGTGGCCGTCGGGGACGACCACAGCGCGGAGGCCATCGGCAGCAGGTGCTCGTCGATGAAGGCATCGCCGTAGCGCTGGCTGCGCAGGTACTGCCCCAACGTTGGGCCCTCGTCTTCTGCCAGCAACAGGGGGGCATCGCGGTAGAACCGGCGCAGGTCGGCCAGCATGCCCCAGAACCGCGGCGACACCAGGTTGCGGCGCTGGCAGAACAGGCCATCCAGCGAGGTGGCGTTGTACTCCACGCCGCTGCGCTCGCTGTGCATCGAGAAGCTCATCGTGGTCGGCTGCGAGGCGACGCCCAGCTCGTCGAACAGTGCGGTCAGCAGCGGGTAGTGCTGGGGATTGAACACGATGAAGCCGGTGTCCACCGCCATGCGGACGCCATCCACCTGCACGTCGTGGGTGTGGGTATGGCCGCCCAGATAGTCGTTGGCCTCGAACAGCGTGACGTCGTGTTCGCCGTCCAGCCACCAGGCGCTGGCCAGTCCGGCAATGCCCGAACCGATGATCGCGATGCGCATGTCAGTACCTCGCCTTGGCCAGCACCCACTCGGGAATCGGCTTGAGCCCTTTGACCAGCCCAAGCGCCGCCATCGCACGCAGTCCATACCAGGTCAGGTCCACTTCCCACCAGCGGAAGCCCTGGCGGACGGTGCCCGGGAAGAAGTGGTGGTTGTTGTGCCAGCCTTCGCCGAAGGTGAGCAGCGCCAGCCAGAGATTGTTGCGGCTGTCATCGCGGGTCTCGAAGCGGCGGCGACCGAAGCGATGGGCCAGCGAATTGATGGTGACCGTGGCGTGGAACAGCACGATGGTGGAGATGAAGAAGCCCCACACCAGCAATTGCGAGCCGGAGGTATGCAAGCCTGGCGCCCAGCGCTCCAACCCGGCGCCCAGTGCATACAGCGCTGCGGCCAGCAGTACCGGCACAGCCGTATCGAAGCGATCCAGCCAGCGCAGCTCCGGGTAGCGCGCTAGGTCGGGCACCCGCGACAGGTCGGTGGCAAAGGCCTCGCGGGTCAGGAACCAGCCCATGTGGCTGCGCCAGAAGCCGCCCTCACGGGGGGAGTGCGGGTCCAGCGGCTGGTCGGCGTGACGGTGGTGGTGGCGATGGTGGGCGGCCCACCACAGCGGCCCGCGCTGTACGCTGGAGGCGCCTATCACCGCGAACACGAACTGCACCGGCCGCGATGCCTGGAAGGTGCGATGCGAGAAGTAGCGGTGGTAGAACGCCGTGATGGCGAACATGCGCACCGCATAGAGTGCTGCAGCCACGATCACCGCTGTCCACGAGATGCCCACCCAGATCACCGCGATGCAGGCCAGGTGCATCAGCGCGAAGGGCACGGCGCGCACCCAGTCGATCCGCCCCGGCCGCTCGTCGGTGGCCTCTGCGGCGTTGCCGGTATCGAACCAGCGCTGCAGCGTGCGCAGCAGGCGCCAGCGTTGACGGGGGAGGGGCGCTACAGAGGCCATGGCGGATCTCGGCGGGTTTCGTGTCTTCCTCTACGCGGCAGAAGGCCCACTGGATGCGGAGCGCGGCAGGAAATTTAGATTTCACCTGGCCGTAACGGTGCAGCGATCTGTCAGCGGCTGCGCCCAGGCCTGCTGCCATTCGCTGGCGGGGCGACCAGCCGCTGCGGCGATGAAGCGCACCGTCACCTGTGGATAGGCACCGCGTTGATCGCGCAGGTTGCTGGTGCCACGGAACTCCAGCAGGCGCTGGTCAGCGCTGGCGTATACCAGCGCAAGGCGTGGCGCGATGCCGCCGTACCAGGTGTCCAGGCTGACCTCGATCGACTGCGCATCGATCCCCTGCCAGCGCTGCGGGCCGATGCGCCTTACCTGCACCGGGAAGTAGCGCTGCCGCGCTGGGACCAGGAAGGGCAGGGTCACACGCTCGCCGCGCATGAGCGCCTGCCAATGCAGGCGCACCGCCGCGTCGAACCCTGCGTCGATGACCGCGCCGGTCGGCAGGTCGAGCTCGCGCTGCACCGGTGGGCTGCCGGCATCCTCCTTCCACGCGATCGAGACCCTGCCGCTGGCGGCCTCGACCTCGGCCTTCTGGCCGCTGCGCCGGTCCTCCAGGGTATAGCCGCGCGCCTGTGGGGCCGCGCTGGCCGGCAGGTGCTTGCGGGCGAAAGGCCGCCCGTCCGCGCATTGGTACAGCACCCAGCGCTCGGCACCCTCGGCCGCATCGCGTCGCCAGTGCACCTCGCGGTAGAGCAGGTCGCCGCGCGACGACGTTGCTACCCCCTCGCTTCGCAGCCAGGGCGCGGCCAGCGCAACATGGGGCAGGCACAGCAGCAGCCAAGCGGTACGCATCGCGTTCATCCGGGAAAGGAGGGCTGAGGTCATACGGCGGGGATGGGCGGTTGGATGCGCCTGCAGCGGCTGCATCCAATCACGGCCCCTGCGCGTAAAGAGGACAGACCTTCACCCGCCCGCCGCGAACGCCGATGTACCCTGACGCCGCCAGCAACCCCCTCAACTTCGATACCGCACGCATCGTGTCCAGTTCCCAGCAGCCGAGCAGCGAGCCGACGAACTGGGCCGGTGACATGGACGGCGTGGCACGGCTTCGTGACCGCGACTGTTTCATGCGGATCTATGATTACTTCATGCCGCGGCTGTGCGTATACCTGCGGGGCCTGGGCGTGCCTGACGCGGTGGCCGAGGAACTGGCGCAGGAGAGCCTGCTGCGGCTATGGCTGCGCGCGGCCGACTTCGATCCCGCGCAGGGTGCGCTGAGCACGTGGCTGTATCGCATCGCCCGTAACCTGCACATTGACCGCATCCGCCGCGAGCGCAGCTGGATGCAGGTGCAGGCAGCCGTCGAGGACGCAGCAACCCTGGATGTGATCGAACGCAGCAGCGCCGAACAGTTTGCCGACCAGGCCCGGCTGCGCCAGCGCATCAACGAACTGCCCGCCGTGCAGGCGCGCTTGGTGCGCATGTCCTATTTCGAGGCCAAGAGCCACAGCGAGATCGCCGAGGCGATCGGCATGCCCTTGGGCACGGTCAAGTCTCATCTGCGGCGCGCGTTCCTGCAGCTGCAGGCCAAAGTGGGAGGTGCGCTGTGAACCCGCGCCACCACCTGCACGAATCGACGTTGATGAGCTATGCCGCAGGCGCGCTGCCCACGCCACTGAGCGTGGTCGTTGGTACGCATCTGGAGCAGTGCCCGCACTGCCGCCAGCGCCTGCGCGAGGCCGAGGCGATCGGCTCGGTGCTGCTCGAGCAGACCCAGCCGCCCGCGCCTGATCCACGCCGCGAACAGCTGCGCGAGGCCATGCTTATGCAGCTGGCTGCGGAAATGCCGATTGCCATGGACCAGGCCGCGCGTCCCGTGCCGAAGGAGCGGCCCGAGGCCGACCCGGACCATCTGCCTGCCTCGCTGCACCCCTACTTCGGGGCATCGCTCAGTGGGTTGCGTTGGCGCTGGATGGCACCCGGCGTGCACTGCATCCGTGCCGAGCAGATGCCTTCGCTGATCATGCTGAGGATCGCCCCGGGCAAATGCCTGCCCATGCACAGCCATGGCCGCAGCGAGCTGACCCAGATCCTGCGCGGTTCCTACAACGATGCGCTGGGGCTGTTCGCACCCGGCGACGTGGCGGACCTGGATGAAGACGTGGAGCATCAGCCGGTGACCGCGCCGGGGGTGCCGTGCATCTGCGTGTCGGCGCTGGATGCACCGCTGGTGTTCAGCGGGTGGCTGGCGCGCAAGATCCAGCGGTTCGTGAAACTCTAGTGCGGCCCTGGCCATGGCTCAGGCACGGACATTGCGGATTCTCCTGACCGGCGCTGCAGGCTTGGTGGGGCAGGGCGTTGCCCTGGCCTGCCAGCGTTCGCCGCAGGTTGCCGGCTTGACCGCGCTGGTGCGGCGCCCGGGCAGCCTGCGCGGACCCGGCAGCGAACGGGTGGTCCCGGACTTCCTGCACATCGACGCGCAGCGTGATGAACTGGCCGGGTACGACGCATGCTTCTATTGTGCCGGTGCGCCACCGGTTGGCACTGCCGAGGCCGAGTACCGGCGCGTGACCCTGGACACCACACTGGCAGTGGCCCGCGCCTGGGCTGCGGTGAATCCGCAGGGGTCCTTCCTGTATGTCTCCGGCGCAGGCGCGGACCCGCAAAGCCGGCTGATGCCGCTGCGGGTGAAGGGCGAGACCGAGCGGGCGTTGCAGGCGCTGCCGCTGCGCGCGGTGATGCTGCGTCCGGGCGGGGTCCGGCCGGTGCCGGGGACAGGTACCCGGCATGCCCTGTTGAAACCCCTGTACTGGGGCGGCGCACCGTTGATGAAACTGGCCGGTGCGCTCGCGCCCTCGCTGATGACCAGCAACCTGGCGCTGGGCATGGCCATGATCGCCCTGGCCGGAAGAGAAAACCCGCCGGCCACGATCGAGTGCGCGGATATCAACCGGATCGCGGCAGGCATGCGCGATGCGTCCGCCTGACCTCAGCGCGGCGCAGCCTCCAGCGCGGTGCGCACTGCCAGCGCAAGGTCACTGCGGGTAAATGGCTTTGGCAGCAGGGCGGCTGCACGCCCCAGCGCGCCAACCGCATCGTGGTCGCGTGGATAGCCTGACGTGAACAGGACCGCGATTGCCGGCCAGCGTTCACGCACCTCACGCACCAGCTCCCAGCCGGACATGCCCGGCATCACCACGTCCGAGAACAGCAGGTCGACCTTGGTGTCCGGCCGTTCCAGCAGCCGCAACGCCGAGGGGCCGTCGTGCGCTTCCAGCACGCGGTAGCCCAGCAGGCGCAGCGCATCGACTGTATGCGCACGGACATCGTCGTTGTCCTCGGCCACCAGCACGGTTTCCTCGCGTGGCGAGTAGCCGGCCAGGCCCGTCTGCGGGACGCGAGCCTCGCAAGGCAGCGCCAGAGGCGAGCGCGGGAACATCATGGTGATGCTGGTACCGCCGCCTTCCACCGAATCGATCAGCACGTGGCCACCGGACTGCTTCACGAAGCCGTGCACCATCGACAGGCCGAGCCCGGTGCCGCGGCCGACCTGCTTGGTGGTGAAGAACGGCTCGAACACGCGCGCCAGGGTGGCCGCGTCCATGCCGTGGCCGTTGTCGCGCACCCGCAGCATCACATACTCGCCGGGGGAAGCATCCGGGAACAATGCGGCGTAGTCGTGGTCGAGGTGGCTGTTGTCGACTTCGATCACCAGGCGGCCGCCGTGCGGCATCGCGTCGCGCGCATTGACCGCCAGGTTCAGCACCGACGCTTCCAGTTGGCTGATGTCGATCTCCACGCACCAGATGTCCTCGGCGGTGCGGATGTCCAGTTGCACCAGTTCGCCCAGCGCCCGCCGCAGCATGTCCTGCATGTCCAGCAGGCACTCGTTGAGGTTGGCTGCCTGGCTGTGCAGCGGCTGGCGCCGGGCAAAGGCGAGCAGGCGCTGGGTGAGGCTGGCGGCACGGCCAACCCCCTTCAGGGCATTGTCCAGGGCACGGCTGGCCATCGCGCCGGCTTCGCCGGCCCGTTCGCTGAGCAGCATGGCGTGCTCGATGTTGCCCGAGATCACCGTCAGGATGTTGTTGAAATCATGCGCGATGCCGCCGGTGAGCTGGCCGACCGCCTCGATCTTCTGCGACTGGCGAAGCGCATGCTCGGCCTGCCGCCGCGCAGTAGTTTCCACCGCCTCCGATACCACGGCAGTGGCCACGCCGTCGGCGTCCAGCAGCGGGCGCAGCGAGACGTCGAAGCTGCGCCGGCCGGTGGGCAGTTCCAGCTCGAGGGAATGCAGCGAGTTGCGACCCTGCGCCGCCGCGGCGACGGCCTGGTCAACCACCGCGCCGACGCCGTCGGTGTTGGCGAACCACAGGGATTCGCCGAAGCGCTGGCCGACAATGTCCTTCTTGTCCGCGAGCACGGCGGCCAATGAAGCGTCATTGGCATCGACCACGCGCCCGGACAGATCCAGCAGCACCTGATGCTGGAAGCTGGATTCAAAGATTGCCTGCAGCCGCCGTTTGCTGGCCCGCAGTTCGGCGGTGCGCGCCTGCACCTGCTGCTCCAGGGCCTGGTTGTCCTCACGCAGGGCCAGTTCGGCCTGCTTCAACACCGATACGTCGCTGCCCATGCAGATGTAGCCGGCCACGCTGCCATCGGCGGCATGCTCCGGCACGCAGTCCATCTGCACGAATCGTGACTGGCCGCTGCGATGCACGAGCTCGACCTGGAAGCTGGTACGCTCGCCCTGCAGCACGCGTTCCAGGCTGGGGAGGGCACGTTCGAAGGCGCTGATGCCGCTGACATCGCGGGCAAGGCGTCCCAGCAATTCGGCCTGGCTCACGCCATGCCAATCCAGGAACGCCTTGTTCGCGAAGCGGTAGCGGTGGTCCTTGTCGAGCCGGGCGATCAGCGCCGGAACGGCGTCGGTCACCTGCTGCAGCTGCGCCTGGCTCTCATTGAGCGCAGCCTGCGCCTGCACCAGCTGGTTGCGCTCGTGGGCTTCCTGCCGCGCGCGACGGATGGCATCCGGCAAGCGCTGCAGGCGCTGCTTCACCACATAGTCGCGTGCGCCGCGGGTCAAGGCCTGCACGGCCAGCTCTTCGGTCAGGGTGCCGGAGACGAAGATGAAAGGCGTGTGCGGGATGCGCTCGCGCGCCAGCGCAAGGGCGGCATCGCCATCGAATCCAGGCAGTACGTGGTCGGCCAGGATGATGTCGAAGGGGCGATTGTCGATCGCCTCGATGAACGCATTGCGGGTCCACAGCCGCTCGGCCTCGAAGTCGAGGCCTGCGCGCTGCAGCTGTGCGCTGATCAGCTCCGCGTCAAGCGCGCTGTCCTCCAGCATGAGGATGCGCAGGCGCTCACTGCGGCGCGATCCATCACGCATGGTGCTGCCCCGAACCGTTGGGCCGGTGCGGCGGTGGCTGGTTGGTGATGCCCCAGAACATGCCCAGCCCCTGGATGGCATCGAAGAATTCCTTGAAATCGACCGGCTTGACCACGAATGCATTGACGCCCAGTTCGTAGCTCCGCACCAGGTCCTGCTCCTCGCGCGAGGAGGTCAGCATCACGATCGGGGTGCTGCTCAGCTGCGCGTCTCCACGGACCTGTTCGAGCACTTCCAGGCCATTGACCTTGGGCAGCTTCAGGTCCAGCAGCACCACGACCGGGCCACCGTGCATGGCGCCGGCGAACTTGCCTTCGCAGCGCAGGTAGTCCAGCGCCTCGGCGCCATCGCGCACGTGGATGACGTCGTTCAGCAGCTGGCAGCGTGACAACGCGGCCATCGTCAGCTCGGCGTCTTTGGGGCTGTCCTCGACCAGGAGGATCGGCCGCAGGTCCCTCATGGGTGATCTCCTGTGGAACGGGGTAGGGTGAAATGGATCGTGGCGCCCTTGCCGGGTTCGCCCTCGGCCCAGGTGCGGCCGCCGTGGCGGCCGATGATGCGGCGCACATTGGCCAGGCCGATGCCGGTGCCTTCGAATTCCTCGACGTGATGCAGGCGCTGGAACACGCCGAACAGCTTGTCCACGTAGCGCATGTCGAAGCCGCAGCCGTTGTCGCGCACGAAGAAATGGTCTTCGTCGTCGTTGCGTTCGTGGCCGACCTCGATAACCGCCTGCTCGCGCTCGCGGGTGAACTTGATCGCGTTGCCCAGCAGGTTCTGCCAGACCAGGCGCAGCATGGTCGGATCGGCCTCGACTTCCGGCAGCGGCGCCAGCGTCCACTGCACCTCGCGGCCGGCATAGTCCAGGGCCAACGTCCTGCGTACGTCCTCGGCCAGCGCAGCCATGTCCAGTCGCACCCGGCCCACCGTCGAGCGGCCCATCTGCGAGAAGCTGAGCAGGTCATCTACCAACGTGCCGGCAGATTTCGCCGATTCCACGATGGTGTCGAGGAAGCGACGTTCGGTGTCGTTGAGGCGCTCGCCCGCAGAGCTGCCCAGCAGCTCCGAGTAGCCGACGATGTGGCGGAAGGGAGCGCGCAGGTCGTGGCTGACCGAATAGGAGAACGCTTCCAGTTCCTTGTTGCTGCGCACCAGCTGTTCGTTCAGCTCCGCCATTTCCTCGGCCTTGCGCAGCACGATGTCGACAATGGCGGTGCGCATTTCGTGCGCGGCATCGCAGTCGGCATCACTCCAGGGCAGGCTGCGCTGCTGCACGGTCTCCTTCCACGCCTCGAACGAGTTGCGCGGCGACAGGGCCATGCCGGGCGCATCGGTCTTGCGCGGGTCGCCCCCCCAGCGCACGGTGCGCACGACCTCCGGCCGGAACCACATCAGGTAGCTGTGATGGAGCTGCGAGATCGACACCGCCAGCAGGCCACTGGCCACGTCGGTCAGGTGCGCGGCAGGCGACCAGTCGGCGGCGAGATGATCGGTGCAGTACATTTCCTGCCCGGCGTGCTGGTTGGCCAGCCAGTCGGCCAGGGCCAGCACCTCGCTGGGGGGCGGGCACTGCCCCACGCGCATGCAGTCCCCCTTGTGCACGATGGCCGCGCCGGCCGCGCCGGTTAGGGACAGCAGGCTGGCCTCATCGTGGCGCAGCGCCGCCATGAACTCTTCGTCCCCGGCCATGCGTGCCAGCAGCTTGACCAGCACCGAGCGACGGGCCACGCGTTCCTCGATCGCGCGCGCGCGCTCCTTCAGCGCGATCTGCAGCGACAGGATCTGGCCCATGAACTCACAGGCCGTACGCACGTGGTACGGCAGGCGGCGCGGCCGCACCGCGTGGCAGGACACCAGGCCCCACAGCCGCCCTTCGTGCACCAGCGACACCGACATTGATGCCCCGGTGCCCATGTTGCGCATGTACTGCAGGTGCACCGGCGAGACGCTGCGCAGCACGGCCAGGCTCAGGTCGGTGGGCGGCGCGTCGCGATGCGCTTCCGCGCGCAACAGCGGCGCAGGGGTGTAATCGCTGTCCGCAATCAGGCGCACCCGGTTGCGGCGGTACAGCTCACGCGCCTGGGCGGGGATGTCCGATTCGGGGAAGCGCAGGTCCAGATAGGAGGGCAGCAGGCCGTTGCCGTCCTCGGCCACCACCGTGCCATTCCAGCCTGCATCGAACTGGTAGACCAGGGTGCGGTCGAAGCCGGTGAGGCGTCGCACATGCGCGGCGGCCAGCCTGCACAGGTCTTCCACCGTCGTGGCGGTCTCGATGCCGGACATCAGCTCGCGGATCGCCGGGTACAGCTCTTCCAGCGAACCGGGCTGGCCCGGAACCGGCGCCTCCAGTTCAACCAGAAGGTCGGTTGCAGACCGGTGCACGAGCAGCTGGTGGCGGCCATGGCCATCCAGATGCACCGCGCCCACGTGTGCGCTGCTGCCGACCGTGGCCTGCTGCAACACCGCCTGGAACGGCGCCAGCACGCCACCCAGCACCTCGGCGACGTGTTGCATCAATGGCTCGCCGAACTGCTGCAGCAGGGCGGGGTGGCTGATGGCGCGCTCACGCACCTGCAGCGAGTGCGGTTCCACCACCAGAAGCACACCGTACGGCTGGATCGCGCCGGGGGTATGGATCGGTTCGCGCGCGCAACGCGACAGGGCAGCGTCGTGCGTGGGCTCAGCAGAAGGCATCAAGGGCGGGACTCATGATTCGTGAAGGGCAGGAACGACCCAGCGGTGTATCCGGTAACCATGGATGGTGAAGCAAAAGAGCGTATCCGCCTACCTCCCTGTGCATGTGGCGTGTCCTCCATCTGAAACTGAATTCTTCATACAAGCAGCGATGCGCATGCGGCAGGCGTCTCTGCCGGCTTCGCGGCCAGTGCATCTGCGCTGCACGCCGGCTCGACAGCGGCTGCCCTAGGGTGGCTCGACTTCCGTCGGATACCACGCCCGTGAACCTGCAGACCCTGCCTTCTACGCCGTACCGCATGCTGGCTGACAGTTGCCAGTTCGAACTGCTGGATGTGGATGCACTGCAGGACCCCGCCAGTGGCCGGTTGCTGCACCTGTATTCGCTGGTGGCCCGTTGCCTGTCCTGCGAGACGGTGTTCAAGGCCGAAGAAGGACAAGGCCTGGTCAGCCATTCGTCGGCACGTGTGGTGCGTTGTCCCACCGGCTGCGGGCAGCAGGCGTTCAAGCCGGCACTGTTGAGGAACTGGCGCCCACAGGTCGTGGCCCAGGCGTAAGCGATGCGGCGCGCTATCACAGCAGCCCGGGGTTGGCACGCCAGACTGCGAAGTTGAGCGCCGAGGCGAAGCAAATCCAGGCCAGATAGGGCAGCAGCAGTACGGCTGCCATCGTGCGGACGCGCACGAACGCGAGCATCGTCGCGCACACCAGCGCCACCAGCACCAGGATGTCGGCGAAGGCGAGGGCGCCCAGCTTCCAGCCGAAGAACAGCCAGCTCCACAGTGCATTGATGGCGAGCTGCACCAGATAGAGCCACAGCGCAGGCCGCGCGCCGCGCCAGCCGCGCTCCCGCCAGACCAGCCACGCCGCAATCGCCATCATGGCGTACAGCAGGGTCCATGCCGGGCCAAACACACCGGCAGGCGGCGCCCATGCAGGCAGGACGAGGGTGGCATAGAAGCTGGCGGCGGACGTCGAGGCCCACGCGCCCAGTGCGGCGGCAGCGAAGGTGATCGCCACCCATCCCAGAAGGCCATAGGCCTGTGTGCGCTTGTTCATTGCGTGCAACTCGTCAATTGGGGCGTCGGTGTATACGCACCGGGGCCGGCAATGGATGCAGACGGTTGCCTTCAGGGCAACGAGCCTGCAGCACCCGTGCCCTGGCCCGCTGGCAGCAGCGAAGGCTGCTGGTCAAACCACTCGCGTGCCTTGGCCAGATGCCATTGGCGCTGGTCGCCGTCCAGCTCGATGCCCGCACCCAGCAGCCCCCACCGTAGATAGAGATCACCGCGCTTGCGCTGTTCCAGCAGATCCAGCCGCGCGCGTACCGACAGGCGGTCGTTCTCGGCCTGCAGGCCATCGATGACCAGATGGCCAGGGCGCCAGCGCAGCGTCGCCTGCGCCTGTACCTGTCCGGAATCCAGCAGGGACAAGGTCCAGCGCGGGTAGTCGGTGCGCTCTGCGAACAGCGCCAGCAACGGTCGCGCATCGCTGAGATCGAGGTCCGTGGTGGCATCCACCTGGAACGGCGACTGCGCATCGATGCGCCCACGCCTGAAGTCCACGCGGCCTTTCCATGCCGTCGAGCCCTGCGTGCCCGCCACCTGCACGTTGCGTAGCTCGACCGTGGTGCCGGACAGATCGAAATGACGCTGGTTGAAGTCTCCCCGGCGCAGTGTTGCGTTCACGTCGATATCGCCGCCCATGTCCAGCCCTGCCACCTTTGCACTGGCGTTGCGCCCCAACAGCCGGGCCGTGCCATGGCCGACGCGCCCGTCGGTATCGAGGGTCGCATCACCACTCACGGTGCCGGTGCCACGGAGCAGTCGCACCTGGGGCGAACCCAGGTAGCGGTTGTAGGCGGTCAGATCAGGGATGGTGGCTTCACTGAAGCGCAGCTGCGCGCGGACGCCTTTGCGCAGTTCCTGCAGGCGGCCATCGCCGGTCAGGTCCAGGGCCAGATCCCGGCCGTCGAACAGGCGTACGTCCTTGGCATCGCCTGGCCGCGCGGTGAAGCGGGGCAACCGGACGGCCAGCCGCGCCTGGCTGGGCGTGCCGGCCTTCAGTTCGCCGTGGGCACTGGCCGTGCCCGCCAAGCGCACACCCGCCACCTCGGCCACGGCTTCGGCTGCAGGAATGTCCACGGTGCTGCCTTCGGTCAGCTCGCCGTTGCGAAGGCGCAGGTCCGCCTTCAGCGTGCCGCCGCCATCCAGCTGCAGCCACGGCTTGCGCACGAACAGGGCAGGGATCCAGTTGAGCGAGGTGAACGTCCATTCGCCGCGCACTGTGCCAGAACTGCGTTCCAGCAGCTGTGCGGGCTGTTGGAAGGGAATGTCCCGGCCACTGATATGCAGATCGGCATCCACCTCGCTGCCTGAACCGGACTTTTGCGGCAAGCGGGCCTGCAGGCGCAGGTCCTTGGCCACATTGAGTTGCAGCGCCAGCATGCCGCGATCGGGGGCGCCGTCGCCCAGGTAGAGCGGCACCTGCCACAGCGCGTGGTCGCCGGGCTGCAGTTGGCCATCGATCAGGTGGAGTGCGGCCTGCAGCCGTCCGGGCACTGGTGCGCTGGAGATCTTCGGCGTTGTGGCATTGGTGTCCATGCGCAGGCCCTGGCTGCGGGCATCGACCTCGAGCTGGGCATGCAGCAGCTTCAACTTGGCCAGGCCGGGCGCCTGGTCCCGATAATGGCGCGGATAGCTGAAGCGCGCGGTGAGATCCATGTCGCCCAACAGCTGCACGCCGTCAAAACTGGTGTCCGCATCGCTGAATGCAACCTCGGATTCGAACAGTTCCGACGGCCCGCCGCGCAGCTGCTTGAGGAAGCCCACCGTGCCCTGGCCCTGGCCGATGATCAGCAGCCTGCCGAAACGTGCGCTGCGGATACTATCGCTGTGGATGGCGTCGAAGCGCAGGGTCCAGCCCCGGTCGCTGCGCGGCGGTGGCGGGATGGCCTCTTCCACGCGGCTGATCTCGGCCGAAACCCCGGTGGCCTGCAGCCGGGGCACCCGCACCTCGCGCTGGAACAGGGGCAGCACCGCCAGACGAGCGCTGGCGCGGTCGGCGTGCAGCACGTAGACCGTGTGGTTCACATGGCCGCGCATGTGCACGTTCCAGGCGATGACATGGCCTGGCAGCACGGTAATGGCCGGCCCAGTGGTCATCACGAACTTGTGCGGCTTGCGGTTGGTGACCTGGTCAAACAGCGGTGTGTTGAGGAAGATGTTGCCGGCCAGCAGGTACAGCAGGTAGATGCCCAGCAGGACGCAGGCAGGAACACGCCACCGTCGAAGCCGGTGCGGGATGTGCGCGGAAACAGGGGACATCTACTGCTCTGAAGGCCGGAATATCTGCAACTATTGCCGAGCCGATGGCGGTGGCGCGTGAAGCAGCTACGGAGCAGGCGTTGGATTCTGGTAGTGTTCGGCCTGGTCACCACCACAGATCTGCAGGAGTCGCATGGATATCCGGCCCGCCCGTGCAGGCGATTTCGACGTGATGTGGGGCATGTTCGAGCAAGCCATTGCGACGCAGGATGCGCTGCCCTTTGCTGGCTCTTTCGCCGTCGAGACGTTTCGCGCGCATTGGTTCCAGGCCCAGGCACCTCATGTAGCTGTGCTGGAGGGCCGGGTTGTGGGCACGTACAAGATGGGCCCGAATTTCCCTGACCTTGGGGCGCATGTGGCCAGCGCCACGTATGTGGTCGACGCCGCGACACAGGGGCGGGGCGTGGGCCGAGCCCTGGTGGAACACAGCCTGGAGCGGGCGAGGGCGGAAGGGTTCCTGGCCATGCAGTTCAATTACGTGGTCAGCACCAACGGCCCGGCGGTGGCGCTGTACCGGAAGCTGGGGTTTGCGGTGGTTGGAACGCTGCCAGAGGCCTTCCGGCATGGCAGGCGCGGGTTGGTCGATGTCTTCGTGATGCACAGGTTCCTGTAGTGCCGTCGCCAGGTCGGCCGCATCAATCAGCATTCTTCGGGAGTGTGATGACGAATGAGGTGCGGCCATCACGCCATCGTCCATGGACAGTGCCGCGGTGCGCGTGGCAGATTTCCCGCACCAGAAACAGGCCGAGGCCAAGGCTCGCGTGTTCTCCCTGTGACGCGTTGTGCGAGCCTCGGCGCAAGGGATCGAACAGGCTGTTGAACGCTTCGTCCGACAGTTCGGCCCCCGTGTTGCTCACCGTGATCAGGATCTGGTCGGCGAGGCCCTCAAGGCTGATCCGCACATCGGTGCCGTGTTCGCCGTACTTTGCGGCGTTGGTCGTGAGGTTGTGAACCGCCTCGCGCAACGAAGAGGCATCGAAGCAACCGCGGGCATCGCCTTCAACCTCATACGTGATAGGGACGTGGGGCAGGGCAGCGCGAAGCAATTCGACTTCCTCGCCAAGCGATTGGGCAAGATCGCAGTCCACCGGATGAATGGCCATCCCATCGCCCAGCTTGCTGCGGCTGTAAGCCAGCAGGTCGTCCAGCAGCTTTTTCATGCGCATGCTGCCGTTGATGATCCGCTCGGCCTGCTTGGCCAAAGCTGGGTCCTGCAGCCCACTGGCCAGGGTGTCTGCCGAGAAGATGATCGCTGCCAAGGGGCCTCGGAGATCATGCCCGAGCGCCGCGAGGAAGATCTGCCGCCAGGATTCGACCTCGGCAGAGAACTGAGCAAGGGATTCGGCCACCGCCTGGTCGATGGCCTCATTGAAACGAAGGATGTCATCGATCGATGAAGTGACCAGCCGCTGGTCGGATGCCCATCGCCGAAGTACCGAAGCCCGAAGCGCTCGATACTCAGCCACCATCTGGTTGAGGCCAAAGCCGGCGATGGCGCGGGTTCGGCCATGAT
The DNA here is from genome assembly GCF_059370495.1 of Stenotrophomonas sp. YJH_SMC_69. NCBI lineage: Bacteria > Pseudomonadati > Pseudomonadota > Gammaproteobacteria > Lysobacterales > Lysobacteraceae > Stenotrophomonas > Stenotrophomonas sp. YJH_SMC_69. Next base: position 156,910 of record NZ_JCAFTS010000007.1, on the reverse strand, counting down.
AGGACGCGGCGGACTCGGGACCGGGTTTCAACGGTGCAAGCCCGTGGGACTTTGCGAGCTGCTGGGAGTCTGTCTGCGGCGATCTGAGATCGTCTATGACCGCCTGAAGAATCTGGGGAAGATGATTCCGAAGTTGCTTTGCGCTGAACTCGACGGTATCGGGTGCCTGCGTTTCGGCGAATGCCACCGCGTCGTCGAGGATTTCCCGCGCATTCTGTTCGATAAAATCAGCCAGGCGCATCGCCAAACCCGTCCTGAAGTGGTGCGCCGAGCCTACACGACGGCGTTTGGATACGGGGTGAGAAAGGCTCGGCCTGTGGGGCGCGGTTCTGCCGGTGTTGGGGCGCCCATTTGAAGGGGGAGCCTGCAGCGCGGGTTGGGCCCGGGCGGCGGTCGCCCGGGCCAGTCTGGCGAGAACATAATATACATTATGCGAAAAGCTGTATCGGGCGTGATCCGGTTCGTCGGCTCGATCTGGCAATGGCTGCGGCTCTGGCTTGGCTCTTGCCTCCCTGTTGGCTCCCCCGACAAGGATGAGATCGCAGCATGAGCAAGATGGATCCCCATGATCGCATTGACCTAACCGGCCCTTGGGCCGGTTTCGGATTCCAAGGTGGACACATGTTCACCCCCGAAGGCCATCAGCTTGAGCCATGCGACATGGCCTGGTGGTCCCTGACCTGCAACATTGCGCGCGAATGGCGGCTGATGATGGCTGAGGCGTCTCCCCGAGCCGCAGCTGCCCGGAAGGCGTCAACTGCGGCGAAATCTAGTGTCATCTACCTAGCCGAAGCCCTCAGAATTCGCCGAGAACGGCAGTTCGGCGTGGGCGCGCTCGGTTCCGACGCCGGGGCATCCAATGTTCGAACGAGGCGATCTTTCCGTCAGATGTCGACAACGATCATGATGTCAGCGATTGACGTCGACCACGATGCGCCAGGTTTGCTCAGCAATCCGTGCCGCAGCTCGCCGTGTTTTTGCCGTGTCGCTTGGCTTCATACAGTGCCTGGTCCGCTCTTGCGAGCCACTCTTCAGCACTGGTCGTCGTGGGCGCGGCGGCAATGCCGATGCTCACGCTCAGGTCCAGCATTGTGGCATCACTGCCCGTATCAGCGTGGAGCAGGCTCCTGATCTTCTCTGCCAGCAGCATGGCCTCAGCCGGCGTCTGCCCAGCGAGCAGAAGCGCGAACTCATCTCCGCCCAGGCGTCCCGGTGTGTCGCCAGGGCGTGACACGCTGCGCAGGACCGCGGCGATACGACGCAGTGCTTCATCGCCAGTGCGATGGCCCAAGGTATCGTTGATGCGCTTGAAATCATCCACGTCCAGCATCAGCAGGCAATCCCTGCGGCCCAGAGCGCGCCCCGCTTCGATCATCTGCTGAGCGCGGTGCATGAGATAGCCGCGATTGGCCAGTTCCACCAGTGGATCCATTCGGCTGAGTCGCTGCAACTGCCGATTCTGTGACCTGACCCGGCGCGCAAGACGCCAACTCAGTGCACTCAATCCGATCCCGTAGACAAACAGGAACGGAAGGCTGAGCAGGAATGTTCGGGAAGAAGTGGCCGGCTGCCAGGGCGTGCCCATAGCAAGCCATGCAGCAAGGAAACCGAGCAGAAGCGCAGCCGTGGCCTTCAGCGCCAGCCGTGTACCGCCGGCCGCGATCTTGTCTGCCACCAGCAGCGCAGCGAAGAGCGCGCTGGGCACAGCGCTGACAGCCATGAAGGCGATCCATGCCCCGCCCAGCAGCGAGTCGACAACCATGCAACGGAATTGCACGACAGCGGGCCGGGCGGCGTGCCGTGTCAGCAGCTGTGCAATGGCCGGCCAGACCAGCGCATTGACCAGAAGAAACACGCATGCCGACCTGCCCATGCCGCGCTCCAGACCCACCGATGCAATGGGCAGCGCAGCAAGCGAGGCGCCCACGAAGCGCATCCACCCAATCCGGCGGGCAGCCCCCAGGCCCTCAACCGCAACCTCGTCCGAATCAGTGAAGAATGGCATCGCTTCCCTCACCCGTGTCCATGATGTCCCCAGGCGCCCTTTGCTCCTGCGCAGTCTGTCCCTTTGCTGTCAACGGCAGGTCAACGCAGGCTGCGGCGGCTTGTATCGCTCCCGCCCGAGGTGACAGCGCCCGACCTCAGCGACCCCTCAATCTCGCCGGTGCAGTGCGATACGGACAAACCGCGGCGTTCCTCCAGCCAGGCGGACAGCATGGGCAGCGGCATCGGTGGCGCGAAGAAGTAGCCCTGGAAAGATTCGCAGCCCAGCGAGATCAACAGGTCGCGTTGCTCCGCCGTCTCGACCCCTTCCGCCAGCGCGCTCATGTCCATCACCTGGGAGATCTCAACAATCTTGCCCAGCAGACGTTGAGCACTCTCCTGGGTGGCGACCTCCTGCACGAACTGCCTGTCGATCTTCAGCTTGCGAATGGGCAGGGTCCGCAGTGTGGACAGGGACGAATAGCCCGTGCCGAAATCATCCAGTGCCCAGGTCACGCCCAGTGCCTCAAGATCAAGCATTCGGTCGATCATCTCTGCCGTATCAGTGGATAGTGCGGATTCGGTGAGTTCCAGTTCCAGCAAGGCTGGGTTGATTCCGCTTTGATTGACCAGCTTGGCTACCGAGGGGACGAATGCCTCACCCAAGAGTTGAACCGGACTGATGTTTACGGCCACCCGCATGCCACGCGTATGGACGTGCCCGGACCATCCATCGAGCAGTTCGCAGGCCTGTCGAAGTACCTCCAGCCCTATCTCGTTGATCAATGCGCTTTCTTCGGCCAGCGGTATGAACGAGTCTGGCGATAACAGGCCCGCCGACGGATGCCGCCAGCGAACCAGTGCTTCAACGCCGATCACGTCGGCGTCGACATGCACCTGTGGCTGGTAGTGAACCTCTATCTCGCCGTTGCGCACTGCGCGTCCGAGCTCACGCTCCAGGCGCAGGCGCTTGCCGATATCCAGTCGGTAGATGCCGAAGATCGCCGCCAGAAGCACCATGGAGATCGCTGTGTTGAAGCGTGCGCCCCAGTGGCGAACCTCTACTGGCGGTGAGATGCCAGGTGCAATTCGATCGAGTGCCCCCAGCGCAAACGCTGCAAACATTGCCAGGCAAAGCAACGGAAAGACCAGGGAGCCATAGCGTTCGCGCGCTTCGAATGTGAAAGCAGCACCTGCGGCCAAGGGCAGAAGGAACAGGTGAACCGAACGTGGCACGCCTGCAATGGGCGCATCAATGGCCGCAATCGCACACACAGCTGCCAGCACTCCGTGGGCGACGATCAGAATTGATGTGCCGTCACTGCGCTTGCTTCGTAGCAGCGCGAGGATGCCGACGGCTATCAAGCCAACAAACACAATGGATAGTTCGGCCCGACCGAAGTACAGGTAACAGGATGTCCAGGCCAGGCCCAGGCAGATGCAGGAGATTCCTGCGAGGGACAGTATGGCCGACACCTTGTCGCGGCGAGCTGCGCCTTTGAATTTCAGGACCCCAAGCCCAGCGTGTACCGCGCCATCCCTCATCACCAGAGGCTCCTCTGACTGCCCATCCACTAGCCTGAATCCGCCCGTGCTTGGCAATGGCAGCTCAGCCTTTGGAGGGCGTCACGTGCTGGAGCGAGGCGGCATGCCGGAGAATATCAAAGCAACGCAGGACACCCAAATGTCGGTTATTTGGCGCATGCCGCAGCATGTAGGGCAGCAGTGCAGTACACCTGACGGCCCTGCCAGGCGCGGTCACCTGGCAATCAGCTGTCAGTGGCGCCTTGATACGCCGAGCCTGCTGGCCAGCTCACCTTCACCTCAAGCCCGCCCAGTTTCTGAGAGGTGCCCAGCGTCACGCCCGCGCCGTGGGCATCGGCCACCTCCCTGACAATGGACAGCCCCAACCCGCTGCCCTGCACCCGGCTCCCCAGCGTTCGGTAGAAGCGGTCAAAGACGCGATCGCGCTCTTCCTTGGCGATGCCGGGACCGCTGTCGGCGACGATGAGAAACACCCTGCCCTCCTCCTGCATCACGCAGACATTCATGCGACCGCCGACGGGGGTGTAACGCACGGCGTTCTCCAGCAGGTTGCGAACCAGCGCGCTCAGCGCGGCCTCATCACCCCTGATCTCCGCGCTGTCCAGCTTCAGTTCGATGTACTGTCGATTTACGGAAAGGATAGGACGCAGCGCATCCACCTCCATGCCGACCAAGCCATCCAGGCTCAGGCGCACCGAAGTCAATCGGGATACGGCTTCTGCGCGGTTGAGTGTGAGCAGCTGCGAAGCAAGGCGCTCCAGCCGCGCCACTGAGTCGCTGACCATCTCCTGTGCGCGAACCCTTCCTGCATCATCCGCCGCCATGCGTGCATTGTCTGCATGCACTTTCAGCGCACTGATCGGTGTGCGCAACTCGTGTGCGGCATCGGCTACAAACCGCCGCTCACGCGCCAGTGCCTCGTTCAATCGCCCAAGCAGACCGTTCACTGCCTGCACCAGTCCTCGCGCCTCGCGCGGCACGTCAGCCGCGTCCAGTGGCGACATGCGCTCGGGATCACGCCTGCCGATCTGGTCCGAGACGCTCTGCAGCGAGCGGGTCACGTAATTGACGCTCCACCAGATCACCAGCGCCATCAGTGGCAGCGCCAGCAACAACGGCAGCAAGGTGCCTCCTGCAATATCTTCGGCCAACTCTTCGCGGATGTCCGACCGCTCGCCAGACTGGAACCATCGGCCCCCACGGGTCTGCAGCGTGAAGGTGCGCCATTGTTCGCCGTCGATCACGGGACTGGCGTACCCGGCCACCAATGAAGCCAGTGGCCGGGTGGGAGCACTATCCGAGCGGAGCAACAGGCGCTGCTTCGCGTCCCACACCTGGAAGGCAAGCTTGCTCTCGTAGGCATGTCCATCGCTGAACGCAAGCGCGTCGCCCACGCCTTCAGCGTGCCCGTGCCAACCATGCAGCACAATGGGGTCGCCCGGAAACGCAGTCAGATCACTTAGCGGCTCATCTACCAGGCCCATCAGTACCCGCGTGGACTGCACCAGCCGGGCATCGAACATTTCCCCCGCTTCCTGTAGGCCGGCGCGATAGCTGAAGAATCCAGCCACGGCCATCAGAACCGCCAGGGTACTCAGCAGGGTCAGCAGCAGGGTGCGTCGCATCGACCTCATGCATCCGGCTCCGGCGACTGCCCCAGCGCATACCCGATGCCTCGCACGGTACGCACGATCGCAGGGTCGACCTTGCGCCGCAGCTGATGCACATGAACGTCCACCGCGTTGCTGGCGACGTCCTCATCCCAGCCGTAGAGGTGCTTCTGGATCGTTTCTCGCGCCATTGGCCGCCCGTTCTGCTCCATCAACAATCTCAGCAGCGAGAACTCGCGGCGGGTCAGATCCAGCGTCCGTCCTTTCCATCGCGCCTCCAGCGTCGCCGGATCAAGATGGAGGTCACCGGCGTCCAGCGTGGGATGCGAACGTCCGCTGCTGCGCCTGACGAGCGCGCGGACGCGTGCCAGCAGCTCGGCGGTATCGAAGGGCTTCCCGAGGTAGTCATCTGCTCCAACGTCCAGCCCGAGCGTACGGTCGGCCGGGCGTTCACGGGCACTGAGGACCAGAATCGGCACCGGGTTTGCCGCCGCCCGAAGGCGGCGGATCACTTCGATGCCGTCTACCCGTGGCAGACCCAGATCGAGCACCACCAGATCAAAATCCCCATCCTGCGCAGCCAGGAGTGCGGCCGTACCGTCTTCCACCCAGTCCACGGCGAAGGCGCCCCGTCGAAGTGCGGTCCGGATGCCTTCACCCAGGGAGCGGTCGTCTTCGACGATGAGGATGCGCATGAAGGCAGTGTCCAGTCGCGGACTTCACTTTGCAAGATGGCCCATCACATCGTGCAGCTTGGCTTCGATCTCATGCCGGCGGCCGGCATCGGCCACATCCCTTCCTGGCCGGGCTGGTGCTGCCAGTGCCTTCTGCAGCGCCGCCTGTGCTGGGCCCCACTCCTTCTGATCGCGCAGGAAGTCGCCGTAGAAATAGTTGGCATCGATACCATTGGGGTCGATATCCAGCCCCTTCTTCAGCATCTGCCGCGCCTGATCGTCATCCCCGAAGCCCAGCGGCCACCCCGGAACCTGGTAGTAGAGCGCGCCCAGACTGGTATACGCCGCACCATCCAAGGCCCGGGGATCCAGTTTCAGCGCGGCCTCGAAATCGGCGCGGGCCTGCTTGACCAGGCTGAGTGCGCCCATGCCACCTTTTTCGCCCGCAAGGCTGGACAGCACGATGCCCTCCCAGATCAGCGCACCGGCATCCCTGGGGGCCGCTTGCCGGGCTTGCGCGGCCTGCTTGGACAGGGCCATGAACGCCGCCTCGCGCTGCGGCTTGGGCGTCTGGTAGTTGATCTGGGCCCAGCGGTCACGGATCTGCGCCACCGGCACTGATGGTTCGGCAGCCACAGCGACCCCGACCAATACGGCGGCGGCAATAAGAATGAGATAGAACATGGTCTTACCCTGCGTGCGCTTCATGGGAGGTGTCCTTGCTGGGAGGGCATGCGGAAGAACTCGCTGCGGTGGTGCCACTGCTGGCGTGGCGCCTGACGATGGGTAACTGTTTGCGGAGGCTACGGTCCACCAGCTCGGGCAGCAGGCCGTTCAACCGGGCGAACAGCCGCTCTGGCCAGCCAATCTGCAAGCGCGGATTGCCAGAGCGCAGTGCCTGCAACAAGGCCGTCGCGACCTTCTCGGCCGAGTCGTGGGAAACGCCCAGTTCAGCGTTCATGGCATCCACGGCGCCGCTGTTGAAATCGGTGCGGGTGGCGCGTGGTGAGAGGTACTGGAACTTGACTGTGCTGCCGGCATACTCGCGGCCCAGTCCTTCGACCAGGCCGCGCAATCCGAACTTGCTGGCGCTGTAAGCGGCAAAACCCGGGAAGGCCAGGCTGCCGAACGTCGAGCCGAGAACGGCCACGCTGGCGTGCGACTGCCGCTCCAACAAGGGCAACAAGGCGCGGATCAGCAGCATGGAGCCAACCAGGTTGGTCTGCATCAGCTGCTCCAACGCCTGTTCGGTCTGCGCGCCGAACAGTCCGAAGGCGGCGCTTGCATGGCCTACGACCAGCACCGAAGGCGGCCTGGATAGCGCATCGATTTTCGCCAGCAACGTGCCGCGGCCCGCCGCCGTGCCGATATCGGCAACGACCGGTATGACACCCCCTTCCGGCAACGTGTCGGTGAGCGCCTGCAGCCGATCGCGGCCCCGCCCCACCGCCACGACCTGCGCGCCCTCGCCCACCAGGCCGCCGCAGAGCAACCTTCCGATTCCGCCGCTGGCTCCGGTCAGAACGACCGTACGTCCACGCAGGTCCATCAGGCCGCCTCCGCCATACGCGCACCGCCACTGCGCAGGGTGCGGAAGATATCGCCGTACAGCACGTAGAAGCGGCGTGCCGCGTGGACAACGGCCTGCTGGTCGCCAGGATCATCCAGCCTGTCCATCAGCGATTTGAAGAAGCCGACATGCTCGATATCGAGATCGCCATGCGAAAGCAGATAGCTGAAGGCGTTGCGCGGAAGATCCAACGACGTCTGCAGGGTGTTTGCAGCCTGCGTTGCCAGCGCCACACTGGTGCCCTCCAGCACCAGTACCATGCCAAAGAAGCCCACAGGGTTCCCGCGCTGGATGGTGTCGTAGGCGTAGCTGACCATGAGTTCGGTGGCCAGTGCGGGTTCGGATGTTGCAGCAGCGGACCGATCACCACCGGCAGCTGCAATATCGTCCAGTACCCATTCCTGGTGGCCCATCTCTTCTTCGATGTACTCACCGATCGCGGTCCGCAGCCATTCCAGGCGCGCAGGCAGGCGCGAGCCACAGGCCATCAGCAGCGGTACCGTGTGGCGCACGTGGTGGTACGCCTGCTGCAGGAACGCCAAATAGTCGTCGCGGTCGATGCGGCCCGCCAGTGCATCGCCGATGATGGGAATCTCCAGCAGCGACTGGCGCTCGCTGGCGGTCTGGGCAAGAAGGTGATCGTGGAAGCTCATGCAGGGTCTCCGATGGTGCTGAACGCAGGGCGCCGGTAGGCGGCGTCGATCTCTGCCTGGTAGTGGGCGAGGATGGCCTCGCGACGAATGCGACCATTGGCGGTCAACAGGCCGGCGTTCGCACTGAATGGCGCGACGGTGACGTAGCGCGCGATGCGCGCGTAGTCGGGCAGGCCGGCGTTGATGGTGGACAGCGCCGCGTCGAGCGCGCCGGAGCCCTGCTGCGCGATGCGCGGAACCAGCAATGCCAGGTTGTCGGCCTGCCCTTCCCCCCAGACCAGGGCCTGCGCGATGGCCGGGTGCGAAAGCAGTTCGCTCTCCACCCATTCGGGCGACACGTTGCGGCCAAACGCCGTGATGAAGACGTTCTTGCGCCGCCCAGTCACATGCACGAAGCCGTCGGCATCGATGTGTCCCAGATCACCGGTGTGGATCGGCCCCTCCGGCAGCGACTCGTCGCCCAGATAGCCCAGTGCACGCGCGCCGGACACCACGATTTCTCCGTCCACGATCTGCACCCTCACGTGTGGAAGGGGCCGCCCCACCGTGCCATCGCGCTGGGCACCAGGACGATTCAGGCACACCACCGACCCACACTCGGTCAGGCCGTAGCCTTCGAACACCGGCAACCCCAGGTGCCGTGCCCGCGACAGAAGACCGGGAGAAACCCGGCCTCCCCCAACGGCCAGGTATCGCAGTGATGCTGGCAGTTCAGTGCCCTGCTCTGCCGCCATGACCAGGGCCAGAAGCAGCTGCGGCACGAGGATGATGCTCTCGGGGCGGTAACGATTGAGGCAGCTCAGCAGCATGGGGATATCCAGCCCTGCTGCGCCGGTGTAACCGATCTCCTGCAGGGACGGCAGCGCGATCTCGGCGCCCGACAACAACGCCGCATACAATCCTGCGACGTTCTCCAGGAGCGTCGACAGCGGCATCAGGCACAGATGCCGGCGTGGTGCGATGTCACCTGCGGCGTCTGCCAATGACGCGGCGGTGGCCATCAACGTTCCGGCAGAAAGGCATACGCCGCGCGGGCGCCCTGTGCTGCCCGAGGTGTAGGTCACGCAGGCCGTGCCAAGCGGCAGGGTACTGCCAGCAGGAGCGTCCAGGCCTAAGCCGTGCGCACTCAGTGTCGGCAACGCCATTGGTGCGGCCGTGATCCCGCACGGCGGCGGCGCGCCCTCCGCCAGCACCAGCAGCTGGGCACCGCTGGTCTGCAGTGCGTGCTGCACTTGTTCATCCGAGAAGAAGGTGGGCAACGGTACGTGCACCACTTCGGCAATGCGAAGGGCCAGGTCGAGCACCACCCAGTCGGGGCCGTTGTCCAGGCGACTGGCAACGCAGGTGATACCTGTCCGCTGCAGCCACTGTGTCAGTTCCAGTACGCGAGACCGCAGCTCGGACGCACTCATCGTCCCCTGAGCGGTCAGTACTGGCTGGCTATGCTGCTGCAGCAGGCGCAGGACGTGCTGTGCATCAACACTCATCCGGCCACCCCCACGGAACTGACCGTATCCATTGGGTCTATCGAGCAGGCCTTTCCGCTAAGAAAGGCGATGCCTTCGCGGATATCGCCGCACATCACGCGCGGTTGCGATTCATAGTAGCGGCCCCAGTCGCCCGCGCTGTCGCCCATGCGCTCGGCACGCGCGGGCACCAGTTCGAGCGGTGCCAGATGCAGACGGACGAACGCGTTGCGCAGCTGTTGCGTCGCCACGAACATCACCCAATCCACATCGGCGGCGCGCAGGACCCAGGCCAGCTGCACGATCAACTCGCGTGCGATGCCCGCCGTCGTGGCCGCAAAGTGGCCCACCTCGGCGATCTGTGCTCGTTGAGGCGCACTGGAAAGATGCTGCGCCAGCACGGCCTCGACGGGCGCATCCAGATAGTGCTCCACAAACAGCGGGCCACTGTCTGCGTGTCGAAGCCCGACTGCCGCCACCAGTGCGCCCTGCGAATCGCGGTAGGCCAGCAGCTGTGGCATGAACTCGCGGATCTCCGCGCCGAAGCGCTGACGATAGGTCTCGGCGATGAAGGACTGCACCTGACCACGCAGCGGATGATCAGGCCCGATGAGGGTTGCTTCGGCGAATCTGCCCGGATGCGGGGCCATGGGAATCGGCGCTGGGATCATGTCCATGGGACAGCATCCTGAAGCGCACCGATTAAGGCAGAATTAGGCCGTTGTTAGCCGATTGTTAGTCATTTGATCGGATTTCGTTTTCAGGCTCGGCTGCTAACCGGTCTCTTGATCTAGAGAACCAACGCGAGCGTCAGTGCGACGACCAGGGCCAGCGTCACCAGGAAGGAGCCGAGTACAAAGCCAAATGCCTGGAGGTACCCTGTGCCGTTCAGTGCTACGAAGGTGCGCGTGCGCGCCCACAAGTACCATGCAACTGCCAGCGCTCCGATCCCCACACCCCAGCCATGCGCAATGTCTCCACCAGCAGAGCCCACTGCCTGCGAAACTGCAAGCAGAATCACAAATGGGCACGCAATGAACGCCTGTATCGAAAAAGGCTCCCGCAGCGTGTCGCGGTTGACGGGCAGGCGCTGTCGCCACAGCGTGCTTAGCGCCGCCCCCAGGGCGAAGATGCAGAAGGCAGCTGAACGGGTGAGCAGCAGCCCCTGCTCGCTTCCAAACAGCAGCTTGCCTACGGGTCCTGATACCGCGAGGGGGGCGGTGCGCGTAGACATTTCCAATGCGTGCGCCAGCACCACTGACAGAATCAACATCAGCACAGGGCTGATGGCATCGGCGAATCGTTGTTCCGGATCTTTGGAGAACTCTCGGCGCGTGTAGTGCGCTACCTCGCCCGGCTGCACCAGCACCCTCCACAGGGTCCGCGGGTAGAACACCAGCCACCCTACGAGTTCATAGAGGAACTCCTCAAGCGATCGCAGCAGTCTGATGAGATCCACAAGAGCCCCGGGTCAAATGGTTGAAGGTGAGCTTACTCTCCCTGCCGCCCGGGGCCGAATGGAGTTCGGCTGTCGGCCAAACCATTGCGTTAAGCCTTGCTGAGTCGAGTCCCCGCCAGGACATTCGCACCGGCACCAACGGGTGAAGTGAATTTGAGGATTCTTAACAATTTATGCTGTACGCTGGCTCGACTTGGCTCCTCTTGGGCGCGAATCCTTCGCCTCCGTGTCTAGCCCCTGACCGGCACGACACATGACCTCTCCAGTTGCTTTTCGGATCCTGAGGATCCGTCCTTTGCTGCGCGTCAACGGAACGATCGAGCGCGTCGAGACGCTTCAGGCCAAGTGCGGCGCATGTGGGGACGAGTCACGCATGTTCCGGGGATGCGGACTTGTCGATGTAGATGGTGGCGTCGAACTGACTTGCCCAGCCTGCAGGGTGACAGGGTTCTTGTCCACTGACCGGACATGGAGTCTCTGGGGGGAACAGATGAGGCAAGACAGGGTGCTGGCGCTGGCAGGGCTGACGCCAGACGATCTGGATCTGATTTAGGTCCGGGTTCACCTCTTGGTACCCGCGCCGAAGAGCCGCCGGAAGTCGGACGCCGGCAACCGTACGTCCTGCGTGCTTCTCGAGCACAGCCGCTTGAATCTCGCCAGCTGAAGAAGGCGCATACTCCTGACTGCGCCACAGCCTGGAGGGCCATCACGTGCCCCGGGGTCGCGCAACGGCAGGTGCCTGCCCGTTGCGCGATCATGAAGTTCCGTTGCGCCTTGCTCAAGCATCAGCCGCAACACTTGGCCCTCGACGTCTGCGAAACACTTGAATGCTCTGGATTCTTGCATTTTTCTCGCTGAAACAGCCATTTCCGGGGCGCAACAGTACAAACAAGTACCAAGATTGCGAAATGCTGTATCGGGCGTGATCCGGTTCATGGGTTCTGCTTGGCAATGGCTCCGGCTGTGGCTTGGCTCTGGCTTGGCTCTTGCCTCCCTGTTGGCTCCCCCCGACAAGGATGAGATTGCAGCATGAGCAAAATCGATCCCCATGATCGCATCGACCTAACCGGCCCTTGGGCCGGTTTCGGATTCCAAGCTGGGCATATGTTCACCCCTGAGGGTCACCAACTGGAGCCTTGTGACATGACCTGGTGGTCCTTGACCTGCAACATCGCGCGGGAATGGCGGCTGATGATGGCTGAGGCGGCTCCCCGGACCGCAGCTGCACGGAAAGCTTCGACCACGGCGAAATCCAGCGTCATCTACCTAGCCGAAGCGCTCAGAATTCGCCGAGAACGACGGTTCTGCGTGCGTGATCCCGGCCCCGGCGCCGAGACGTCCAATGTGGTCTACATGAGTCGTGGGCCGAAACCGCGTCAGCGCGTGTAAGGCTTTGTTCGTAGGGGCGCTGCCCCTACACCCCAGATCATTCAGTGACGGATGCTCTGGGGCGGTAGCTCTCTGCAGTCCGAGTGATATAGCCAGCGGCCCCGATTATTGCCATGTTCAACTTGTGCGCACGCGAATCATCCTTCCGGTGATGCTCGCTCAAGCCGGGCATCGCGCTTAGGAAATCATCGATCTTCCTTTCAAGGATGGACAGGTCCCGTCCATGGGCTAGCTCGTTGCGCGCGGAATTGAGTTTTTCAAGTGCGGGCCAGATGTCGACACTCTTGCCAACCACTCCCTGCGCAAGCTTCAATTTTGTCCAAAAGCTCAACTTAGCCTCAATTACAGCCTCAGGCTCGGAGAATACGGACATAATGATCACTTCAAGTTGCTCTTCTATGAAGAGGTGGCCCTGAAGAAGGTTGTGAGCGTATGGGTGCGGCTTGTTATAGCGCTCAAAGAACTCAGCTCCACGCACGTCACGAAGCTGGTCAGAATCTTCCTTGCTGATAGCCATCTTGCACCTGAGGTTAATTTCACAGTGGTTGTTGCGCGCTACATCGGTTGGAGGCTGGCTGGTTTGCAGGGGCTCCGCGCCCTGCCCTTGAAATCAACGCTCCCGGCAGCAAAGCCAGCCGCCTCTGGGAGACAAAACCTGCTCCCAGCCGTTCGATAGCTTACGCATTGCCTGACCGCCTATGCAGGCCATTCCTGAGCGTTTAGCTGCATCCGTACCCATTGCAGGCAATGCAACAACCTCGGTTGATGGCTTAGGGCGTCCCGCCTGCCTGGACTCGCCTTGAAGGACATCGGCCTCAAGCCCGTCACAAAGCGGGTTCATTCCCGGGTGCGGGTGATTAGGCCAGCGGTACTGGTCACAGTTGAATGGCGTAGTGGTCTTTGCCATCGAGTTGTGGGTCGCGCTGGGCGCTATCGGGATGTGATTTGGTGCAGGGCCCCTGACTGAATGGATCTGCTGCCCTGAAACAGAGCCGGCTGCAGCTAACAACACTCAGAAGATGCCAAGTCGAGTATCCATCCCCTCCTCCTGAGGATGTTAGCCAGCTTCCCGTTGGTGGAATTCCTACGGCGTCACCAATTTGCTGCCTACCAGGATGATCTGTAGCAACAGTAATACTGCATATGCGATCCCCGCGATGCCCGCAAGCGTCAAAATTCGCACCATTCGGTATCGCCAAGCCGGCAACTTCTCGTAGAAATTAAGCTCTACATGCCTCGCCACTGCTTGCTCGCTTCGGCAGCTTTGCATCTGAGGCAGCGCTGAGCCGAATCCAATCACCTCTACCAAAAAGTCTTCGCCTGGCGCCAAGCTCTTGATCCCCACGACATGGCGGCCGTCATGTGTTTGCTCCTGAGAGAATGGGCGCGGAGGCCAAAGGTGCATTCCATCTGGCTTCCACTGCCAAACCACCTCCACTCCATTCAGAGGAATTTTTCCATCGTTCCGAATGAAATAGGAGATGGTGTGCACAGTGATGGCATCTCTCTGCTGTCCCGAGCTATCGGCTTCAGGAGGGATATAGAAGGTAAAGCCATGCCTCTGGGCACAAAGCAGCCTAGCGCGCCCCTTGGAGAGCCAGCCGAAAGTCGCTGTTAGCACAGGAGCTAACAACGATGCGATTTCTTTGCTGTGGTCTAGTAAGAACATGTGCATTCCCTGTCGCCGTAATCATCAGCCCTAAATGAGTCGACTTTGAACAGAGGTATCCTCGCGTGCATTGCTTACATGATTGGTATCGACAATGGATAAGAACGCGAATTTGTCTTTAAGAATATCCACCGTCAAAAGACCGCGCCCCCGCAAGGATGCATAGAGCGCTGCGGAATAAGCTTGGCAGTTTACGGATTTTTCCGGATTAAAAGCTATATCAGTAAAGGCTTGATACCTCATCACCTCATCGGCAATTGCGGGCTGCTTGTGAAGTGCGTTGATGTACAACCAATCATAAAACGCGGTCTTTGGCTCCAGTTCCCAGTCGATCCCAAAGAACCGGAAGCCAACCAGTCGACCACTTCGAGTCAGGCGCGGATCTCGCTTGGCATCAATCGATGATGCATCCATCAAGTCAACGTAGGGACCTCCAGACTCAAACACCTTGCTTGCTTGATATGCGCATTCCAAGCTGAACTCGCGGCCACGCTTGACTGTCTTGATCATCAGATTAAAGGCGCTCAAGCTTACTCCAAGAGCGTCGGCTGACTTGCTTGATATCTCAAGTATATCGTCCAGCCCAAATTGCCTACTCGCTTCCGCATGCAGGGATCGAATCGACTTTTGAGACTGAGTTTTCGACATCCCAGGGAACCACTGAAAGTCGACGTGCCTCGTGAGCACGAGCAGGTCGCCACTGAGTGAAGGCGCAAATACTGGCCTAGATGCCACTGTCAGCCACCTGTTTCCAATGGGCGTAGTCCTGGCGGTAGCGGAAAATACTCGCATTGACTGCAACATTTCTTTCGTTCAGCTTTGCGTGCGTAGCAACAAGCCTAGCCTTTACCGCTTGATTCAAAGCAAATACTCCAAGTATGTGCTCTCTCGAAACTCCCTCTAGCATTAGGACTTCAGCTTGTGGATTAGTTGGGTATCTATCGGGGATGCCTAGAGTTGCGCGGCTCACACCATTCCAGTCAGCGTACATGCCCTGAAGGGCTTGTAGCCCCATGCGTTGAGCGATCGGAATGCTTGTCATCGCGGCCGACGCTGCATTGCCAGCGCAGAATGCGACAGTGGGTGACGACAGTACAGCGGGGCTAACCGCCACAATTACCCAGCTTTCGTCGACATCTGCCTGCTTAACCTTGAAGAACATCTTGTAGTTGGGGAAGTCAATTGAAAGACAGACTGCCGATGTCCCGTCTAGCCGTACAGTATCGTTAAACTTAACCCCGCCTTCTCCAGCTAACAGATCCCTAGGTACAAGTCCTCGCTGAATGATGGAAGTCAGATTGCTCTCCCTCGTGAAATGAACCAGATACTTGATACCTCGTTCGTGTACGAATTCCTGGATCGTCGCTGCCATGATGATTTCCTTCTCTGTCATGTGCTGTCAATGATGACCCGGCGGCCAGTGGCTCGACCCCGGCGCGGGCACGTCAGTGCGAACCGCATCTTTCAATTTATCATGCCGCAGTCGATGCGGCGAGCAAAGAGCAACCCGCCCTAGTTGGGCCAGAATGAAAGCAATACTTATGAGAGCCTGTGAGAATTAGTTGATATCTATCGTAGGTGTATGGAGCGGCCAGATTTCCGTAGTGCTTACCCCGCGATCTATGAGTCTGATGATGCGAGGATGCCGCAAGCTAGCTTCCCCTTAACCTCCAGGAGCGCAAAGTCCAATGTCTGATAGGCGATTCGTACAGCTGCTGCGTAGCCAGCCGCAACCACAGACAGCCCGATGAACAGGGTTGCTACAGCGATGGCTGGAAAGATGCTCGCCTTTACAGTGTCCAGTGAAATGGCCGGGGATAGCACGCGTGCCGTGACGAGCCAGAACAGGGCGCCCCAAAGGATGCCAGCGAACACATTGAAACGCGCCATTCGCTCGGTCGTTTGAGCTTTCACTAGCTGCACGCCGGAGGACAATCGCTCCAGCTCTGCTTGATCCTTCACAAATTCCTCGATAGCAACTGCAAGCTTTCCAGTAGACGTTGCGGTGACGCCCGCAAGGACCGTTCGAGTAGGAAGACCGAAGTAGACGCTGACAACACTCAGCACCAATGCGGCGATAATCATGACAGGATCGA
Organism: Stenotrophomonas sp. YJH_SMC_69; assembly: GCF_059370495.1. NCBI lineage: Bacteria > Pseudomonadati > Pseudomonadota > Gammaproteobacteria > Lysobacterales > Lysobacteraceae > Stenotrophomonas > Stenotrophomonas sp. YJH_SMC_69. Next base: position 140,796 of record NZ_JCAFTS010000007.1, on the reverse strand, counting down.
AAGCGGATTCCATAAGGAAGAATCCACTCATGAAGATGAGTGTGAGGAGGAAGATCCAGAGTAGGCGTTTCCAGATGATGCTGAAGCCACTCATGATTAACCATGGTCCGACTAAAAACTCTTCTGAAAATGCAAGCAGCGGACCCTCCTTCACCCGGAGTGGCGGCCGGTCGACGACCGTGTATTCCGCAAGCCTGACTACTGCCCGGATCTTCTCAAACTCCATTTGCCCTCCGTTTAATCACCCGGTTTTTTACCGCATCGGTAGGCCTGCCCTGCGTCGAGGAGGGGTTGATCCAATTAACGTGACGCGTCACGCCCGATCGCCCCGCCCCATTGGCGCCCCCCCCCTCCCCCACTATAGTGCCAACCCTCACAAGGACGAGGCGGCGCACATGCCCTATATCGGAATCGGACTCCACGTACTGGCGGCCATCTACTTCGCGGTGCACGCCATCCGCTCAGGCCAGAGCCTCTACTGGCTCATCCTGCTCTTCTCGTTCCCGCTGCTCGGCAGCGTCGTCTACTTCCTGGCGATCTACTTCCCGGAAGCCCGCCACTCGCGCGGCGCCCGGCAGGTCGTCCGTTCCGCCAAGCAGCTCATGGACCCGGGCCAGGACCTGCGCAATGCCCGCGCCGAACTGGCACGTACGCCCACCGTGCAGAATCGGGTTCGCCTGGGCATGACACTGCTGGATGCTGGCCAGGCGGAGGAAGCCAGAACCCTGCTTGAGCAGGCAGCCAGCTCGCCGCTGGGCGACGATCCCTACATTCTGACCGGCCTGGCGCGTGCCCGCCTCGATTCGGGGCAGCCCGCGCTTGCGGCGGAGACGCTGGACGGCCTGTTCGCCCGCCATTCGGATGTGCGCCGCAAGCCGGAACAGACCCTGCTTTACGCGCAGGCACTGGCGGCTGCCCAAGCGCCCGGCATCCGCGCCGCGTTCGAGCGAGCCGTGGAATGCGGAAACGATGCCGCCGCCCGCTGCCTGTACGCCGAGTGGTTGATGGCACAGCCGCAGCCCGACGATCGTGAGCAGGCCCGCAGCCTGTTCGCCAGCATCATCGATGATGCCCAGCACTGGTCGCGTCACGCACGCAGCCACAATGCCGCATGGCTGGAGCGGACCAAGGTCGCGTTGAAGGGCTACTGACGCCTGGCGGCCTTTGGCAACCCTGTCGCATCCGCCTCCTTCACGGCCTCGCCGGACGGATGCCGACACTCGTCAGGCGTGCACCGCCGACATCGACAACAGCCTTGCGGCGCAAGGCTCCAGGCCCGTTGCGCCATATGCAACGATTCTGAAAATGTTGAATGTGGTGACGGCATCGGCCTTACTGCATTGGCATCGCGCACAACCGGGCGTATTCCTTTGCGTGCCACCGGAAACGGGTGGCCGGGATTCGAAACCCCGGTTCTACGCTGAAGTAAACGCTTGCCAGCCGGCATCACCCCTCAGGTGGTGCCGGCTGGCAATCCGTCGGCCGGCTATGGCGGGCGGTGCGCGGAGGCCTTGTGCCTGCCGGTTTTAGCGTAGACCGGGTTTCGAACCTCGCACCGTCCGCCACCTTTATCGGTGGCGGCTTCTGCATGCGCGCAAGGAGCCCTGCCATGAACCAGCCCCACTCCCCTACCCCGCACCCGATCCACGACGCGCCCTCCAACGGCCCCGGGCTGGATCCGAACACCCTCATCGCCCTGCTGCACAGCATCGGCTCCGGCGCCGCGTCCGATGGTCAACCGTGGCCAGAGCGCCATCAGATGCCGGGCCGGCGCATCGCCTTGGCGGATACCGATTGCTCGCTGGCCGGGCTTCGCGTGGTCCTGGAGATTCTGCTGGCCGCGCAGCGCGCCCGCGAAAATGGCGAGCTGGAGCAGTACGTTGGCCCGCGCGTAATGGAGGGGCTGATCATGGCCGGAATCGGCCTTACCGCACACGCAAGTACCCGACTGCATCCGGAGGGCTGAGTGGCGTGGTGCCGCTGGGCGGCCAACGCGCTCTGTCTTGTGGTGGTGGTTGCGGCACAGGCGCTGTGGCCTGCGACGCCGGTGCCCTCGCCCGTCGCGTTCCAAGGCATCAACGACGATCGATTTTCACAGCTGCGCCGCCAGGCGATGCAGTTCGTGGACTCTCGGCCACGGCAGGGCTTCCAGTTCGTCGAGCGGCGCCGAGATGCCGAGTTCCAGGTTCATTGCCGGGGCATACCCGTGCTGTGGCTGGAGGGGCGCTCGCACCATCTGCTGTTGCAGGTCTCACTGGACGCGGAGCAGCGGGCGCCCGCCGTTCTGCAGATTGGCACGCTACTTCAATGGCAGCTGGAGCCGGTGGGCTATCTGGAGCAGGTGCTGGCTGACGTGCCGGAACCTGTTCTGTTGGATCGTGTGCTGCAGATTCTTGCTAGTGATGTGCCTGATGGGGCGCGATGTGGCGTGCCGTAGTCGAGCATGGCTCGACTCTACAGGGCTGCGGGCAGCGAGGGTTAGGGCTCCAGCCCTGCCGCTCGTCACCTGCGAGCCAGGCATTGGCCCAGTGATCATGCGGGTCACCTCCCGGCATCGATCCAGCCCGCATCGCGCGCACGCGCAAGATCTTCTGGCGTATCGATATCCAGGGCCAGTTCCGGTGCCTGCACGACATGCACCGTATCGACAGGAAGTTGCCGCAGGCGCGCTCCGAAGCCGCGGTCACCGGCTGCACCGACAGGGGTGAACCAGGCGCGCGGCACGACTGCGGGAACGCCAAGCGCATTTCCGTGGCGGGTGCCCGCGCACGTTGACGCTGCGGCGCGGGCACCGGAAAGCAGCGCCTGCAGATGCGAGCGCTCGATTGCGGGCTGGTCGCATGCCACGACCATCACCGCGGTCACCGTGGGCAGCAGGTGTGCGCCGGCAACCTGCAGACTGCTCGCCAGGCCGCGTTCCCAGTGGGGATTGGTTACCGGCGTGGCATCCAGCCCGGCAATGCTGGATGTCACTGCCTGTGCGTTCGCGCCCACCACGACCAGGACCTGCGCTGGCGCGAGCTCCAGCGCTAGCCGCACTACGCGATGTAACAGGGTCTCGCCCTGCCGGGTCAGAAGCTGCTTGGGCTGGCCAAGTCGGGTGCTCCCGCCGGCAGCAAGCACGATGACCGCATGCGCGTCAGTCACCTGCCGTCCGCGCTTCGCCATTGCTGCAGCTGCGCGGCGATGCTGAGCGAAATCGCCTCCGGCCCTCGGCCGCCGATGTTCAGGCCGACCGGTGACCGAAGTCTCGGGGAAAGGCGGTGGCGCTGATCCGGTGTCAGCAGCTTGAACAGGTCCTCGCGCCTTCGCCGCGGACCCAGCAGTCCAATGAACGCGACGTTGGTATCAGCCAGGGCCACCAGCGTCTCCCGGTCCAGTTCGAAATCGTGATGCATCACCAGTGCCGCGTCGCAACGGTCGCCATGAAGGGCCTCGGCCGGGCTGGTCTGAAGATGCGCATCCGCGCACTGCCCGGCTGAGGCCCAGCGCGCTCGCCGTTCGGCTACGCTGACCCGCCACCCCAGGCCGCGCAGCAGCGGAACCAGGAAGGGCGTTTCGGGACCGCCCCCCAACACCAGGGCCCGCGGAAGCCGGGGCAACGGCAAACGCCACGCACCCTCGCCAAAGGGCTGCGTACCCTCCATCGGATGCAGCTGCCACGCCTGCTCGCGATGGCCCGCACGGAAAACGACCTGCCCCGACGTGCGAAGGTCGCGCTGGAGTGACACGCCCTCGCGCAGCCAAGCCTCAATGACGTCGTCGAGGCCGGCCATGGCACGCAACGGCAGCAGCGCAATCCGAAGCCGGCCGCGGCAGCCGAGCGCGGACCCGCTCAACAGGTCGTCGTCACTGCGGGTGTCGATCTCGATCCAGTCGACCCGCCCTGCCGCGCTCACCTGCTCCGCGCGTCGCGCGAGCTCGGGCTCCAGGCATCCGCCGCTCAGCCAGCCGACCTGGCCGCCGTTGCAGAACAGCACCATGTCGCCGGCACCGGCGTAGGTGGAGCCATCGGTTTCCAGCACCAGCGCGAGCACGGCGTGCTCCCCCGCACGCACGCGCGTCAAGGCCGTCTCGAGCACGCCGCGCGGGCTGCCTTCGGCGAGGAAGCCCGGCGCTGCGGACAGGTCCTCGGCAAGATCGCCGGGCTCCCCTCCGCCTGCGGCGGAGACCTCCAGAGTGGGCGAGGCTACGGGTCGGTCCATGCGCAACGTCAGCCTATGTCGGGCAAGCCGGGCAACAGCTTGTCCAGGGTGATGGGATAGCTGCGCACGCGCACGCCGGTTGCGTTGTAGATCGCATTGGCGATCGCGGCGCCAACCCCGCAGATGCCCAGTTCACCCACACCCTTGGCCTTCATCGGCGAGATCACCGGATCCAGCGTGTCGAGGAAGACCACTTCCTGGTACGGAATGTCGGCGTGCACGGGAACCTCGTAGCCGGCCAGGTCGTGGTTGATGAACAAACCAAGCCGTTTGTCGACCACCAGCTCCTCCATCAGGGTCGCGCCCGCACCCATCACCATCCCGCCGATGACCTGGCTGCGTGCAGACAGCGGATTGAGGATGCGGCCGCCATCGCATACGGCAAGCATGCGGCGAATGCGCGTCTCTCCAGTGTAGGCATGCACGGCGACCTCGCAGAAATGTCCTGCATAGGTGCCGACGTCGTAGCCTTGTTTGAAGTCGCCGAAGGCAATGCCGTCCTCCGCCGACAGGGTTCCCGCCTCCGCCAGCGTGATGGTCCGCCCATCCGCCTGGATGCGGCCATTGGCGAAGTCTGCGGTGTCGCCGTCGAAGCCGAGTTTCTCGCCCACCTTGCGGCGCAGGCTGACGCACGCCGCGTACACGCCCGCGGTGGAGCTTGCCGCGCCCCACTGGCCGCCGGAACCGGCGGAGGCGGGATGACGGGAGTCACCGAGGGTGACCTGGACCTGGTCCAGCGGCACGCCCATGGTCTCGGCTGCCGTCTGCGCGATGATCGTGTAGGAGCCGGTGCCGATGTCGGTCATGTCGGTCTCGACAATCACCCCGCCCTGGCCGTCAAGCCGGACCCGCGCCGCCGACTTCATCGTCGGTGCGCCGCGATAGCCCGCGGACACGCCCATGCCGACCAGCCAATGCCCTTCCCTGACCTGCGCCGGCTTGGCATTGCGCTTGTTCCAGTTGAAGCGCTCCGCGCCTTCGCGCAGGCAGCGCACCAGGTTGCGGTCGGAGAACTTCTTGGACGGATCGCCGGGCACGACCTCGGGCTCGTTGAGGATGCGGAACGCGATCGGATCGAGGCCCAGCTTCTCGGCCATTTCGTCCATCGCCACTTCCAGCGCCATGTGGCCCGGTGCTTCACCCGGTGCGCGCATCGCATTGCCTTCGGGCATGTCGAGCGTGGCGATGTAGTTGGCCACCAGGCGGTTGGCGCCTGCATAGAGCTTGGGCGTCTGCAGGGTGCCGTTTTCGCCATCCTCGCCGTTGATGTTGCCCGACCAGTTCTCATGGGCGATGGCGGAGATCCGGCCATCCTTTCCGCAGCCGATCCGCACGCGCTGGAGGGTGGCGTGCCGGTGCGTGGTGTTGTTGGGCATCAACGGGCGTTGCAGCGCGATCTTCACCGGTCGCCCGACCTGCTTGGCCGACAACGCGGCCAGCACCGCGTCGGCGCGGATGAACAGCTTGCCGCCGAAGCCGCCGCCGATATAGGGCGAGTCCACCCGCACCTTGGCAGGGTCGATGCCGAGGATCGCCGCCATGCCCTGCCTGGCCCAGTCGATCATCTGGTTCGCCGTCCACAGCGTGAGCGTGTCACCCTCCCAGGCGGCGATGGTGGCGTGCGGCTCCATCATCGAATGACTTTCGTCGGAGGTGTGATAAGTCTCGTCGAGCTTGACCGCGGCGCTCGCGTAGGCGGTGTCGAAATCGCCCAGCGCCTGCCGGTCGGGCTTGCCGTCACGCCCCTTTGCCAGCGGCGCGGTCGGTGCCAGGGCCGGGAAATCGAAGCGGCCCTTGCTGCGCTCGTAGCGGGTGCGGATCAGCGCCGCGGCGGCGCGGGCTTGCTCGAAGGTCTCTGCCACCACGCAGGCGATGGCCTGGTGGTAGTGGGCCACTTCGGGTCCGCCGAACAACGGCGCGTTGTTCCAGTTCGATTTGCCGACCGGCTTGGTTTCCGGTGCGGTGATGACCGCCAGTACGCCGGGCGCGGCACGTGCGCGGGAGGCATCCATCGAAATGATGCGCCCCTTGCCGATACCCGCACCGACGATGTAGCCGTAGGCCTGGTTCGGCGCCACGTCGTGGCGCTCGTAGGCATAGGGGGCGGTGCCGGTGGTCTTGCGCGGACCGTCGATGCGCGGCGTCGGTTTGCCGACGACCTTGGCCTTGTCGAACAGGTTGTCGCCGGCGGGGGCGTTGAATTCAAGGGGCATCAGCGCTCTCCTTCCACCAGCACGGCCGCGAGGGTGCGCTCGGCGAGCGCGATCTTGAATGCGTTCTCCGGCGTCGGACGGGCGCCGGCGAACACCTGCCCGGTCGCGGCCTTTACGCCGTCGCGCAGCAGCGGTTCGGCTGCCTCGACGCGCCACGGCTTCGGCGCAACCCCACCGAAGGCGAACCGCGCCGACCCGTCTCGCTGCACGACCGCAGCGACCGACACCAGTGCGAACGCATAGGACGCGCGGTCACGTACCTTGTGATACACGTGCCGACCGCCCAGGGGCTCCGGCAGCGTGACGTGGGTGATCAGCTCACCGCGCTGCAGCACGTTGTCCTGCTGCGGCCTGTCGCCGGGGGAACGATGGAAATCGGCAATCGGGATGCTGCGCGTACTGCCGTCACCGCTGACGGTCTGGATCGAGGCGTCCAGCACCCGCAGGGCCACCGCCATGTCGCCCGGATAGGTCGCGATGCAGCTGTCCGAAGTGCCGATCACGCCCATCTGCCGGGAGAACCCCTCGAGTGCGCCGCAGCCGGATCCGGGCAGGCGCTTGTTGCAGGGCAGATGGGGGTCGTAAAAATACGGGCAGCGCGTGCGCTGCAGCAGGTTGCCGCCGGTGGTGGCTTTGTTGCGCAGCTGCCCGGAGGCGCCTGCCACGATCGCGCGGGTCAGCACCGCGTAGTCGCGGCGCACGCGCTCATGCGAGGCCAGCGCGGTATTGGTGACCAGCGTGCCGATGCGCAGGCCACCCTCGTCGGTGGGTTCGATCCTGTCCAGGCCGATGTCCTGCACATCGACCAGGTGCGCTGGCGTCTCGACCTCCAGCTTCATCAGGTCGAGCAGGTTGGTCCCTCCGGCCAGGAACTTCGCGCCCTCGGTACCGGCGACGGCCTTGGCGGCCTCGGCGGGGGATTTGGCGCGTTCGTAACTGAAGGCCCTCATGAGCGCCTCCCTGCAGAGGTCACGCCAGCAACCTCTTCCATCGCCTCGGCAATGTTGGAATAGGCCCCGCAGCGGCAGAGGTTGCCGCTCATGCGTTCGCGCATCTCCATGTTGGTGGCCCGGGGCCGTGCGCTGACGTCCGCCTGTACATGGCTGGGGACACCCCGCTTGATCTCGTCCAGTACCGCCACCGCCGAGCAGATCTGCCCCGGCGTGCAGTACCCGCACTGGTAGCCGTCATGCTTGATGAAGGCGGCCTGCATCGGATGCAGGTCATCGGGGGTTCCGAGCCCTTCGATGGTGGTGATGGCATCGCCCTGGTGCTGCACCGCCAGGCTGAGGCAGGCATTGATGCGCTCACCGTTGACCAGCACGGTACAGGCACCGCATTGACCGTGGTCGCAGCCCTTCTTGGTCCCGGTCAGCTTCAGATGTTCGCGCAGGGCATCGAGCAGCGTAGTCCGCGTGTCGAGCTCAAGCTCCCGCCGCTTGCCGTTGACGGTCAACGCCACCGTGCTGACGACCGGCGGCCTGGGCGGCGGGGGCGTCGCCAGTTCGGCGGCGAGCGATGACGCCCCCGGTGCGGCGGACATTGCCACGGTCGTGACGCCGCCGGCGATCACCTGGCGACGCGTCAACTTCATTCCTTCATCACAACTTGGCACAGTGACCTCCTGGCGTTCGGGAAAATCCCGTGGCTGGATGGACGCGCTCACACTACCCAAGGGGCACTATGCCCATCTGCGGGGTACAGGCCTGTGAAGTCGGCGACATGTACGATCCGACCAATGCAGGCAACCGCGACTTTTACTCTTCAGCGCGGCACTCTTGAGCCATGCGTATGCTTCACTGGATGGCTCACAGTTCTGTTTATCCCTCACGGCGCTGGCTTCGAGGGTTCGGGCTCGTGGATAGAGCCCTCCAACAATGCCACGTAGGTATCCAGCCTGGTGCGAAGGCCGATCAGCATCCAGCCCAGCAGGTACAGCAGCACCATGGCGAAGATAAGCAGTGCGCCTAGCAATCCAACATCGAAAGCGCCCGCCCAGTCGCCCCATTTCCATCCGCGGAACTGCAGGTAGAGGGCAATCAACAGCGGGAATGGTCCAAGCCGCTGCAGCCCGCCATACATCATGCCCATGCGCTCAATCATGTTTGTGCGCAGGTGACTGACGTACTTGAGGCGCCGCTCGCGCTGGACGCGCGGAAATCCGCGAAGCTCGGTCACCACCGCTTGCCAGTGCGCGAAATCGCCATCCATCTCCCGCGCGTGCGAGAGCCGAGGCTGGCTGAACTGGCGAATGCCCCTGCGGGCGGCCAGGACGCCCCCGGCAATGAACCCTCCAATTTCGATTGCCAGGCAGGCAACAACCACCTGCAGCACTGCGCCGACAGGCAGCCATCGATCCGGAAGCTGGCCAGTGAGAATGCCGACGATCGCCGCACCCATGCCGATGCGAAACGCCCACGTCTCCACCCTGCCCGCCTTCGGATAGATGCTGTGCTCAACCAGCCCCTGCACCCGCTGGTAGAGCCAGTGGAATGTCAGTTCCTGCGAATCGGTCGTTGCCGGCGGATCGACGCCGCCCCCTGCCTGCATGTCCATTGCGCCCCTGCCCCGGCCGGCGCAGATGCCGGCCGCCCCATCGTACCTGAGCGAGCTTCGGAAGGCGCCTCAGCGGGAATCACATACCCAGTTCCGACAACCCCGGATGATCGTCCGGGCGACGCCCCAACGGCCAATGGAACTTGCGGTCGCTTTCCTTGATGGGCAGGTCGTTGATGCAGGAGAAGCGGCGCTGCATCAGGCCATCCTCTCCGAATTCCCAGTTTTCGTTGCCATAGGAACGGAACCAGTTGCCGGAGTCGTCGTGCCATTCGTACGCGTAGCGGACCGCAATGCGGTTTTCGGTAAAGGCCCAGAGCTCCTTGATCAGGCGGTACTCAAGTTCCTTGTTCCATTTGCGTGCCAGGAACTGCCGGGCTTCCTCCCGGCCATTGGTGAATTCGGCACGGTTACGCCACTGGGTGTCGAGCGAATAGGCAAGCGACACCTTGTCGGCATCGCGGGAATTCCAGCCATCCTCGGCAAGACGCACCTTCTGCGTGGCCGATTCAAGGGTGAACGGAGGAAGCGGCGGACGGGGCTGTTCTGCGGACACGGGGAGACCTCCAATAGAAATGGATATACGGGTTGCTTCATAGGATCTGGCGTACCCAGGCGCTAACGCTTGGCCTGTTCCAACAACAGCTTTGCAACGTCCTTCGCGGTGTCTGCGGCGCCGTAATCACCCATCACGCGCGACAGGGTGATGGCGCCTTCCATCAGGATCAGCAGCTGACGGGCCAGGTCCGCCGGCTGCTCCACATCCAGTTGTTCGGTAAGTTCCCGCGTGTAATCGAGCAGCTTCTGCTTGTGATTCCGCGCGATTTCCCGGATCGGATCGGCAGGGTCGCCGACCTCCCCTGCGGTATTGATGAAGGCGCAACCGCGATAGCCCTCGGACTGGAACCAGTTCTTGAGCACGGTGAACATGCCGAGGATGCGTGCTTCCGGGCTGTCCGCCTTCTCGCACTCATGCCGGAACCAGGCGAGCCAGCGCACGTCGCGCGCCTTCAATGCAGCGGCGGCCACGTCGTCCTTGTTCTCGAAGTGGCGGTAGATGCTCTTCCGCGCCACGCCCGAGGTCTTCACCAGAAGGTCCATGCCGGTGGCGTGGATCCCGTTCTGGTAGATCAGCGCCTCGGCCGTGGCCAGGATCTTCTGTTGGGTGTCGGTGGTGAGCTTGCTCATGGCTGCAAGGTAGAACGGGCGTTCTACCTTGTCAACAGGCGATCGCGATCGATTCGTACGCGCACATCCGTGCAAGACGATCTATCAAGAAATCCGGACACTTCATCACCCGGACGCCTGATTGCAGGCGCAAAGTACGTCTCACCACCCACCCATGAGAGTTTCCGCATGAACACCTTCGCCCGTACCCTGGCCGTTGCCGCCCTCGCCCTCTCGGTCCAGGCCGGCCTGTCCGCGCAGGCCGCCGAACCAGCCAAGCCGGCTCCGGTAACCGCCATCGCGCGCACTGCCAGCTACATCACCACCGCCGACGGCGTGCAGCTGTACTACAAGGACTGGGGCCCGAAGGACGGCCCGGTCGTGACCTTCAGCCATGGCTGGCCGTTGAATTCGGACAGCTGGGAGTCGCAGATGATCTTCCTGGCCAACCATGGCTACCGCGTCATCGCGCATGACCGTCGCGGCCACGGGCGCTCCAGCCAGCCGTGGGACGGCAACGACATGGATCACTACGCCGATGACCTGGCCACGGTGATCAACACACTGGACCTGCACGATGTGACCCTGGTGGGCTTCTCCACCGGTGGTGGCGAAGTGGCGCGCTACATCGGCCGGCATGGCACCGGCCGGGTCAAGAAGGCCGTGCTGATCAGCTCGGTGCCGCCGTTCATGCTGAAGACCGCCGACAACCCCAACGGCCTGCCGATCGAAGTGTTCGATGGCATCCGCAAGGCACAGATGGATAACCGCGCGCAGCTGTACCGGGACATTCCGTCGGGCCCGTTCTATGGCTTCAACCGCCCCGGTGCGAAGGTGTCGCAGGGGCTGATCGATGCGTGGTGGGCGCAGGGCATGCAGGGCGGCCACAAGAACACCTACGATTCGATCGCCGCGTTCTCGGCCACCGATTTCCGCGCCGACCTGAAGAAGTTCGATGTCCCCACCCTGGTGATCCACGGTGACGACGACCAGATCGTGCCGATCGATATCTCTGGCCGCCAGTCAGCGAAACTGATCAAGGGCGCCAGGCTGATTGTCTACCCGGGTGCGCCGCATGGCCTGACCGACACCCACAAGGACAAGGTCAACCAGGACCTGCTGACGTTCCTGCAGGAAAAGTGAGTGGCCAGGGCTCCGGCGCGGTGCCGGAGCCCTTCTGTTGCCTGGCGCCCACCTTCATGGACGCGCCGCGGTCGGCATCTGGAATGTGAACACGGTGCCGTCGCTCTCACTCGACTGCACGTCCAGTGTTCCGCCGTGGGACTTGGCAATTTCCGATGCAATGTAGATGCCCAGGCCAAGCCCTGGCCTGGGCAGCTCGCCCTGCTCACGCGAAAACGGGCTGAAAATCGTCCCCAGCCGCTCAGGCGCAATGCAGCCGGCGTTATGCACATCCAGCGTGAGGCGATGGGATGCGGCCTGAACCCTCAGCGTGACTGGGGCGGAGCGCTCGCCGTGCTGGGCTGCGTTGGTCAGCAGGTTGGCCAGCAGCTGCGACAGCCTGCCGGTGTCGCAGACCACGCCACCTTCGATCCGCATCTGGACGTTGATGTCCTGCCGACCGGTAGCGATCGCCACTTCTTCTGCAACCTGTTCAAGCGCCGCCTGCAAGGTGTGGCTTTCCTGGAGCGAAACCGGAATGCCTCCTCCCAGCCGCCCCCTGGCGAAATCAAGCACATCACCGATGAGGCCATCCATCCGGGTGACGCCGGCGGCGATGTGCGCGAGCATCCGCTGCTGGCGCTCGGAAGTTGCCTCAAGTTCCAGTGAATCGGCGGCCACGCTGATGGCCTGCAGCGGGCTGCGGAGGTCATGGCCCAGCACCGCGATGAACTGATCGCGCAGATCGGAAACACGCTGTGCCGTTGAAAGGGCTGTCTCTGCCTCCAGCAGCTGATCCTCTTTGTCGAGGTAGTTGCCAACGAGGTCGGCAAGCAGCTCCATGGATCGTTGGACATGCGCCTCATCGAAGTTGCCCGGCGACGAATCAATGGCACACAGGGTGCCGAAGAAACTGCCATCCGGCCGATGGATCGGCACGGAGGCGTAACTCTCCAGCCCATAGATCCTGGGCGTATGGTGTTTGGAATACAGCGGATGTGCACTGGCGTGCGCGAACACCACGGAGGTCGATGACTGCCTGATCTCGTCACAGAGGGTGGTTTCGAGGACCAGCTGCCCGCCCGGAACGAGCCCGAACCCCAGGGTGTCCAGGGTGGCGCAGGCGGTCCACGTGGTTTCTGTCACCCGGGCAATCGCGGTGAATCTTGAGCCTGTGATATGGGCGACGGTTTCAAGGATGCGCGGCACTGCTTCAATACGACCGATCTCAGCGATGTCATTCAGCAGGTGGGGATCGGTCAGTGTGTGCATGTAGTGGCAGTCGGGCGCAGTGGTGCATCATCCCATGAATCCAGCCACGAACACTCAGTCCGCCCCGCCCCGTGCGTTGCGCCGCAGCGATTGCGGGGGCTGGCCGAAGGCGCGCAGGAAGGCACGTCGCATGCGTTCGGTATCACCGAAGCCCGTTTCAGTCGCCACTTCATCCATCGTGTAGCGGCTCTGCTCGATCAACACGCGAGCGGCCTCCACCCGCAGGCCCTCCACTGCCTTGGCGGGGGATTGCCCGGTTTCCTCGCGGAACGCGCGACTGAACTGGCGGGTGCTCAGATGCGCGGCCTGCGCCAGTTCTTCAACCGACAAGGTGGCGCGCAGATTGCGGCGTGCAAAGGTCAGCGCGTTCTGGATGCGATCAGACCGGGCATCCAGCTCGAGCAGCACCGAATGCTGGGACTGCCCGCCTCCGCGCCGATGGTAGATCACCAGCTTCCGGGCCACCGCCCTGCACAGATCCGCACCGAAGTCCTGCTCGATCATGCCAAGCGCCAGGTCCAGCCCCGCGCTCATGCCGGCGGAGGTCCAGATCGGGCCATCGGTGATGAAGATGCGGTCTTCCTCCACCTGCGCGGCGGGAAAGCGCTGCCTGAGCGCACGTGCGTGGAACCAGTGCGTAGTGGCGCGGCGCCCGTCCAGCAACCCCGCTTCGCCGAGAAGGAACGCGCCGGTGCACACCGACGCGGTCCTGCGCGTGCGTGCGGCCGCGTGACGGATCGGATCGATCAGCGCGCCGCTGGACGGGGCTGGCTCCAGCAGGCCGGCCACGATCATGGTATCCAGCGGCTGCTGCGCAAGCGGCGCTGTCTGCATGGCCATGCCAAGCGAGCTGGGCACCAGCCCGCCCTGTTCGGACAGCATGTGCAGATCGTAAAGGCGCGCGCCTTCGGTGGCATTGGCCAGTTCGAAGGCGGACGCCGCGGCGATCGCCATGGTCTGGAATCCGGCGGGCAGGACAAATCCAACACTGGGCATGACGGTTTTTCAGGGGTGGCCGTAAACGAGGTATATACGACATTTACGACACGTACAAGCCGACCTAGATTTCCCCTGACCCCGGCGACGTTCGCCGGTTCGGACTGACCTCTGTGAACGACCCTACCCATCACGGCACCGCACTCATCACTGGCGCATCGTCCGGCATCGGGGCGATCTATGCCGATCGCCTGGCCCACGCCGGCCATGACCTGATCCTGGTCGCGCGACGCGCCGACCGCCTGCGCCAACTGGCCGAGGCGCTGGCCCGCAGCACCGGCCGCACGGTGGACATCATCGCCGCGGACCTGACCATCCCCGACGGGCGTGCCGAAGTTGAAAAGGTCATTCAAGGCCGAGCGGATATCCAGGTGCTGGTCAACAATGCCGGCATCGGCGCTACGGCGCCCCTGCTGCAGTCGGACATCGGCGAGATGGAGCGCATGATCACGCTCAACGTGAACGCCGCGATGCGCCTGGCCTATGCTGCAGCGCCGGTGTTTGTGGCACGTGGCCGGGGCACGATCATCAACATCGCCTCCATCGTCGCGCTGGCACCGGAGCTGCTCAACGGGGTCTACGCGGGAAGCAAGGCGTTCGTGCTGGCGTTCTCGCAGTCGCTCCACCATGAGCTGGCCGACAAGGGCGTGCGCGTCCAGGTCGTCCTGCCGGGTGCCACCGCGACGGACTTCTGGCACCTTTCCGGCCTGCCGGTGGAGCACCTGCCACAGGGCATCGTGATGAGCGCCGAAGACATGGTGGATGCGTCCCTGGCCGGGCTGGCGCAGGGTGAGCTTGTGACCATTCCCGCGCTTCCGGACATCGCTGAGTGGGACGCCTTCGAGCACGCACGCAAGGCGATGGCACCGGGCCTTTCGCTCGCGCAGCCGGCGCCGCGCTATGTGAGCGGCGCCTGATCGGCGAACGGCTTGCAGCTGCCCGGCGTGGTGGAGTGCGATAGCCGGGGATGACGTCGCTACAGCGCCAGTTCCCTGGCAAGGAACGGCGCCGTCCTGCTGTCCTTGGCGCGGGCCACCTGGCGTGGCGTACCCTTCGCCACGATGGTTCCACCTGCGCCGCCTGCGCCCGGGCCGACGTCAATCACCCAGTCGGCCTGTGCGACAGAACGCATGTCGTGCTCGATCATCACCACGGTGTTTCCCGCGTCCACCAGCCGCTGCAACTGCACCAGCAGCCTGTCTGCGTCCAACGCATGCAGGCCGGTGGTGGGTTCGTCCAGTACATAGAGCGTGCGGCCGCGTTGGCTGCGCTGCAGCTCGGTCGCCAGCTTGATGCGTTGCGCCTCGCCCCCTGAAAGCTCCGTGGCCGGCTGGCCGAGCCTGAGATAGCCCAGGCCGATCTCCTGCAGCAGCTGCAGCGGCCGCGCGATGGCTTCCTCACCGGCGAAAAATGCCTGTGCCTGGTCGACCGTCATCTGCAGGACTTCGGCAATGTTGCGGCCGTTCCACAACACCTTCAGCGTGGCCTCGTTGTAGCGGGCGCCATGGCAGGCGGGGCATGGCGCATAGACACTGGGCATGAACAGCAGTTCGACGCTTACGAAACCCTCGCCTTCGCAGGTCTCGCACCGGCCCTTGGCTACGTTGAACGAGAAGCGACCTGCATCGAAGCGGCGGCGTCGCGCGTCGGGGGTCGCGGCGAACAGCTTGCGGACGTGATCGAACAGGCCGGTATAGGTGGCCAGGTTGGAGCGTGGCGTGCGGCCGATCGGTTTCTGGTCCACCTGCACCACGCGCTGGATGGCATCCACGGCTCCGGCAAGCTGGCCCCGCGTCGCTTCGATCACGGTTGGCCCGTCCTCGGGCGTACTGTCGGCGCTGTCGTCCACGGGCTCGTGCCCCAGGTGCAGCAGCATCAGCTCGGGCAGCGCCTGCGCCATCAGGCTGGACTTGCCCGATCCGGAAATGCCGGTCACTGCGGTCAGCACTCCCAGCGGCAGCTGCGCGTCCACGCCCTGCAGGTTGTGGCGGTGGATGCCCTTCAGCTCCAGCCAGCGGTCGGCGCTGCGTTGCCGGCTGGCAGGCGCAGGCACCTGGTCGAACAGGTACCGCGCGGTGCGCGAGTCCTCGATGCGGCGCAGGCCGTCGGGCTCGCCACTGTAGAGAACGCGCCCGCCGTGCTCGCCCGCTTGCGGTCCCACGTCCACCAGCCACTGTGCACGTCGCATCAGCTCCAGATCGTGTTCAACGACGAACACCGAGTTGCCGCCATCGCGCAGCCGGTCCAGCGCGTCGTACAGCGCCTGGCTGTCGGCCGGATGCAGGCCGGCCGAGGGCTCATCGAGCACGTACAGCACACCAAACAGCAACGAGCTGAGCTGTGTGGCCAGCCGCAGGCGCTGCAGTTCGCCGGCCGACAGCGTGGGCGTGGCGCGATCCAGCGAGAGATACCCCAGGCCCAGCTCGCGCAGCTGCCGTACCCGCGCCATGACCCCACCCGCCAGTCGCTGCGCGGCCAGGCGTTTTTCCTCCGACAGGGCCGAGGTCAGCCGCACATCGGGCGCGCCTTCGTGGGTCGCACGGCCAGTGGCTGCCCGCTTGGCGCGATCGCGGGGCGTCGCACTCCTGCGGGTGCGTGCGCCGTGGCTGTGTGCACTGAAGTCACCCTGCGCGATGGGCTCGAGCAGCCCGGCCAGTTGATCCAGCGGCAGCCGCATGAACTCGCCGATGTCCACACCGGCAAAGGTGACCGAAAGCGCTTCGGGCTTCAGTCGCTTGCCCTGGCAGGCGGGGCACAGCTTGCCTTCCATGTAGCGCGAGACACGCTTGCGCATCAGCGCGCTCTGGGTGTTGGCGAAGGTGTGCAGCACGTAGCGGCGGGCGCCGGTGTAGGTGCCCATGTAACTGGGCTCCAGCTTGCGCTTGAGTGCGGCACGCGTCTCGGCAGGCGTGAAGCCGGCATAGACGGGCACGGTCGGCGTGTCCTCGGTGAACAGGATCCACTCCCGGTCCTTCTTCGGCAGCTTCTTCCACGGCACGTCGATGTCGTAGCCCAGCGTGACCAGGATGTCGCGCAGGTTCTGGCCATGCCAGGCCGGCGGCCAGGAGGCGATGGCGCGCTCGCGGATGCTCAGCGACGGGTCCGGCACCATCAGCGCTTCGGTCACTTCGTAGACGTGGCCCAACCCATGGCAGGTGCTGCAGGCCCCCTGCGGCGTATTGGGCGAGAAGTCCTCGGCGTACAGCATGGGCTGGTGGGCCGGGTACGCGCCTGCACGCGAATACATCATGCGTACCAGGCTGGACAGCGTGGTCACGCTGCCCACCGATGAACGTGCGTTGCTGGCACCGCGCTGCTGCTGCAGGGCCACCGCCGGCGGCAGGCCGTCGATGGCATCCACGTCGGGCACGCCCGCCTGGTCGATCAGGCGGCGCGCATACGGTGCGACGGATTCAAAGTAGCGCCGCTGGGCCTCGGCGAAGACCGTGCCGAACGCCAGCGAGGATTTGCCCGAACCCGATACCCCGGAGAACACCACCAGCGCATTGCGTGGAATGGAGACGTCGACGTTCTTCAGGTTGTGCTCGCGTGCGCCGCGGACCTCGATGCAGCCGCTGGCCGCGGCTGCGCATGACGACTCGCCAAAGGGGGTGTTGGACATCTTCGCGATCCTGCTGCCAATCAGTGGAATACGTGCATGCGCACACGGGCGGTTATTGTCGCTGTTGCAGGGTGAATGGAGTGAGGGGATGTGTGATTGCGTGCAGCGTCGGAACACCAGGTGGCCGACGCCAACCGCGCCACGCGGCTGATTGTTAACCTGCATTGGCTGAAGGCTTGACGCCACGTTGCCGCACCCTTGATGCAGCCGCTCACAGTGCGGCTCCTATGCTGGGCCCGCCACTACGGCAGTGGGACCCAACCTGGAGATTCACCATGCAACGCGATCAGAAAGACCTGCCCCACCCGGACCCGGAAGCACAGCGCACCGATCCGGTCAGCCCGCTTCAGGCCAAGCTGCATAACCATCGCAATCATGAAGAGGCGTTGCAGGAGACGTTCCCGGCCAGTGACCCGATCTCGCCCTTCGTCGCAGCCCCGACGCCCGACGAGCAGGCCGCGCGCCTGGGTGAGCGGGTCAAACTGCCAGACCGCGAAACGGATGAGGAGGCCGGCGGAGGTGAGCAGTGATCCGGCGCGGCTTTGCACGCGTCGCGGCGGCCACGGCGCGGTTGTCCGGCAGTCTTGGGGCGTTCGTCGCGGCACTGGGGGTGATCATCGCCTGGGCCGCCAGCGGGCCGGCCTTCCACTTCAATGACACCTGGCAGCTGGTGGTGAACACCGGCACCACCATCGTGACGTTCCTGATGGTATTCCTGATCCAGCATACCCAGAACGCTGACACCGCTGCGCTGCACATCAAGCTGGACGAGCTGATCCGGGTCAGCAAGGACGCCAACCAGGAGCTGCTGAACCTGGAATCGATGGAGCCGGCCCATCTTGAAGAGATACGCCAGCGCTACGAGGCACTGGCGAAGACCGCTGCAGACATCAAGTCCAAGAAGGAGCGCTGCATGCCCTGCGAAGCGGATGCAACCGCCGAAGCCTGAGGTCACCTTTGCGGCGGCGGCCTACAGCGCCGCCGGTGTGAGGCCCTGCCTGGCGGGGCCCTCCAGCAGGGCCCCGGTGGCGGAAAAGCGGCTGCCGTGGCACGGGCAGTCCCATGTGCGTTCATGGCCATTCCATTGGACGACGCACTTGAGGTGCGGGCACAGCGCCGACATTGCGTGCAGCTGGCCATCATCATCGCGGTAGATCGCGGTGCGCTCTCCGCCCACGTCCAGCAGCGCACCGCACCCGCGGCCCAGCTCGCTGGGAGCGCGCGACGACGCGGTTCCAAGGCGATCGCCCACCATGTGCCGCGCAACCGTGGCGTTGGTGCGGGCCCAGCCTGCAGCCGAGCGCAGCGGAGTAAAGCGCATGGGGCTCAGCAGCTGCTCGATCTCGCTGGTCGTTCCCGTGATTCCCTCCGTGATCGCGCGCGCGGCCACGCCCGCCCAGGTCAATCCGTCCGGCCCATAGCCGGTAGCGACCCATACATTGTCGTGCGCGCTGCTGCCGATGTAGGGCAGCTGATCCGCGGCCCGGAACTGCTGCGCGGACCAGCACAGCGGCTCGCCCTGCACGCTGAAGTTGCGACGCGCGTCGGCGACCAGATGCTGGGCCGGATCCATCGCCGGGGTTTCGCCAGTGCGATGTGTCTCACCGACCAGCACCAGCCAGTCGCGGCCATCAGCGCCATGCACCCCGCGCAGCGAGCGGTGCCGGTCGGCGATCCAGTGAATGCCTGCCTCTGGCGGATTGGCCACCGGTACCGCTACGCCGTATTCGCGGTACACCTCCATCTCGGCCTGCACCAGGTTGAATCCTGCTGGCGAGTGGGTGGCCAGCACAAAGTGCCTGGCATGGATGCGGGCACCAGGGGCCGTCGCCACTCCGGCTGAAGCCTCGATGCGGGTGATCCGGGTCCAGTCGTGGATGCGCACGCGGCCCACCAGATGACGGGCCAGTTCCCTGCAGAACGCCGCCGGATGCAACTGCGCCTGGTCGGGAACGCGGAAAGCGTGGGCCAAGGTGAACGGCAGCCCGGATTGGCGGTGCTCGCAATGCAGGCCAACGCGTTGGTAGGCCTGCAGCTCGCGTTCGAACTGCGCCGTGGCCTCGCGCGAACGCTCCTGCACGCCGTACTGCATGGCCACGCGCTCGAAGCCACAGTGCAGATCGTAGCGGTGGACCAGTGTTTCGATGGAACGCAGCGCGTGTTGCCGCCACTGCACCACACGACGTGCCGTGTCACCGCCCCAACGCGCGATCAGGTCTGCCAGCCGGGACACGGGAGCGTAAAGATTGCCGGTTGACATCACCGTGTTGCGCCCGCCGATGGGGCCGGCATCCACCACCACCACATCCAGGCCGCTGTCGGCCAAGCGGGCGGCGGTCAACAGGCCCGTCATGCCTGCACCGACCACCAGCACGTCCGCGCGCGTGGTCCCGGCGAGCGGGCGGAAGCCGTGCGGATCGGAATCAGCTGACCATAAGCTGGCGCGCGGGGACGGGTCGGCCATGAAAAGGATCCTTGCAGGTTCATCGGAGAGCCTTCCCTGATACGCCCTGCCGGGTGAAACGACGGTGGCGTGCCCGTGCAGGAAATCCTCACGTGCGTGGCACTGGCGCGGTGAGGATCAAGACGTGGTGAGTGCCGCATGGACACGATGCCAGCGTCGCCTGTGCGAACCGCGACCCTCTGCTTGCAGCGTGATTGCTAACGTGGCTGCATGGAGGGCCAGGCAGTGAGCACGCACCTGGAAATCGACCTGATGATCGCGCAACTGGAGGAAATGCTGCCCACCTGGGCGGCGTTCTATCCCGAGCCGCAGTTCATCCGCATGCTCGCCGAGGCGCTGGACTACATCGCTGCCAGTGCTGACCCGGATGCCCGCCTGTACTGCGTGATGCGCACCGGGCACCTCGATTCGTGCAGCGGCGAGATCCCCTGGGCGGCGCGCTATGGGGGCCGCTAGGCCGATCAATCACGCCGCGACGGCATAGGGTTCCACCAACCTGGCAAGGACATCCATCGCCGTCTCGGTTGGCGCATCGTCACCGGTCCGCTGGGCGAACCCTGACCAGTCCGCGCGGGCAAGACTCTTCAACTGCTCGGGTTGCGTCGGCAGCCAGCGCATCGGCCAGAACGGGAGACGCCGGTTGCCTACCCTGCCGCGCTGCAGTTCGATCAGTCCCGTGTGGCTTGTAGCACCGAGTACCCGCGAGTACGCCACATTCAAGCCATCTTCGGGTCCTTCCATGTACTGCAGGAAACGGGCGCCATCGAACAGCAGTACGCCGGTAACGCCGGCATTCCGGTTGAAGCGGGAGGCATCATCGACCAGGTCGTCCAGCTTCCCGCTGCGCAGGCCCAAAGGATCACCCGCAACGGCCGGGCCCGCTTCACTTATGTATGCGACTGCCCTGATCGGCATTGGCTGCTCCTGTAGCGAATCCCCCCAGATTCCGTACCGCAAGCATAGGCCAACCGCGCCGACGATATGTTCCGGCCCTGTGTATTCTGCGAATCAGTTGGGTTCGGGCTGACAGACGGTACGCAGCACGGGCCTGGCCTACGGGTCTGCCCGGGCCCATCGGGCGAGATTCTGCTTCACTTCCGCGATGCCGGCCCAAGGGTCCTTGCGGCGACGTCTGAGCTTTGCGGGCACGTCCTTGATCGTGAAGGCGTCGGCGCGCTTGAGTTTCGCCAGATCACCCCAGGCGATCGGCAGTGCCACCGGTGCGCCCGGCCGGGCGCGCAACGAATAGGACGCGACTGCCGTTGCACCGCGCCCATTGCGCAGATAGTCGACGAAGATCCGCTTGTTGCGCAGGCTCTTGGTGGCGGTTGCCAGGAACCGCTGCGGTTCGGACTGTGCCAATGCATCGGCGAAACCCTTCGCAAAACGCTTGGTCAGGTCCCAATCGCACCCTGGGTTGAGCGGCACGACCACGTGCAGGCCCTTGCCGCCGGAGACTCGCAGGAACGATTCCAGCTCCAGCTGCGCCAGCAGTTTCCGGATGTCGGTTGCGGCTTTCTTGACTTCGGCAAAGGGCACATCCGGTCCGGGATCCAGATCGAACACCACCCGGTCGGCCCTGTCGGGCGCCTCGGCGTGGCTGCCCCAAGGGTGGAACTCCAACGCGTTGAACTGCACCAGTTCCAGCAGGCTGGCTGCGTCCCGCACCACCAGGTAATGGGCGTTGATGCCGCTTTCCTCCTTCAGCCGTACCGAATCGACCAGCGCCAGCCCGGCCGTATGGTGTTTCTGGAAGAAGCAGGGCTTTGCGGTGCCACTGGGGCAGCGGATGATCGACAGCGGACGATCCACCACCTCGGGCAGGAGGTGCTCCATCACTGCTGCGTAGTAATCCCACACGTCCTGCTTGGTGTAGCCGTCGCCGGGAAACAGTATCTTGCCTGGGGACGACAGCACGGGGGGCGCGCGATCCGTTGCCGGCGCCCTTTCCACCCGGCGCCCACGCCGCGCGGGCGCTTGCGACCGCGCAGCGGCCGGGGCCGCTCCGGCGCGATCGGAATCGGCGAGGTCGGCGATATCCTTGTCCGCCCGCACCGCCTTCAGCGACGCCTGGCGCAACAGTTGCTGCCCACCGATTCCGCGGTAGAAGACCTCCACCACGAAACGCGGTTCGAACCAGGTCGCAGCGCGCAGATCGGTGTCCTGCGTGGGCACGTACGCGGTTGGCTTGCGGCCGCCGCCGCCCTTGATGCGCTTGCTGATGTCGCCAATCAGTTCATCCGAGAACCCGGACCCGACGCGCCCTGCGTAGAGCCAGCCATGCGTTGCGTCTGGCCGGGCCAGCAGCAGCGAACCAAAGCCGGTGCGGCTGCCTTTGGGTGCGGTGTAGCCCACCACCGCGAACTCGTCGCTGGCCAGCTGCTTCGTCTTGCGCCAGTCCTCGCTGCGGCCGCTGTGGTAGCTGCGATCGGCGCGCTTGGAGATGATGCCTTCGAAGTGCCGCTCACCGGCCAGTCGGTAGGCCTGGTCGCCATCCCCCTGTACATGCGAACTGAAGGCCAATGGGCTGCCCTGCCCCTCCAGCACCGATTGCAGCAGGGCCTTGCGCTCCAGCAGGGGCGCATCGGCGACATCCACGCCATCAAGATGCAGCAGATCGAACAGCGCATACGTCAGGACGCCTTGCTTCTCGCCGGAAAGCGTGGCCTGCAGCAGGTTGAAGTCTTCCTTGGTGCCGGCGCCGGCGATCAGCTCGCCGTCCAGTGCCGCCGAAGTCAGGCCCAGGGCCGCGATCGCATCACGTATTTCGGGAAGTTTGGCGGTCCATTCCAGCGCGTTCCGTGACCACAGCTGCACGTTGCCCTCAACCACCGTAGCAAGGATGCGGTACCCGTCCCATTTGATCTCATGCACCCACTGCCCGCCCTGGGGCGGCGCTTCGCCCAGCTTGGCCAACTGCGGCTCAAACGGCCCGGACGGCGCTGCCGCCCTTTTCGCCTTGCTGAGCGTCAGGGCCTTCTTCGCCCAGTTCTTTCGCCGGGCGCGTCTGGCAGGTACCGCCGTCAGCCGCTTCTTCGCGGCCTTGCCAGCGCCGGCACGCTTCAGATCCTCCGGTGGCGCTTCAGCGACGTCCCCCAGCAGATCGTCTGCCTCGATATCGCTGGCAAATTCGTCGTCGTCCTTGAACAGCAGCCACTGTGGCTGGCGCGCGGGCTTTCCCGACCGGACCAGATGCCAGCCGCCTTTCAACTTGGTACCGAACAGCTCGAAGCGCAGATGGCCCTTGGCGAGCTGGGCTTCCGGATCGCCCTGCGTGGCCCATACACCGTGGTCAAACTGGGCGACATGGCCGCCGCCGTACTGGCCCTTGGGAATATCACCCTCGAACGCCGCGTAGTCCACCGGGTGGTCTTCCACTTCCACCGCCATGCGCTTGACCTTCGGGTCGTAACTGGGGCCTTTGGGCACGGCCCAGCTCTTCAGCGCATCGCCAACCTGCAGGCGGAAGTCATAGTGCCTGCGGCTGGCATGATGCAGCTGCACCACGAAAATGGCGCGCTGGCCTTTCGGCAGCGCCTTGCCCGGCTCGGGCTCCTTGGTCTGGTCAAAACGACGCTTGCGGCGATACTCGACCAGGGACATGGCCAGCTCCGCGCTATTTGCCCAAGTGCTTCCGGACAGCAACCGCCGTGGGCCCGACTGCCGCGACGGCCGCGCGAAGTTCGTCGGCGGACACGCCCAGCGTCGTGGTCCAGTACCGCAGTTCGTAATCCTCATTGACGTTGATGCGGTCCCGGTCCGGGCTGCCGGCGTTGTTCTTGTCATCGCTCATGGGAGTCTCCAGCGTGATCGGGGGTGAACTGACCGTACCGGCCATTCCATGGGCACGGAGCGATGCCACTGTGAAGCCATGGCGAAGGCCGCCGGCACGGCGTCCTGCCGATGCGCGAAAGACGCTGCTTCGTGAAGGCAGCGCGCAGGGTCCGCGTGGGAATTCACATGCCGCCTTCACTCCTTCCCCGCCTGATCGCAACCGGACGGGACCTACTCTGAGCACTCCATTCACAGCGGAGCCCAGCATGGCTATCAAGACGGCGGAAGATCTGTTCATCCACGAGCTCTCGGACATCTACAGCGCCGAGAAGCAGCTGACCAAGGCGCTTCCGCGCCTGGCCCGTGCGGCCGAGAATCCGGATCTGGCCGCAGCGTTCGAAACGCACCTGGAAGAAACCCAAGGGCAGATCGAACGCATCGACCAGGTGGTCGAGGTGCTCGGCATCCGCCTGAAGCGCATCAAGTGCGCGGCGATGGAAGGCCTGGTCGAGGAAGGCAAGGAGGTGATCGACAGCATCGACAAGGGGCCGGTGCGCGACGCTGCCCTGATCGGTGGCGCGCAGAAGGTCGAGCATTATGAAATAGCCTCCTACGGCACCATCGCCGCGCTGGCCAAGCAGCTGGGCTACAAGGATGCCCTGCCGTTGCTGCTGGAGACGCTGGAGGAAGAAAAGGCAACCGATGAGAAGCTGACCCTGCTGGCCAAGGGCGGCGGCAATGCCAAGGCCGCGCAGGCCGCCTGAGTCGAATCGCATGCCTCCCGGCCGCCATGGACGGCGGCCTCAGGGTGGGTAGAGCACCTGATCGTTTGGGCAGAAGAACGTGCGTCGCCGCGTCGTACCCATGTACAGCTTGCTGACCGGGCCACCGCAGAGCGGGCACACCTTGCGCGTGTGCACCTGCCAGTGCTTCTTCAACTCGAAGCGCCGTTTCCATTCCAGGAAGTCGAAGCTGTAGGCACGGGCCTGGGTGATCAGGGCGGTGAGCTTGCGCGGTGGCAGGTCGCCCAGTCGCGTGGCCGGATGCACGCGGATGCGGAACAGCACCTCGTTCTTGATGATGTTGCCGACGCCGGCGAAGATCGTCTGGTCCAGAAGCGCATCACAGACCAGGGTGTCCGGCAGTGCCTTCAGCTTGCGCCGGGCCAGTTTTGGATCCCAGGCGTCGTTCATCACGTCCGCCCGCCAGTCGTAGACGTCGTCCAACGGCTGGTCGATCAGCCGGACGGAACACGCATAGAAATTCAGTTCCCCGTTGTCGAATGCCAGCGACACCCGTGCAGGAACTGGCTTCCGTTCGTCGATGCGCCAGCTGCCGAACATCATCAGATGGATGCGCAGCGTGTGGTGGCTGAACTCCAGCAGGAAGTGCTTGCCCCAGCTGCGAACCGCCTTGACCCTGCGTCCCTGCAGCGGTGACAGGTCGATGCGGCTGTTGCCGGAGACGCCGCGCACGACGTGACCCTTGAAGCGGCTGGCGGCTTCGCGCAGCAGGACAATGGACGGGCCCTCAGGCATGCGCGTTCTCCTGCAGCAGTGCCTGCAGGTGCAGGGCGTTGCCGGTCGCGTGGCCCAGCGCGGTGTTGTCCAGTACGCACCAGGCGCGGCGCTGCGCAGCGGCTTCACGCTGCAGGTGCTGGGCCAGCCCCGCCAGCGCCTGTTCGCTGTAGGGGCTGCGATAGATCTGCGGCTGCCCGTGCCAGCGCCAGTAGCTCCACGTGCGGTCACCGCCCGGGACAGCTGCTGCCGGTACCCGGGCCGGGTCAGCCGCGACCCGTGCGATGCCATGGTCGCTCAGCAGCGTATCGACGTCTGCAGTGAACCAACTGGGGTGGCGCGGTTCGCAGGCGACATCAACCGAGGTGCGTGCGCGCAGTCCGTGCAGGAATGCCTTTACGGTTGCCGGCTCATACGCCAGGCTGGGCGGCAGCTGGAGCAGCAGCGGCCCCAGCCTGTCCCCCAGCGCGATCACGCCATCAAGGAACAGCGCCAGCGGCTGCATCGCGTCGCGCAGCCGGCGTTCATGGCTGATCACGCGCGGCAGTTTCACCGCGAAGCGGAAACCCGCGGGCACGCTCGCCGCCCACCGGGCGTAGGTCGCCGCCTGGTGGGGGCGGTAGAACGAGGAATTGATCTCGACCATCGGCAGGCGGGTGGCATAGCGCTGCAGTACGCTGTCGCCTGCGCCGAACGCCGCCTGCGCCGCGCGCGAAAGCGACCAGCCTGCGCAGCCGATCCGTACACGTCCTGGCGTGCCCGGGGCGTCGGCTGCGCTCATCGTGCTACCGGTCCGTCCGGCTCCAGCAACCGGCCATCGCCGGCGCCTGGCGGCGCCTGCGCCACCGATTGCAGTCGATCAAGCGCACTGGTGCCAGGAGCGAGCGCGGAGGCGCTGCGCACGAAGCCGGTCCAGTCGGAGATCGCGATCTTTCCCAGCGCCAGCTCATCCACGCGCACGCTGTGCATGCGCCAGTGCGGGAACTGCCGCCGCCCCACCCTGCCCCGGTTGAGTTCGACCAGACCGTTGTGGCTGTCGGCCGCCAGGATGCGGGTGTACGCCGCGCTGACACCGGACTCCGGGCCTTCGAGATATTGCAGGAAGCGCGTGCCGTCGAACAGGAGGACGCCGGTCACATCAACCGACTCGTTGAACAGCATCGCGTCCGCGACAAGCTGCTGCAGCCGTTCTTCAGTCAGGTTTCGGGTGGCTTCACTTACATATGCAATGGCACGAAGAGGCATGGCAGCACCGGGTTGTTGCAGATGGCTCTACCTTAGCGGTGCGGATCAAACGCGCGGTGACACCGGCGTGGAGGCGGCGTTGAACCTGTACGTGCCAACGCCGCGCTGCGTTGACACCCGGCTCGAGCACCACGACCGGCATGCCGTGTCTTCCGCCGATGGATTTGCTTTCGTGGAGAATGCATGAGGAAGCGCGTGCCTGCGCATGACATCACGTTGGCGGTGGTGCCACCGCCGTCTAGCGGCGGATCTGGAAGATGGTCGTTGCCGCCAATCGGGCGGCTCACTCCAAGGAGACTTTCCATGGCCAACCAGAACCAGAACCAGGGCAGCAGCAACCGCGGCTTCGCTTCGATGGACGAAGACAAGCAGCGCGAGATCGCCGCCAAGGGCGGCCGCGCCGCGCATGAGTCGGGCAACGCCCATGAATTCAGCTCTGAAGAAGCGCGCGAAGCCGGTCGCAAGGGCGGCGAAGCGGTGAGCCAGGATCGCCAGCACATGGCCGACATCGGCCGCGAAGGCGGCCAGAACAGCCATGGCGGCGGCAACCAGGGTGGCAACCAGGGCGCTCGTCAGCAACAGCAGGAACGTGGCGGCAACAACAACCGCGGTGGCCAGCAGCGTTGATCGAGACTGACCGGTTGCACCCCATGTGGGCGGACAGCGTGTCCGCCCACTTTTTTTCACGCGAAACGTGGGGCGGAGGCCCGCCCCGGCCTGTCCCGCGTCAAGGCTCCCGTGGCGGCAGGTCGAGCGCACCGGCGCCCGGCCCGGCGCCCAGTTCGGCACCGGTTGTCGGCCGTGCTTCGGGATCGGAAAGCGTTCGCAGGGTCATGGCCTGCACCGCCGCCTGCTCGCGTGGGTCCAGGCCCACCGTGGCGCTGCCGTCACCGCCGTCCACAGCGGCCTGGGCCTCGCGGTCGCTGACCCGCTCCCACAGCTCGCCGCTGTTCCAGCTGCCCAGCAGGTCATCGGCGCCGTCGCCCTGCGACATGTCCATGTACAGGTCGGTAAAGGCGGGGTCACCCGGCTGCTTGCCCGGCGGGAAGTTGGGCTGGATGCTGTGCAATGCCTTTTCGAAGGACTTCTGGTGGGCGATTTCGCGCGTCATCAGGAAGCGCAGTGCGTCCTTGATGCCTGGATCATCGGTCACCGTGATCAGTCGTTCGTAGACCAGCTTGGCGCGGGCTTCGGCGGCGATGTTCGAGCGCAGGTCGGCGGTGGGCTCCCCGATCGAATCGACGTAGGCCGCCGTCCACGGCACCCCGCTGGAATTGACCAGCGCCGGGCCGCCCCCATACAGGATCTGTTCGGTATGGCTGGTGCTGTTCTGGCCCAGCAGCCGCATGTCCTCGGCTTCGGCAAGACCCTCGGACTGGATGGCCTTCGGGCCGCGGTTGAGCATGGCGATGATGGTGCCGATGATCTCCAGGTGGCTGATCTCTTCGGTGGCAATGTCCATCAGCAGGTCCTTGCGGCCCGGATCGCATTCACCGAGTCCCTGGGTGAAGTAACGCATTGCAGCCGCCAGTTCGCCTTGGGGGCCGCCAAACTGTTCCAGCATGAGGCTGGCAAGCTGCGGGTTGGATTCGCGCACGCGCACGGTGTACATCAGCTTCCTGTGGTGGAAGAACATGGGACTGTCTCCTGTGTATGGCAGGCGGGATCGGGATCAACGCTTGGCTTGGGCGCCAGGCGTTTCGTCACGGTTGAGGAAGGCGCCGACCAGGCTGTCCTGGTGCTCTTCCAGCCAGCGCGCCATGGCGATCTCTTCCTGCAGGATCTGGCCGCACACGGCCGCGATATCCGGCGCGGCGGCCCGCTCGGCCGCGATCACCAGTGCCCGGTAGGTGGCGATCTCGGTGTTCTCGAAGCCAAAGGAGATGCCGATGCTCTTGACGACCTCGTCCTCCATCAGGGTGTTGCCGGCAGCGTGGATCGCTGCGGTCATGCTCGCGAACAGCCCCTTGGCGGTGGGCACGCTTCCGCCGAGCGCTTCAATGCACTCGCGCAGGGAGGCGGCCTGCTGCTGCGTCTCCAGCACGTGCTGGCCGATGCGTGCGGCAAGATGGGGATAGTTCTGGATGCGCGAAGCCATGGCCTTCATCATGGTCTCCGCCTCCTGCTCCATGGCGTAGGCATCCTGCAGCCATTTCAGCAGGCGCTCGCTGCGGACGGTGTTCGGGTCTGCCATCACGGTCTCCGGTAGTGGGGCGACATGCCTCCGGAGACCATGGTGGCGAGGCAGCAATCACTGCCCCGTCGGCCGGCGTGAGCCGGCGGGCGTGCGCGCTGCACCTGGCGCTGATGCGGCCATAACATCCGCTGTTGCGTGGCAACGCCTGCCGCGAACTCAGGCGGGCATCGCGCCGGACACTACAGCGCTGCCGGCGTCGCGACGGGGGCTTGCTGCGGGTGCGCGCGCGCCTGCGGACGCCTTCAACGCCTGGATCACCCGGTGCTGCGCACGGTGCGCGCCCCCTTCCACGCCCACGACGTAGACAAAGCGGCCATCGAACTTGGCCTGGGCACCCTCCAGCACGTCATCCTCCTGCAGGGCGCGCTTGAGCGACTTCATCCATGCCCGTTCGGGGGTGCGATCCAGCTCCACGACGATCGCAGCGCCGCCGCAATCCAGGGACATGCACTCCACGCGCAATGCGCAGGGGGCGGTGGGGTCGGTGGCGGATCGAGGCATGGTCATGGCTCCAGTGCTGGGGGACGGCGGCAGTATCCATGGCCGCCGCCAACGCGCCGTCAAAAAAGGCGCACCGCCTTCCACGCCGCATCGACGGCATGGACCACCTGCGCGGGGCGGCTTCGCGCTGGGCTGACACGGCCCACGCGCGCCGTTGATGCAATACAGCACACACTGCAGTTCCCAAGGCAACACAGGCATGCGCGCATGCAATCGGAAATGGACCAGCGCAGGTGCAACCTGCTGCTGGTTGAAGACCAGCTCGACCTGGCTGCACTGATGGAACAGGCGCTGGAAGACGGCGGCGGCCGGGTGACCCACGCCTACAGCGTGTTCGATGCGC
Organism: Stenotrophomonas sp. YJH_SMC_69; assembly: GCF_059370495.1. Taxonomy (NCBI): domain Bacteria; kingdom Pseudomonadati; phylum Pseudomonadota; class Gammaproteobacteria; order Lysobacterales; family Lysobacteraceae; genus Stenotrophomonas; species Stenotrophomonas sp. YJH_SMC_69. The sequence continues at coordinate 111,602 of NZ_JCAFTS010000007.1, read as the reverse complement.
TGGGGCTGCTGGATACGCAACGTTTCGATGGCGCGGTTCTGGATGTGGAGCTCCGCGATGGCGTGGTGTTCCCCGTGGCCGATCGACTGGCGGAACTCGGCATTCCCTACCTGTTCGTCTCTGCGGTCTATGACCAGCTGGTGCCGCTGCGCCACCGCCGCGCAACCTTCGTGGCCAAGCCGTTCCACATCGACCAGTTGCAGGAAGCCGTCCAGCAGGTCGTGGGAGACGCCTGCGCGCCCCCTGCCACGCATTGAGCGGCAGACGCCGGGATTACGCCAGGTGTGGGGCTACCACCTGCCCCAGCTGGCGCAGCGCACCACCGCGGGAGAGCCCGCTCCAGTTGCCACGAGCGACGCTGCGGATGTCGGCAGGGTCGGTCCAGAGCAGCCGCATCGACCAATAGGGAAAGAACCGGCCGGACACCCTGCCCCGGCCCAGCTCAAGCAGTTCGCAATGGCTGCGGGCACCGAGGATACGGCTGTACACCACGTTGATGCTGTCTTCCGGTCCCTCGATGTACTGGAGGAAGCGGTGCCCATCGTAAAGAAGCACACCCATCACGCCTGCTTCGAAGTTGAAGCGGGCAGCGGCCCTGGCGAGGTCGTCCACAGGGTCCATGGAAAGCCCCGGTATCGCCTCACTTGCGTAAGCGATTGCGCGGAGGGGCACGTTGATTCCTTCTGACGCAGGAAGTGTCCTGCCCTTCCATGATGCTGCGCTTGCCGTAGAGCCAAATGAGGCGGTTCACAACCTGCCTCGCTCCATCCTCCCCCCTGCGGCACACTGCAGTAACAGGTATCCGGCTCAGGCGGCCTTTGCGTAGGGCTCGACAATCAGCAGCAGCTTGTCCATCGCCGTGGCATCGGCCTGTCCGGTCGCTGCCCGCTGGATGAAGCTGGTCCAGTCGGCACAGGCGATCTCGCGCAGCTCATCTGCAGTGACGGACAGGCAACGCATGGGCCAGAACGGCAGCCGCCGCTGGCCGACACGCCCCCGCGCAAGTTCGATCAGGTGGATGTGACTGCTGGCGCCGGTGACACGGGAGAAGGCCACATCCAGTCCATCGGCAGGGCCCTCCATGTACTGCAGGAAGCGTTCGCCGTCGAACAGCAGCACCCCGGTCACCCCTGCGCCCCGATTGAAGCGCGCGGCATCGTCCATCAGCGCTTTCAGACGTTCCGGCGAGAATCCACTGACGGCCTCGCTGACGTAGGCGATGGCTCGATTCGGCATGGTGCCACTCCTGCTCTTCCAGCGCTTCACTCTAGGACGGGCATCGTGGCGAAACCGTAAACGCCAGCCGGGAAAACATCACATCATGCCCAATTCAGCGTGGTTTCCGAGGCGCTTCCAGCTCCCGCCTTCCGCCGATCTGCCGCCGTGGCGGGGGCGCGCACCCTCCATTCCGGCCAGGTAGGCCGAGAACCCTCCGGTCGCGCGTCCCACCAGACGGGCACTGGTCATGACGATGGGAGCGCCGGCCCACCTTACGGTAGCGCCGAGGCGTTGCAGCCTCCTCACCAGTGCAACATCCTCTCCACAGCGCAGGGGAGCAAATCCCCCGGCCGCCAGATAGGCCTGGGCGGAGACGCCGAAATTGGCACCGTGGATGCGCCCATGATCGTCGCCCCACTGCTGCCGTTTCTGGAACGCGCGTCGCAGGCGCTTCTCCGTCCTGGAGGTGGTTGCTATGTCCACCAGTCCGCAGAAGGCGTCGCACCGGCCCTCAAGCTGGGCAACCAGCCATTCGGGAGGTACCTCGCTGTCGGCATCGGTGCTCGCCAGCCATCTCGCACCGCGTCCGAGCAGCTCAGCGGCGGCCGCTGCCCTGGCAACGCCGACGCAGCGTGCTTCCAGGCGCACCGTATCGACCCGCTGCTGCTGGCAGATGGACGCGGTGGCATCCGAGCAGGTGTCCAGTGCAACCACCACCTGCACTGCTTCGCCGTGCAGCTCGGGATGCAGGGCTGCCCTTCGGATCGATTGCAGGCAGCGCTCCACGCTGGCTGCCTCGTCATGGGCCGGAACCAGGATGCCGATCATCGCAGGCCCTCGTTGCGGGCCAGCGACAGCGAGCTGCGCGTCCAGCCCTGCAGCACGAAGTCCGCATCACGATAGTGGAAGGCTTCGTGCAGGCCTTGGCCAAGGCACCGATGCACGACGTCGGTGCGACTTGCGCGCCTCTGGAACGAAGGCAACCAATGGCAGGCGACCAGCAGTCCGTCGTCGCGAAGGGCCGAATCGATGCCGGCGCGCAGCTCGTGCAGCGCTGCTGCACCCAGGTAGTAGCCCATTTCCCCGCAGACGATCAGGTCGAAGCGGCCCGGCGGCCATTGCTCGGGATGGCTGGCGCAATGGACCTGCACATGCGGCAGGTGGGCCAGGTTGCGGCGGGCCCGGAACGCTGCGCGTGGGCTGATGTCGGTGGCCAGCAGGCGCTCGCAGCGGGCGGCCAAGGCCTCGGTCAGCACGCCGTTGGAGCATCCCAGCTCCCAGCCCCGAATGAACTGGCGCTGGCTCAGGCTGGCCAGCAGCAGCGCACGCTTGCGTTCTTCATACCATCGGCTGCGATAGCCGAAGGGATCCTCCTGCTCATGCAGTTCATCGAAGTACGGTTGCGCGCTCATGCCAGGAATACCTCGTAGTTCCGGAAGAATCGGGTAAGTACATGTGCGGGCAGCACCGGCGGGCTGTTCAGTTCCGGCACCTCGCCGGTCTGGGTCCGGAAGTGCGCGATGGCGTTTCGTTTTGCGGCAGCCACTGCTGAAATGTCGATCAGCCTGGGAACCTCCCACGCCATATGTGCGCAGGCGGGGTCAAGCCAGTGCCAGCCCCACACCGGGTACTCCAGGCGTCGGCAGCCCACTGCCCGCACCGCCCTGCAGGCAGCACGCCCTGCGGCTTCATGATCGGGATGCCCATCAAAGCGCCAGGGTGCCAGGACCAGGTCGCTCGGCTGGAGGTGCTGCTGCAGCCAGTCTTCCAGGCCCTGTTCGTGCGCACTGACCGCGCCGTCGGCGATGCCGAGATGAAACGCGGATCCAGGCCGGATACCGAGTTCGCCCAGCGCTGCGGCAAGCTCGGCGCGTCGCGCCGAGCGCAGGCGTTCTGGCGTCCACCAGTGCTCGTCCGGATAGCACGCTTCGCCATCGGTCACGGCGACGACGCGTACCTCCATGCCCTGCTCCGCAGCGTGACGGAGCAGTCCACCACAGCCGAGGATCTCGTCGTCTGGATGGGGTGCGACCACCACGACGCGATCATGGCCGGCGCAGAGGGCATTGGCCGATGTTGCCGGCCGCTGCCACAGCCAATCGCAGCGCAGCCATGCCTGCTCCTGCGTTCCTTCCCCCTGCAGGGGTGTCCTGGCTACAGCGCCCATGTCGCCTCCTGGCTCGCCCGCTGGCCGCCCAGCCATTCCCAATCGCGATCTGCGTGGTTCTGCCGAAGGAACACGGTCAGGTCCGCGCAGCGACGGGCGTGGGCATCCTCCAGGCACATCGGCGCCGGGCCCAATGCGCGCCCCGCCAGATCCAGGACACGCGTCGCCGCGCGCTCGACCACGCAGCGCAGGCGCACGACCTCTTCGCGATGCGCCGATTCCGGCGCGGCGTCGATGCGTGCCGCCACTTCGCGAAGCAGCGCCGCCGCCGGGCCCAAGGCGAGGTCCACTTCACCCAGTAATCGCGCGCGATTCCCCTCGCTGCAGGCTGGCCGCATGCGCTCGGCCAAGGCGGCCGCCGCGCCGAACCAGACTGCCGCGATGCCCGCACCGCCGTGCCAGAAGCCCGGTCGCTGCAGGTACTCATCGCGCGTTCCCAGAAGCGCCATCGGCGCGCCGTCGAATCGCACCGTGGTGGACGGAACGCCGGCCATGCCAACGGCCGGCCAGGGCTCATCTGCAAGCGTGCGCCAGTGTTTCGCCGCGACCTGGCACAGCCACACGCCCTGCGCGTTGCGGACGGTTACCAATGCCGCATCCACCCACGCGCTGCCGGAACACCAGGGCTTGTCACCATGGAGCTGGCCGTGGGCATCGAAGCGGAGTGTGTTGGCTGGACCTTCCGCGGCCCAGACCGCCAGTAGCTGGCCTTCAACCAGTTCGGGCGCGTTCAGTTCGGCGATGATCGCCTGGGCGTCGTAGTGCGCCTCAAGCACTTTGGCCAGGCACAGGTCTTCCGCCCCCCATGCCGCCAGCGCCTGCCACCGCCGCAGCGTGCGGCCGCTTCCGGGCAATGGCAGGTCGGGCCGCTGGACCACTACCTCGCGAGCGCGGCCCTCCAGCGGGGATGGCGACGTCACATGCTGCATGAAGGAGCCTGAAATGGAGAGACATGTCGAACGTAGGCGGCAAGCGGTCACATCACTGTCTGGGAGGCGTAGTCGGCGCATGAATTCTCTGCGCGATCATCCTCACGCGCTCGCTTGCCGGCGCTGCCGCCGTGCGCGCAGGCACTGCCGCAGCTCCCACAACCATGGCAGCACGACCACGCCCAGCGCCGGCAGCAGGACCAGCCACCAGACGCCCGGTGCTGCAGGCTTCACTTCGAGCGACCACCGGGGGTGGACCTGCCAGCCCACCCAGCCCAGCAGGACCCACGGCGCGGCATCGAGCACGCTGTGCACATGCTGCTCTGCCGGGCTGATGCGTCGTCTGCCGTCCGCGCTGACGGTGTCGAAGTAGCCGGCGATTGCGTGCGCGAGGACCAGAAGTGCCAGAAACGTGACGAGCGACAGCGTGTTTTCCAGCAGGAGCCATGCGAGCACTCCGCTGCCGATCAGCAGCAACTGCACCCCATGCAACAGGCTTTCGCGCATCGCGGAGGTGTGTGGAAGGTCGGTCCGCCGGTGAAAATGGAAGTCCAGCCAGCCGGCAGCCAGCCACAGTGCGTAGACACCGGCGGCAATCGCGCTCATGGCAGCATGCTCAGGGTGTCAGCACGATCTTGCGGCAGTCGTCATCCTTGGCATCGAATATCGCGTAGCCCTGCGCAGCGTCGGCCAGGCGCATCCGGTGCGAGATGATGTCACCCGGATCCAGCTTTCCTTCCATGATTGCGTCGAGCAGTTCCGGCATCAGCCCCTGCACATGGGTCTGGCCCATCTTGAATGTCAGTCCTTTGTCGAACGCATCACCCAGCAGAAAACCATGGATGAAGCCGGCATAGACGCCTGGAATGCTGACCACGCCGCCACGGCGCGTTGCCGCGATGCATTGCCGTATCGCCACGCCACTGCTGCCTTCCAGCTTTACAGCGGTCAACGCTGACTCCAACGCACTGCCCTCGGCCTCGAAGCCTACGGCCTCGATGCAGGCGTCTACGCCCCGCCCACTGGTCTGGGTAAGGATGTAATCGGCCGGGTCTTCTATCTCCTTGAAGTCGATGGGGGTCACGCCGTAAGCACGGCGTGCATAGTCCAGGCGGTAACGGAGGTGGTCGACCATGAAGATGGTCTCTGCTCCCAGCAGTCGGCAACAGGCCGCGCTCATCAGCCCAACCGGACCGGCGCCGAAGATGGCCACCGTCGAGCCGGGCTTCACACCCGCGTTCAGCGCGGCCTGATAGCCGGTCGGGAGAATGTCAGACAGGAACAGCACCTGCTCATCGGCCACGCCTTCCGGAATGCGCAACGGGCCCACGTTGGCCTTCGGCACGCGTACGAATTCGGCTTGGCCACCGGCTACGCCGCCATACAGATGGCTGTATCCGAACAAAGCAGCTGGAGGCAGCAGCCCTTTCTGGTTGAGCGCCGCGCCCTTGCCAGGATTGGTGGTCTCGCATGCGGCATATTCGGCCAGCCTGCAGTGGAAACACTCGCCACAGGCGATCACGAAGGGAATCACCACGCGATCGCCCGGCTTCACCTGGGTCACGCCGCTGCCGACCTCTTCCACCACGCCCATGAATTCGTGGCCCAGTACATCGCCATCGTGCAGATCAGGAATCTTGCCGCGGTAGAGGTGCAGGTCTGAACCGCAGATGGCGGTGGCGGTCACCCGCAGTATCAGATCGTCATCCGCCGCCAGTACCGGGTCGGGCACAGTCTCGACGCGCACATCCCTGCGGCCGTGATAGGTCAATGCCTGCATCGTGCTGCTCCAGGAGCTCGGGCCTTCAGCATCGCAAGGCCGCCATCCGGCTGCAGTGACATCCCGGTGTGCGCGGCGTTCATTCTGCAGCGTCGTGGCGTTAACCCGGCGCGGCGCAGGCTTCACTCTCTCGCCGCAGGAGCTGCCCATGAACGACAAACTGCCCTTCAATCCAACGACGGATGTGGACGATCAGTCAAAGGCGCACACGCCGGACAAACGGCGCAATGATCGAGCCAGATGGAAGGAGCACGACATGCCCGACGACGGCGATGGCCCCAAGGCGGTACCGGAGGACTACGAGCGCCCTGATCCCGATCCGACGGGGAAGCGTTGAGTCCGCCTCACATTCCGGATGCGCAGCAATCACGAGGCATGGCTCTTTGTCGGCGCAAGCTTCATGGACGGTCTTTGGAGCAGCCTCAACGAGGTCTTGCATGTGGAAACGCAACGGTCTCTCGCTGGTGCTGCTTGCGCTCACGTTGGTGTTCATTGTGGGGCAGGCAGTTGCGGGGCATCACGTGCACAACCAGGAACTGGTCGAGCACGGACGCATGCCGATCGATTTCTCGCACTACCTGGCTACCGGGCACTTCGTCAGCGCTACGTTCGAGAACTGGGAGAGCGAATTCCTGCAGATGGGGATGTACGTTCTGCTGACGGTCAGCCTGCGCCAGCGCGGTTCCGCCGAATCGCGGCCGCTGGACCCCGCGCAGGAACAGAATCGCATCGAACCCGGCCGCACGCCCTGGCCGGTCAGGCGCGGTGGCCTGTGGAACGTTCTTTACGGTCATTCGCTGGCGATTGCATTCGGGCTGTTGTTCCTGTTCAGCTTTACGCTGCATGCATTGGGAAGCTGGCGCGCCGAGGAGGCCGAACAGCAGTTGAAGGGATTGCCGCCGCCAGGCTTTGTGGAGCACCTCGCCAGCAGCACATTCTGGTTCGAATCCATGCAGAACTGGCAAAGCGAATTCCTGGCCGTGCTGTCTCTGGTGGTGCTGACGATCTTCCTGCGCCAGAAAGATTCGCCGCAGTCCAAGCCGGTCGAGGCGCCGCATACCCAGACAGGAGACTGAACCATGGCAGATGATCCGTCGACGGCCTTGCTGATCATCGACATGTTCAGCCGTTTCGATTTCCCGGGCGCGCAGGAGCTGGCGCCCGCGGCAGAGCGGGCGGCCCGGCAGATCCGGCGCCTGAGGGATCACTTCGACGAACGCGGGTGGCCAGTCATCTACGCCAATGACAATTTCTCGGATTGGAAGCGCGATTTCCGCCAGCAGGTGGAACAGTGCCGGCGCGACGGCGGTCCGGCGGGGCGAATTGCCAGCCTTCTCTCGCCCTTGCCCGGTCATTACTTCGTGCTCAAGCCCAAGCACTCGGCGTTCCTGGCCAGTCCCTTGCCGATTCTGCTGGCCAAACTGGGCGTGCGCCGCCTGTGCCTGAGTGGCATGACGGCCGATTCGTGCGTTCTGGCCACCGCGCTGGATGCCAACGCCAGAGAGTTCGACGTCCTGCTGGCACCGGAGGTCGTGGCGGGGCTGCCATCCCGGAAGCGGCGCGCACTGGCGCTGCTGGCTGATTCGGGTGCAGCCCGGATCGCGCGGCTTTCTTCGCTTGTCTCTGGGCAGGAAGCAGGAGGGCCGCTGAAGGCAGCTCAGGCCCGGTCGGCTATCCCCTGTACGCCGGCATGACCGGCGCAATGTGCACAGCAGAAGATCTGGCCATTTCCTTCAACGCCATGCCCAATGACGGCGCATTTGCAGTGTGCGCAGCGGGGTGCGAATGCGTGGATCGCGCACTCGAACGAATCGAACGTGCCGCTGCGCCCGCCCTGCTGCAGGGTAAAGCTCTTGTCGTAGTTGTTGCCGCAGACATCACAGGTAGCCATGGGGCACGTCGTGCTGTGGAAGGAACATGCAGTCTGGCAAGCGCGAATGTCGGTGGTCGTGAATGCACCGTGTCGCGAGGGTGTAGGACGTCCGCATCGTCGCCAAGCGGGCGCGGCGTGCTTCATTGGTCATTGCCGGGCTCGGCACTGTTGCCACGTGGTGTGCCGCGACCACAGGGAAACGCCGTGCGCAGCCCTTCGACAACCAGTGGCGACGCATCCTGCTGCAATCGCTCGCGGGGCAGTTGCCGGAGATGGGAAGACACATGGTCGACCAGTTCATGCGGAAGGATCTGGCCCTGCCCGCACCACTGTCCGCGGCTGGCATCGGCGACGCCCAGGATATAGCCGCTGGCGCGAGCGCTGGACAGGATCCGGCACTGTTCACCGTCGCAGAACCCGTCATCGCCTTTCCCCTGCAGGAGGGTGATGAGTTCCGTGCCGCTGACAAGCCAGGTCCGTACCGGCTGCATTGTTCCGGCCAAAGCGGACCCAGCCAGCGCGCAGAGGCCAAGTGCGAGGAGCCGACGCATGACGCGGCGCGCCTGGGGTTGGTGATGTCTCTTCATGTTGAGGCCCTGGCTGTTGCTTTCATGGACGCCACGCGGCAGAGGTCAAAGCCGATCAAGCTGGTTGCGCGGACGAAACTCCGGGTCGTCCTCGGCTTCCAGCATGGCCTCCACCAATGTTTCGAAGGGCTCGGTGGCGGCATCCAGGTCTGCGGATGACAGGAATCCGGATTCCCCGGGGCCGGCCAGCCCAATCGCAGCAACCGTCTCCTGCTCACCTTCCTCGGCCCAGAGATAGTCGTGGATCAGTGCCACGCCTTCGTCGCCCCCCTTCAGGAAGTCGGCGGCGCCTCGTGCCACGGCAAGAAACGCGATGAGATCGTAAAGGCTCTCCGAATACGTCAGCGATCCTGCGACAAAGTGCGTAGCAGTGCGGTCATAGGCGGCAATCTGGATATTCCCGGCCTGTGCAGAGGCAAGGAAAGCCTTCAATGCGGCGCGATTGTCGGGGTAGCGGGCCAACAGCGCCTGGCAATCCGCGAGCAGGTGGTCCAACGCCTCGTCGCTGCACGAGGCAAGGTATTGACCGTTTTCCATGCGCCACTGCCCGGAGATGCCTCGCCAGTCGGACCAACGGGATGATGAAGGCACGGGCGCTGCCAGCCATCTGGAAAGATCGTGGTGGGAAATCTTCAGGCGGAGCAGTGCTGAATAGGGCTCTGACAAGGCGATCCTCCACTGTGTCTGCGTACAGTTGGCTTGTAGCAGACAACGCATGACCCGCCAACATCTGGCGGCTGCCGCAGGCCGGTGCCGGACTATCGCCCAGCCGTCGACCCTCTCACCACGCACCTTCCCGTCATCACCAGCCTGCGCACGGGCAGCTCCGGCATGCGCAGGCGTTCCAGCAACAGCGACATCGCAGCGCGCCCCATGTCTTCAACCGGCTGCTCGACCACGGTAATGCCAGGTTCGACCAGCTCGGTCCAGCGCTCGTTGTCGAACCCTGCCAGCGCCAGCTCTCCTGGAATGGCGAGACCGGCGCTGCGTGCCGCCTTCACTGCACCCATGAGCAGCAGGCTGTTGCTGGTGACCAGCGCGTCGGGACGCGAAGGGCCGGCCAGCCATTGGTCGACCGTTGCGATGGCGGCCTCGGCCGTTGGCTCGACTTCACGGTAATCCGGCTCCAATCCGTGCGTGCGCATCGCAGCAAGATAGCCGTCGCGGCGCTCGGCCGCCGTGGTGCTGGTGCTGCCGAACAGGCCGCCGATGCGGCGATAGCCACGCTCGACGAGATGCTCGACCAGGGCGCCCATCGCCGCGGGATTGTCCAGCACCACGCTGTCGATCGACCCGCTGGCCGCGGCGCGGTCCACCAGTACCGTCGGGAAGTCCAGCGTGAGCCGTTCCAGCCGCCCCACCGTGGTCCGTGTGGGCGCAAAGATCAGTCCACTGATGCGCTCCTCGTGCATCAACTGCAGGTACAGCGCCTCGCGCTCGGGGTCTTCGTCGGTGTTGCAGAGCGTGACGCGCAGGCCTTCGCGATAGGCGACCTCCTCCACCGCACGGATAAGCGCAGTGAAGAACGGGTTGCGGATGTCCGCAACGATCAACCCGATGATGCCGGTGTGCCGGGAGCGCAGCCGCCTTGCCTGCAGGTTCGGCCGATAGCCGGTCTGGCGGATCGCCACCTCGACCCGGCCGCGAACCTCTTCGCTGACCGGGCCGCCCCCGAGCACCCGCGACACGGTGGACTTGGATACCCCCGCTACACGCGCGACGTCATTGATGCTGATACTCATTGGAAACGTTCCCGGAAAAGTGCGCCTGCCATGGTCCGGCGGCTGTTCAGGACAATGCTAACGCCAAAGAGCTGTTGGCATTTTGTGCAGTGCACATTGAAATAGGCGGTGGGAACGTTCCCAATATGCCCAGCCATCCTTTTGCCGGAGCCGCCCTTTGTCGCCCCAGACCTTCCCCTCCCCCGTCAGCCGGGAACTGATCCGCCTGGACGCGCGGGCGCAGGACAAGACCGATGCGATCGCCCAGGTCGCGCAGATGCTGGTCGCGGCCGGCTGCGTGGCGCCGGGGTACGAGGCCAGCATGGGACGGCGCGAAGCGCTGGCCAACACCTTCCTCGGCCATGGCGTGGCAATCCCGCACGGGCTTGGCGAGGACCGCCATCTGGTGCGCCGCGATGGCATCGCCGTGCTGCAGTTGCCGGAAGGCGTGGAATGGAATCCGGGGCAGGTCACCCGTCTGGTGGTTGGCATCGCTGCCCAGTCCGATACCCACATTACCCTGCTGCGCCGCCTGACCCGCCTGATCCAGGATGAGGCAACGCTGCAGCGCCTGTTTGCGACCACCGATGCGGGTGAGATCGTCAACGCGCTGACCGGCGACATTGCGATCACGACCGCCCAGGTACCGGCCACCGATCTGGCCGAGCGCTTTGACTGGACCATTGCCTACCCCAGCGGCCTGCACGCGCGCCCGGCCACGCGCTGGGCAGAGACGGCGCGCCGCTTTGCGGCCCGCGCCCAGGTGCGTGCCGGCGACCAGGCAGCGGACGCCAAGAGTCTGGTCGCGCTGCTGCAACTTGGCCTGCGTCATGGCGATGCCGTCAGCGTGTCTGCCGAGGGGGCGGATGCCCCTGCCCTGCTGACCGCGCTGCGCAGGGTCATGGAGGACCTGGTGGCACAGGAAAAGGCCGACGCCGAACGCGCAGCACAACGCAAGGCCACGCCGGTGGCAGGCTGGAATCCGCCCGAGGCACAGGCTGCCATCGTCGGCATCGGTGCCAGCCCTGGGCTGGCAATCGGCCCGGTGCATGTATTGGCCAGCACGCAGGCCGAGGTCGCCGATCGCCCGGCCCCGCTCGGCGAAGGCGGGGCGCGTCTGCAGGACGCGCTCGCACGTACCCGCCAGCAGTTGGCCGCGCTGCAGGATGACACCCAGCGCCGGCTTGGCGCCTCGGACGCCGCCATCTTCAAGGCCCATGCCGCGCTGTTGGACGACACCGACCTGATTACCCGTACCTGCCAGCTGATGGTCGAAGGCCATGGCGTCGCATGGTCCTGGCACCAGGCCATCGAACACATCGCCTCGGGCCTGGCCGCGCTGGGCAACCCGGTGCTGGCCGGGCGCGCCGCCGACCTGCGTGACGTTGGCCGCCGAGTGCTGGCGCAGCTTGATCCGTCGGCCGCCGGTGGCGGCCTGGCCGACCTGCCCGCGCACCCGTGCATCCTGATCGCGGCGGACCTGTCGCCGTCCGACACGGCCAACCTCGACACTACCCGCGTGATTGGCCTGGCCACCGCGCAGGGCGGGCCGACCTCGCACACCGCCATCCTCTCGCGCACCCTCGGCCTGCCGGCGCTGGTCGCCGGGGGGGGCGAGCTGCTCGCGATCAGCGCCGGTCGCGAGGCGATCATCGACGGCAGCAGCGGGCGGCTCTACCTGTCTCCGTCCGAGGCCGACCTCGCCTCGGCGCGCGCGTGGATCGCCGAACAGCAGCAGATCCGCGAGCGTGAAGCGGCGCAACGTGCGCAGCCGGCACAGACGCCGGACGGCCACCGCATCGACATCGGCGCCAACGTCAACCTGCCCGAGCAGGTGCCGCTGGCACTGGAGCAAGGCGCGGAAGGCGTCGGCCTGATGCGTACCGAATTCCTGTTCCTTGAACGTGGCAGTACGCCCAGCGAGGATGAGCAGTACACCACGTATGTGGCGATGGCCAAGGCACTCGGCGGCCGCCCACTGATCGTGCGTGCGCTCGATATCGGTGGCGACAAGCAGGTGGCGCACCTGGAGCTGCCGCATGAAGAAAACCCGTTCCTGGGCGTGCGCGGCGCGCGCCTGCTGCTGCGCCGGCCGGACCTGCTGGAACCGCAGCTGCGTGCGCTGTACCGCGCGGCGAAAGACGGCGCGCGCCTGTCCATCATGTTCCCGATGATCACCTCGGTGAGCGAGCTGGTCGCACTGCGCGCCATCTGCGAGCGCCAGCGCGCAGCACTGCAGGCGCCCGGGGTACCGATCGGCATCATGATCGAAGTGCCGGCCGCTGCAGCGCAGAGCGATGTGCTGGCCCGCCACGCCGACTTCTTCTCGATCGGTACCAACGACCTGACCCAGTACGTGCTGGCGATCGACCGCCAGAATCCGGAACTGGCCGCCGAGGCCGACAGCCTGCATCCGGCCGTGCTGCGCGCGATCCGCGCCACGGTGGAAGGCGCACGACTGCATGGGCGCTGGGTGGGCGTCTGTGGCGGGCTGGCCGGCGATCCGTTCGGCGCACTGCTGTTGGCCGGCCTGGGCGTGGACGAACTGTCGATGACCCCGAACGACATCCCGGCCGTGAAAGCACGCCTGCGTGGCAGCGCGCTGGCCGATCTGCGAACGCTGGCTGCGACGGCGCTGGACTGCGAGACCGCCGAGCAGGTGCGTGCCCTCGATGGAGCGCGCGCATGAGTTCCCGCGCCGTCACCATTACCCTGAACCCGGCAATCGACCAGACCGTGCGGCTGGCGAACCTGCAACCGGGTCACGTGCATCGCGCCCGCAGTTCCCGCGACGACGCCGGCGGCAAAGGCATCAACGTGGCCGCCTGCCTGGCAGACTGGGGCGTGCCGACCACTGCGCTGGGTGTGCTCGGCGATGGCAACGACGGCGTGTTCAGCGCACTGTTTTCCGATCGGGGCATCGCAGACGCGTGTCTGCGCATTCCGGGCCGTACCCGCACCAACATCAAGCTGGTGGAAGATGCCAACGGCGAGACCACCGACATCAACCTGCCCGGCCTGTCACTGTGCGACGCCGATCTGGACGCGGTATCGCGCCGACTCGACGCACTGCTCCAGCCGCAGCTGCCGGTGGTGCTGTCCGGCAGCCTTCCGTCCGGGCTGCAAGCCGATGCATGGGCCCGACTGCAGGCGCAGGTGCGCGCCGCCGGCGCGCGCGTACTGCTGGATACCAGTGGTGACGCGCTTGCCGCCGCGTTGAGTGGTGCACACGGTGCACTGCCCTACGCGGTCAAGCCCAACCGCCTTGAACTGGAGGCCTGGGCCGGCACGCCGCTGCTGGATCGCAGCGCCCTGCGCGCCGCGGGCCGGGCCCTGGTCGAACGCGGAGTTGCACTCGTAGCGATCTCGATGGGCGCCGACGGCGCGCTGTTCATTGATCGCAGCGGCGCCCTGGTCGCACGACCGGCGCGACTGGCGCAGGGCAGTACGGTCGGTGCCGGCGACGCCATGGTCGCCGGCATCGCCGCCGCCTTGTTGGAGCCCTCCCCCGACCTGGCCGGTTGTGCGCGACTGGCCACGGCGTTCTCGATGAGCCGGCTGGAGAGTGGCGACGCGCGGCGGCTGGACCCGGCGCAGGTGCGCGCGTGGACCGGCGATGTACTGATCGAGCGGTTGGATTGAAACCCCTGCAGAGGGGGCTGCCGCTGGCCTTGGGCCACCGATGGCCCCTGCTGCAAGGACGAACCCGAAGAATTCCAGGAGTTGCCATGCAAGCTTCCACCGTAGTCATCGCCGCTGGCGAACGCAGCATCGAGGCCGTTCTTGCCGCCGAAGCGCTGCGCCGCGCCGCACGCCAGCAAAGGGTCGAATTGGCGATCGAAATCCGCAGCAATCAGGGCGTGACCGGGGCATTGCCCGACGCGCAGGCTGCCGCCGCAACGCAGCTGCTGCTGGTGGGTGACGGCGAGGTGGACAGCGCCCGCTTCGGCAATGCCCAGATCGTGCGCGCCGGCCTCGGTGAAGTGCTGGACGACCCGCTCGCCGTGCTGGCGCAGCTCGCCGCAGCATCGGCACCCCCTTCCAGGGATGACGCGGGCAAGCGCATCGTCGCCGTCACCTCCTGCCCGACCGGCATCGCCCACACGTTCATGGCGGCCGAAGGCCTGCAGCAGGCGGCCAAGGCACTGGGCCACGCGATCCGGGTGGAAACCCAGGGCTCGGTCGGCGCGCAGGATGCGTTGAGCGACGGCGAAATCGCTGCCGCCGACCTGGTGCTGATCGCCGCCGACCGCGAAGTCGATCTGTCGCGCTTTGCTGGCAAACGCCTGTTCAGGAGCGGCACCAAGCCGGCGATCAATGACGGCCAGAACCTGATCCGCAAGGCGCTGGCCGAGGCTGGCGTGCAGACCGGCACGGTGGCTTCAGGTCGCACCACCGAGAAGGCCAGGGTCACCGGCCCCTACAAGCACCTGATGACCGGCGTGTCGTTCATGCTGCCGTTCGTCACTGCCGGCGGCCTGCTGATCGCACTGGCGTTCGCGCTCGGCGGCATCTATGCCTTCGACGATGCACACAAGGGCACGCTGGCCTGGTCGCTGTTCCAGATCGGCGCCAAGTCCGGCTTCATGCTGATGGTGCCGGCACTGGCCGGCTACATCGCCTACTCCATCGCCGATCGCCCGGGCATCGCCCCGGGCATGATCGGGGGATTGGTGGCAGTCAACATGGATGCGGGCTTCATCGGCGGCATCCTGGCCGGTTTCATCGCCGGCTACGGCGTGCATTGGATCAACCGTGCGCTGCGCCTGCCGCGCAGCCTGGAAGGCCTCAAGCCGGTGCTGATCCTGCCGGTGCTGGGCACGCTGCTGGTCGGCCTGCTGATGATGTATGTAATCGGTACGCCGGTGGCCGGGCTGCTGGCCTGGCTGACCGACTGGCTGCGCGGCATGCAAGGCAGCAGCGCGATCCTGCTTGGCCTGCTGCTGGGCGGCATGATGGCGGTGGACATGGGCGGACCCGTCAACAAGGCGTCCTACGCCTTCTCCACCGCATTGATTTCCAGCCAGGTCTACACGCCGATGGCGGCGACGATGATCGGCGGCATGACGCCGCCGCTGGGTATCGCACTGGCGACATGGCTGTTCAGGAACCGCTTCACTGCCGAGGAGCGTGGCACGGCCGGTGCCGCTGGCGTGCTTGGCCTCAGTTTCGTGACCGAAGGCGCGATCCCCTATGCCGCGCGTGATCCGCTGCGCACCATTCCGGCGCTGGTCCTTGGTTCTGCCGTGGCCGGTGCGATTTCGATGGCCGCAGGCGTCGAACTGAAGGTGCCGCATGGCGGCGTGTTCGTGCTGCCGATCCCGAACGCAGTCACCCACCTTGGCATCTACCTGCTGGCACTCGTGGCCGGCGTGGCCGTCACCGCGGTCGCGCTGCGCGTGCTCAAGAAGCCGGTCACGGCTCCCACCCTGTAAAAGGAACCCGCCCATGACCTCCCCTTCCCGCCGCCTGCTGCCGACAGTGATCCTGCTGGCCCTGCCATCACTGGCCGCAGCCGCCGACGCGAGCGACGTCTTCGCTCCGAAGCTCGCCTACACCGGCGAAGCGGCCGCCACGCTCGACGGTGGCAAGCGCAGCGGCACGGCCTATGCCGGCCAACTGATGTTCGGTGCCGACGTGGACCTGGACGCGGCGTTTGGCTGGCGAGGTGCGACGGTCAAGGCCTACGGCATCAACCGCCATGGCACCAATCTCGCCAACAGCAGTACGGGTAACAGCACCTCGGTGCAGGAAATCTACGGCGGCCAGGGCACGCGCCTGGCCAACCTGACCCTCGAACAGCAGTTGTTCAACGACCGGTTGGTGCTGGAAGC
Source organism: Stenotrophomonas sp. YJH_SMC_69 (assembly GCF_059370495.1). Taxonomy (NCBI): domain Bacteria; kingdom Pseudomonadati; phylum Pseudomonadota; class Gammaproteobacteria; order Lysobacterales; family Lysobacteraceae; genus Stenotrophomonas; species Stenotrophomonas sp. YJH_SMC_69. The sequence goes on along the minus strand of NZ_JCAFTS010000007.1, from coordinate 95,493 downwards.
AGGGCGCAGCGTCGCCAACATCCGCCACCTGGGTTCGGACCTGTGCCAGTACTTCCAGGGCAACTCGGCCTGTGGCAACCCGACCTACGTATTCCGCACCAGCAGTTTCACCTGGTGGCCGGTGTCGAGCTGGATGGCCGATGCCACGGCCTGGGTGACGCCCGATGTCTATGTCCGCGTCGGCGCCTACCAGGTTGATCCCAGCCAGGCCGAGGATGGCCAGCATGGCCTGAAGTGGAATACGAACCAGGCCACCGGCTGGATCGTGCCCTACACGATCGGCTGGCGCAGCCCTGCTTCGGCACGACTGAAAGCCCGCTACGAACTCGGTGGCTGGCAGGACAACTCGACCTATCGCGATCCGCTGCGCGATGCCAACGGCATTCCCGCGCTGCTCAGTGGCCAGGAGTACGCGACGCGTCACGGTCGCTCAGGCACGTTCGCCCGCTTCGAGCAGCAACTCACCAGTGATGGTGCCGGCCGCGGCCTGACCCTTTTCGGTGCGGCGCTCAAGGGCACCTCCGGCCAGTTGATCGAGGATCATTTCCTGCAGGCCGGGCTGGTGCAGAAAGGCACGTTCGCCCGGCGGCCGCAGGACAGCATCGCTTTCGTCGTGACCCAGCAGAAGTACAGCAGCATCGCGCTGGAAGACCTGCGCCTCGCCCGCGCCGCAGCCGGTGGCAGCGGCACCCCGCACGGGAGCCAGGTGATGATGGAGCTGAGCTATGGCATCCAGCTCACCCCGCAGCTTCGTGTTGCACCGAACCTGCACTACATCGTGCACCCCGACCAGTTCAATGAGCCCGCACGCCAGCACGACCTGCCGGATGCGCTGATCGCGGGCATGCGGATCGACTGGAACCTGTAGGAAATGTCAGGTGGTCCTGGGGCGCGGCCCGTGTCAGGCACCGGGTCCACGGCCGGTCCAGGCGGCGTACCGACCGCCCGGCACCCGGGTGATCGCCTGCCCTGGCCGGGGTTTCAGGTGCTGTCCGCCGCCCACGCCAGTTCGAATGTCAACGCGAGGCGCTGGCCGGGCTCCAGCCGGTGCGGTGCCAGTGTGTAGCCATCTGGCGGGCCGCTCTGCGGTTCGACACAGGTGGCGTGCGGCGTACCATCGTAGACCACCCAGTGGTCGTGGTCCGACCTCAGCCGCAGGTGCTGGCCTTCGCGTATCAGCGTGACGTCACCGTCGGCGATGAAGCAGTCATCCCAGGGGCCGGTGGTGGGCTCCACGCGGGGCAGCGTGGCAATACCTTCCCTGTCCCGCGGATACATCGAGCGAGGACTGAACAGCAGTCGTTCCGGCTTCCGGAACCAGGGGTGCCAGCCCAGCACCGCCGGCATCGCCTGGCCGCCGGCCTGGACCGAGAGGTCCATCCGCAGGCTGTGAGCCTGCAACTGCAGGTCCAGCACGGCAGCGCCACCGAAAGGCCAGTAGCCGTCGCGCGGCAGCTCCAGCGACAACCGGGCTGCCGCCGCGTCCAAGCGGTCGATCCGCCAGGGTCGCGAGAAACCCACCCCATGGATGGCGTGCCCGTCGAAGTTGAGCGGCAGCCGATGCGGCCTGCCGTCAAAATGGAACTGTCCACGGCGGATGCGCCCGGCCCACGGCACCATCGGGTAGCAGCCCCACGCGATCGCCGCCGGGCCTGCCTGCTGCGCATCCACCAGCCATTCCACGCCCTGGTAGCGCAGGTGCGCCACGCGCCCGCCCGCCCCTGCGGCGAACGCAACCTCCAGTTCGCCGCACCTCAGCCAGTGCAGCTCGCCGGCTGGCAGCGGAGCCAGCGCATCATCCACCGGCAGCATCCGCTCAGGCCCCATACGGGTTGATCGTGCGGATGCTTCCGTCCGGCTCCATGTGCAGCGGCGTGCACTTGGCCGAGCGCAGGTGGGTGATGCCGCCGGACATCAGTGCATCGTGATAGAACAGGTACCACTGTCCTTCGAACTGGCAGATGGAGTGGTGGGTGGTCCAACCGACCACGGGGGTGAGGATCACGCCAGCGTAGGTGAACGGTCCATACGGGCTGTCGCCGATGGCGTAGCACAGCTGGTGGGTGTTGCCAGTGGAGTACGACAGGTAGTAGCGACCCTGGTACCGGTGCAGCCACGGACCTTCGAAGAAGCGGCGCGCATGGTCGTCCGCGCGCAGCGGCTGGCCATGCTCATCCAGGATCTGCACTTCGCGGGTGGGTTCGGCCAGCTCGGTCATGCCGGCATCCAGGCGGCCCACGCGCGGGCCCAGCGCCGGTGCGCTGCCCTCGGGCTCCTCGTGGGCCTCGCTGTACTGGTTGTCACGATACTTCTGCAGCTGCCCGCCCCATATGCCGCCGAAGTACAGGTAGTGGCTGCCATCCTCGTCTTCGAACACGGCCGGGTCGATCGAGTACGCACCCTTGATCGGCTCCGGCTGGGGCACGAACGGGCCCTCCGGCCGCGTACCGATCGCCACGCCGATGCGGAACCGGCCCTCGGCATCCTTGGCCGGGAAGTAGAGGTAGTAGCGGCCATCACGGCAGGCGGCATCGGGGGCCCACATCTGTTTCCGGGCCCAGGGCACATCGCGCACATGCAACGCCATGCCGCAATCGACGGCCGTGCCGTCGGGCGTATCCATCTTCAGCACATGATAATCCTGCATGCCGAAGTGGCCACCTTCGTCGTCGAATGGCTGGCCGCCGTCGATGTCGTGCGACGGATAGATGTACAGGCGCCCCTCGAACACATGCGCCGAAGGGTCGGCGGTATAGATGTGGGTCACCAGCGGTTGCGAAATGGCGTGCGCGGTGAGCTGCGCAAGACGGGCTTCGCTGGCCTGGCCGTCTTCGCCGGCAGAGAGGTCGATCATGGTCGTCATCTTGGAGTTACACGGAGGCGTCGGCGGAACGGCGACGCAGGTGGAGGTCCTGCTCGATGCGGGTTTCGGTGCGCTTGTCGATCCTGTAGAAGACCAGCAGCGCCACGGCGAGCAGGAAAGGAAGGGAGCAGTAGACGCTTACGGTCAGGCGGATGCCCTGCACCACGGCCTCAGGCTGCTGCGCCAGGCCGGCCTGGTAGCCGTAGTGGGCGAGGATCGCGGCGACCAGCGCGCCGCCCACGCTGAGGCCGATCTTCAGCCCGCACAGCATCGCCGAGAAGATGATCGCGGTTGCCCGCCGATGGTTCTTCCACTCCGAGTAGTCCGCGACGTCGGCGATCATCGCCCACAGCAACGGGATGGTGATCCCGTAGCAGAAGCCATGCAGCATGAAGGCGCCGAACGCCACCGCCACCGCCGTGGGTGGAAACAGGTAGAAGGCAAGCAGGAACAGGGTCGAGACAAACAGGGCGCCACCGAAGACGTCGCGCTTGCCGAAGCGGTCCGCCAACCGTCGCGATGCGCCGATACCCAGGATCATGCAGAGGATGCCGCACGCGTTGAACAGGCTGAACGCCGAGGTGGCCGCGTCCTTCGGCCAGGTGAACGCCGCGAAGCCGGCGCTGGCCAGCGCAGCATTCAACGCGCTGACCAGGCCGTTGAACCCCGAGTTTTCAAGGAAGCCGGCCAGCGCCGCTTCACTCATGTAGTACTGGAAGTAGTAGATGTAGGTACCGCCTTTCAATGCCAGGTTGATGAACACCAGCACGGTCAGGGCCAGCATCACCTGCCACGGGCGGTTGTGCAGCAGGTCCGACAGGTCCTGCACTATGCCGCCGGTCTGTTCACGCGTCGGCACGATGCGTTCGCGGGTGGTGGCGAACGTGATCAGGAAGAACGCCGTGCCGATGATGGCGAATGCGGTCATGACCTGCTCGAAGCCGCGCACCCGGTCGCCGTCACCCAGGATCAGCACCAGCGGCATCAGCAGCACCTGGATGATGAACTGCGCGATCATCACGGCCACGAAGCGGTAGGCCGAAAGGCTGTTGCGCTGGGCCATGCTGCCGGTCAGCACGCCGCTCAGCGCCGAGTACGGCAGGTTGTTCGCTGCGTACACGCACACCAGCAGCGCGTAGGTGGCCAGTGCATAGATCACCTTTCCGCGCTCGCCCAGGTCCGGCGTGCTGAACGCCAGCAGGGACAGTACGCCAAAAGGAATGGCCGTCCACAGGATCCACGGCCGGAAGCGGCCCCAACGGGTGGTCGTCCGGTCAGCCGCGATGCCGATCAACGGCGTGAACACGAACGCACCCAGCAGGCCCACCACGAAGATGATCGTGGCCGCGGTCGCAGCTGGCAGGCGGTAGACGTCGGTGTAGAAGAACGCCAGGTAGGTGATCAGGGTCTGGAAGATCAGGTTGGCGGCGAGATCGCCCAGGCTGTAGCCGAGCTTCTCGCGTACCGATAGCGCGTGTTCAGTGCTTGCCATGCAGCGGACGTCCTGGAAAAGGGATCTGGGCGGAGGGAAATCGATGCCGGCGAGAGCGATCAGTCATGCGCGGACACCACCGTGAACCTGCCCTGCGCGCGTGCATCGGCACTGGACGCCCCCACCCTGACCTCGTAGGCACCGGGCCGCACCTCATACGCGGCGCGCGCTTCGTCATAGTGGCGCAGGGCCTGCGCTGCCTCCAGGGTGAACGTCACCGTGCGGTGTTCGCCCGGGGCCAGATGGATCCGCTGGAAGCCACGCAGCTCCTGCACGGCATCGCCGCTGCCAGCGTGCTCGCGCCGCACGTACAGCTGCACCACTTCGTCACCGCTGCGCGTGCCTGCGTTGGTCACATCGACCGCAACGCCCAGGCGGCCATCGGCCCGGAGCCTGGCTGCATCGAGGCGGAGCGTTCCATAGTCGAACCGCGTATACGACAGGCCGTGACCGAACGGATAAAGTGGCGTGCCGCGGAAGTAGCGATAGGTGCGGCCCTCCATGGCGTAGTCGTCGAATGCCGGCAACGCTTCGCCGGCCTTGTAGAACGTCACTGGCAACCGGCCGGCGGGATTGATGTCGCCGAACAGCGCCTGGCCGACGGCGGTGCCGCCGCGCTGCCCGGGGTACCAGCTCATCAGGATCGCCGGCAGATGCGACTGCGCCCAGTCCACGGCAATGGCCGAGCCGCCGGTGAGCACCATCACCACCGGCTTGCCGGTAGCGTGCAGGGCCTCCAGCAGGGTGCGCTGCGGCGCGGGCAACCGCAGGTCGGTACGGTCGCCACCGGCAAAGCCTGGATAGTTGACCGTCATTTCCTCGCCTTCGACATCGCCGGTAAGGCCACCGACGAACACCACCACATCGGCTTCGCGTGCGGCATCGAGCGCTTCATCGAACGGCGCCTTGGCGCCGGGCATGCGCCAGCCCAGGCGCACGCCGGCATCGCGCTCGTCGTCGTAGTACTCCAGCGTCATCGCGTAGGCACGCCCGGCCTGCAGCTCCAGTTCGATGCCCTCGGCATGCAGGCGATCTGTGTTCACCCAGTGATCGATCACGCGCTTCCCGTCCAGGTACAGGCGGTAGCCATCGTCGCCGGCCACCTCCAGCCGGTAGCGGCCGGACACGGGTGGCAGCAGTTGGCCGCTCCAGCGGATGCTGAAGCGGTCGTTCGGGATCCCCTGCCCCGGTGCCGCTTCGCCGCGTGCCAGCAGGTTGTCGGTCGGCGAGCCGCGGTCCCAGCGGAAGCCGATCTGCGCGTCGGTACGCACCAGGGCCGGCGTACCGGACAGGTCGGGCGTGCGGAAGTACTCGCCACGCAGGCCACGCTCGGGCGAGTCCGCCGAAGGCCGCAGGAAGGTCGGCTCGATCAACGGCGTGGCACCGGGATCGTCGCGGCCCTCCACCAGGTCCACGCCGCGGGCATAGCGAACCTCGACGCCCTTGGCCGCCTCGCGTATGCCCTGCAGGATCGTGACCGGCGCGGCCGGTGTGCCGAAGTAGTTGCCGAGCAGCGCCATGGTGTCGTCGGCAGTGGGTCCGACCACGGCAATGCGCTTGATGTCGCGTGACAGCGGCAGGATGCCGTCGTTCTTCAGCAGCACCAGCGACGCCTGCGCGGCCTTGAGCGCCAGCGCATCATGTGCCGGGGCCTGGTTCACCGAGGCCGGAATGCGCGCCCAGCGCACCCGCTCCGGCGGGTCGAACATGCCCAGGCGCATCCGTGCGGTGAACAGACGGGTCACCGCATCGTCGATCTCCGCTTCGCTGATCAAACCCTGACGCACGGCCGACGGAAGCGTGGCGTACTCCTGGCCGCATTCCAGCTCGGTGCCATTCCTGACCGCCAGCGCCGCAGCGGCTTCGCGCGTGGTCACGATATGGTGGTGCTTCCAGATGTCGACGATGGCCCAGCAGTCCGAGACCACGTAGCCCTTGAAGCCCCAGTCGCGTCGCAGCACATCGCGCAGCAGGAAACGGCTGGCACTGGCGGACTCGCCGTACACGCGGTTGTAGGCGCCCATCACAGCATCGACGTCGCCCTCCTTGACCAGCGCCTCGAATGCCGGCAGGTAGGTGTCATACAGGTCGCGCCGGCTGGGCCGTGCATCGAAGTGATGGCGGTCGGCCTCCGGCCCGCTGTGCACGGCCAGATGCTTGGCGGTGGCGTCCAGCTTGCGGTAGACGGGGTCGTCGCCCTGCAGGCCACGTACGAAGGCCACGCCCATGCGCGCGGTGAGGTACGGGTCCTCGCCATAGGTTTCCTGTCCGCGGCCCCAGCGCGGGTCGCGGAAGATGTTGACGTTCGGCGACCAGAAGGTCAGCCCCTGGTAACGGCCGTGCGCGCCTTCGCGGAGGAACTGGTGGTGCTTTGCGCGCGCCTCATCGCTGATCGTCGTGGCCACCTGCCCCATCAACGGCACATCGAAGGTCGCGGCCAGGCCGATCGCCTGCGGAAAGACCGTGGCCTGCCCTGCCCGTGCCACGCCATGCAGTCCCTCATTCCACCAGTCGTAGGCGGGCACACCCAGGCGTCCGATTGCCGGCGCGGCGTTCTGCATCTGCGCGGCTTTCTCTTCCAGCGTCATCTGCGCGACGAGTGAGGCAGCCCGTTGCTCGAAGCTGGCCGAAACGTCCAGCCAGGGCCGCGGCGCGGCTGCGGATGCGGCCGCCGCGATGCAGGTCAGAACGAACACAGTGAGCCCGCGGCGCAACGTGCGGCGACGGGCGTTGGACGACAGCGACAGCCTCATTTGCTTCTCCCGGTGCGCTCATCGCGCGCGAAGGGACCCAGCAGTGCGCCTACGAAGCCGCCCGCCCGGTCCGTGCTCAGAACGGTGCCATCCACCTTGCCTGCAAGCAGTTGCCAGCCCTGCCCGTCGCCGGTATCGAACGAGAACGCGTAGTCGCCCTCGTTGCCGTCGATCTTCAGGCGCAACGCGTCCGGTGCCCGCACCTCGCGGGTCGCCACGATGCGCGTACTGCCACCGCCATCACGAACTTCCAGGAAGAGCGAAAGTCGCTCGTCCGGAAGGCTGCGAACGCCAAGGAAGTACCAGTACGCCTCGCTCTGGAACGCCGCCAGGCCGGCCGCCACGCCAGGCCCCGGCCGGCTCATCGCGGCGCTCGCCTCGAAGCGCAGGTGCTGCTGGCGTCGGCCAAGGAACGCGGGATTGCGCAGCGTGTCCAGATCCTCGGCAAGCGGGTGCACGGCCAGCATTCCCGGGCGCGTGGCCAGGTCGGCCCAGGCGTGCTTGGGCACCCGCACGCGCAGCCACTGGCGATCGAGCCTCGGTCCATCGAAGTTGTCGCGCTCGACGAAGTTGCCGGTCGAGGGGGCCTGGGATGCCTCGCCCTGCATCCACGACGGCGCCTTGACCACGTAGGGGATGGGCTGGTCGGCCGGCAGGATCCGTGGCCAGCCGTCCTGCCAGCGCACCGGCAGCAGATAGGTCTCGCGCCCGGTGTTGTAGTGCCGCGTCTGATAGTTGCGGCTGGCCAGGAACACCGCCCACCACGAACCGTCCGGGCCTTCGACCAGGTCGGCATGGCCGGCATTGGTGATCGGTAGCGGTCGGTCGTCGGGCAGCTCGCGCTGGGTCAGGATCGGATTGCCCGCGTAGGGGTCATACGGGCCCCACACGGCGCGGCTGCGCAGCACCACCTGGGAGTGCTGCGGCCCGGTGCCCCCTTCGGCATCGGACAGGTAATACCAGCCCTGGCGCTTGTAGATGTGGGGTCCTTCGATCCAGATCGGGTTCTTCGCCGGCTCCACGCCCGCGTCGACCAGCACCCGGCGCGGCCCGACCGGCTTGAAGGCAGCCAGATCGATCTGCTGCATCCAGATGGCGCGGTGCCCGTCGTAGCGCGGCGGGCCGGGCGGTGCATCGTTGTTGACCAGGTACACCTTGCCGTCGTCATCGAAGAACAGTGATGGATCGATGCCATCAATGCCGGGCAGCCAGTGCGGATCGGACCACGGACCGGCCGGGTCGCGCGCGGTGGCAATGAAGTTGCCGCCACTGTCGGTGGCCGTGGTCACCACGTAGAAGACCCCATCGTGGTATTCGATGGTGGGCGCGAAGATGCCGCGCGAGACGCTCAGTCCGTCGAAATCCAGCTGCGTGGCGCGGTCGATCACGTTGCCGATCTGCTTCCAGTGAACCAGGTCGGCACTCTCGAACACCGGAATGCCCGGGAAATAGGTGAAGCTGGAATTGACCAGGTAGAACCGGCCGTTCGCGCTCACGATGCTGGGATCGGCATGGAAGCCGGCCAGCACCGGATTGCGGTAGTGGCCGGCCGGCAGCGGCGTGTCGAAGGCCGCGTCGTGGCCGCGGTATTCGAACCAGTCGAAGTACACCGGCGGTGCGTCCGGCGGCGCGCTGGCCGGGCTGGTTGCGGCCGACAGCAGGAGTGCCGCCGCCAGCAGGTGGCGCGCCATCGACCTCAGGCCGGCCCTGTCGCGGACCGGAGGGGACTGCTTGGACAACGTCATCATCGTCGCGTCTCGGCTTCGGCAATGGGAAGTTCGAACGGGCCTGCCGGTGCCCCGCTGCGGTCGCGTAGCGTGCACACCGGGCCATCGGCCCAGCAATAGCGGACATGCGTTGCGTGCGTCGACAGCGGGCCGCGCAGCAGGATCCGGCGCCCATCCAGTTCGGCGTCGCCGTAGTCGCAGTGGCGGGTATCACCCCTGGTCCCGCACAGTTCAAAACCAATCGGACGCAGCGCGCCGGTCGCGGTGAGCACGCCTTCGACATCCTCGAACGCAATGGCCACGCCAGCGGGCGTCCGCACGGCCGTTACCGCTCGCGGACCCGACGGCGCCACGTCCTGCTTGCCGTACACCACGTGGCGCGCCACGCGCGCCAGGCGGCGCCCGAGCTCCTGCTTGTTCGGCGGATGGATGTCGTAGGCGTCGCCGATGTCGATGGCAATGGCGAGCCCGCTCCGCGCATCCTCGGCGGCGACGCGCCGCTGCGCCTCACGCACCTGCGCCCAACCGCTGGCGGCGGGCACCACCGGCGGCTGGCCGTAGCCGGCCAGCTGCACCAGCAGCAGTTGCGTGCGCGCACCGAACTGCCGCCGCCAGTCCTCGCGCAGCGCACGCAACCGCATCGCATACGCCGCACCATCGCTGGTGTTCGATTCACCTTGATACCAGAGCATGCCGCGCAGCCCGAAGCCCCCGAGCGGTGCGATCATCCCGTTGTACAGCGTCGACAGCCCGGTGGCGGCCTGCCATGGCGCGAAAGGCGGCGCCTGCTGGCCCGCCGCCACCCGGTATTTCCAGAGGCCCTGCAGTGCCACGCGCTCGCCGTTGTCGAACTGCAGGCCGTATGCCGTTGAGGGGCCGGCCAGGCCGCCTTCGCCGTAGGTGTCCAGCACGTTGACCGCAATGCTGTTGGATCCCGCCTTCAACAGGCCACTCGGCAACGGATAGCGCCTCTGGCCGGCGCCGTACTGGCTGCCGACGGCGACCCCGTTCACCCAGGTCACGTCCACCTCGTCGGCCGATGCCAGCTCCAGGGTCGCGCCGCGTGCAGCCTGTTCAGCGCTCAGCACCACCTGCGTGCGATACCAGACCATGCCGTTGTAATCGGCAAGCGCGGGCTCGTTCCACCGCTCCCATGCGCCCAGTGTGGCCGGTGCGTGCGACCATGCGCGGTCATCGGTATCCGCGCGCCAAGGTGCGTCGCCCGGCAGCGCCCCTTCGCGCGTCTCCCACCAGTGCTGCCAGTGGCGGCCCCAGGCTGCGCGTGCCTCCAGCGGATCACGGGCAGAGCGCGCGAGAATATCGAGGGCCTCGTCCATGCCACCTTGCCCGCGCAGGGCATCGGTACTGGTCCAGGCCTCGATCCGCGAGCCGCCCCACGCTGCCTGGATCAGCCCCATCGGTACGGCAACCGTGCGCTGCAGTTCGCGGGCGAAATAGAAGCAGGCTGCAGAGAAACCGCGCACCGAATCGGGCGTTGCCCGCGTCCATCCAGGGTCACCCTTGAAGCTCTCCTGCGCCTGCACGGCCGCGTCCTTCGGCACGCTGAACAGCCGGATCCGTGGCAGCGTGGCCGAGGCGATCTCGCTGGCTGCGTTGAGCGAGCGCCAGACCGGCAGCTCCATGTTCGACTGCCCCGCGCACAACCAGACGTCGCCGACCAGAAGATCCCGCGCCGTCTCACGCCGGGTCCCGGCGGTTGCCTCGAGGGTGTACGGGCCGCCTGCGGCGATGGCGGGGAACATGGCCTGCCAGCGGCCTGCCCTATCGGCCTGTGTGGCCACCGCCTGGCCCGCGAAGGTGGCCGATACCGCCTGCCCAGGGCTTGCCTGGCCCCAGACGGTGATCGGCCGGTCGCGCTGCAGGACCGCATGGTCCTGGAACAGCGGGTGCAGCAAACCCGTCGTTTCGCCGGCCGCCACCGGTGCGGCAAGCCACGCCAGCACCATCAACGCCGCCGCGCGCGCGGACCATCCGAACCGGTTCATCGCCCATCTCCGGGTGCGAAAGGAAACTGCAACGCCTGGTAGTACGACAACGGCTGTGGCGGTGGCCGTTCTCCCGCCGGCAGCGGTCGGCCGCTGACTGACTGGAAGTACGCCACACTGGCATCGCGCCACCACTGCGCTTCCTCGCGCTGGATCTGCAGGAACGCCGCCACCTGCTGGTGCCGCTGCGGATCGATCCGATCGCGCAGGCCCGCCCAGGTCGCCTGCATCGACTGCACCTGGCGCACACCCCGCGAATAGCGCCCGACCAGTTCGTCCCACAGCGTCCTGCCCGAGCGCATGCGGCGGTCCCACGGCACGTGATGGAACCACAGCAGCAGCGACTCGGGCACCCGCGCCGGATCGCCATAAACCCCGGCAACCGGCGGGAAGTACTGCCCCACGGCGTTGCTTCCGCTTGCGCTGCGGTCAAAACCGATGCCGTTGCGGTCTGCACGGTGGTAGTAGACCGACGTCCAGTCCGCACGCGGGCCGCCGTCCACCCAGGGGCCGGGACCGTAGTGATGGCCGCGTGCCATGAGGTGATGCAACCCAAGCGGCGTCATGTAGTCCACTGCCGCCTCGCGCGAGTCCATCATCATCCGCACGATCGGGCCGGTCACCTGCGGGTCGGGCGAGAAGGTCAGCGCGGCCCAGTCCTCGGCAATGCCGCGCGCGGACTGCTGCGGATTCCATGCCAGTCGCCCGAACGCGTACCAGTTGGCCTGGTCGAAATGCGAGCCGCTCCAGGTGCGGTCTACGCCAATGTTCGCAACGCCGGCGATGCCGGTCAGTGCATGACCTTCCAACGAGCCGTCGATCACGCGGGCGACCGTGGAGCCCTCGCCACGTGCATGGGTGTCGGCCTGCAGCACTTCTTCGTAAAGCGTTCCCAGGTACACCAGGTGCGTCGCAAAACCCAGGTACTCCTTGGTGATCTGCAGTTCCATCATCAGCGGCGTGCGTGGCATGGCGCCGAACAGCGGATGGAACGGCTCGCGCGGCTGGAAGTCGATGGGACCGTTCTTCACCTGCACGATCACGTTGGGGCGGAAGGCACCGTCCAGCCCGACAAACTCGCTGTACGCCTGCTTGGCGCGATCTTCGGGAACCTGGTGCGAGTACACGAAGGCGCGCCACATCACTACGCCGTTGTAGGGCGCCAGTGCCTCGGCCAGCAGGTTGGCGCCGTCGGCATGGGAACGACCGTAATCCTGCGGGCCGGGTTGCCCCTCCGAGTTCGCCTTGACCAGGAAACCGCCGAAATCCGGAATGCGCGCATGGATCTCATCGACCTTGTCGCGCCACCAGCGCCGCACAGCCGGATCCAGCGGATCAGCCGTTGCCAGGCCGCCAAGCTCGATGGGCGCACTGAAGCGCGCGCTCAGGTAGACCCGGATGCCATAGGGCCGGAACAGGTCGGCCAGCGCGGCGGCCTTGGCCAGATAGGCCGGCGACAGGCTCAGCGCACTGGCATTGACGTTGTTGAGGACGGTGCCGTTGATGCCGAGCGAGGCGTTGGCACGGGCGTAGTCGGTGTAGCGCGGGTCACGCCACTGCGGCAACGTCTGCCAGTCCCACAGCGAGCTGCCTGCATAGCCACGCTCGACGTAACGATCCAGGTCGTCCCAATGGTTGAGCACACGCAGTGCGACCTGCGGCGACTCATGCACATCCAGCGCCTGCAGTGGGGTGCCACGCTGCATCAGCCGCAGCAGATGGAACATGCCATACAGCACGCCGACATCCTGGCGTGCCGCCACAAGCAGCACATCGCGCGCCTCGATCCGGACCCGGCGGATCAGGAAGCCCTCGTCGCCCAACGTGGCGATCTCGTTGCCGTACGCGGCGACGAGTGTCGAAGATTGCGGCGTGCCCAGCACCAGGGCACGCTCGGTACTGATTGCCGTTCGCATTGGCGGCGACGCTCCCAGCAATCCAGGGAGGCTGCGCGCAAGCTCGTCGCGGGTGGCGCGCTGCATTGGCGTGCGATCCGGGGCCACCACTTCGGCCAGTTGCCGCCGGTAATCGGCAGCGACCGTTGCGGCAACCGGCTGGTAGCGCATCCACAGCGCATAGCCATCCTCCGCCCGTGCCCCGCCAACACAGGCCAGCAGCACGAGCAGGGCCCACAGGTGCGTGCCGACAGCGCGCAACAACGGCGTTAACATGCGCCTTTGTAGACTACGTCCGGGCCCGGGGCAGCGCATCATCGTCCTTCGCACCCGCGCGGCTGCGCCACCAAGAACAAAGGGATCGTGCATTGGACAAGCCGAAGAAATCGGTTCGCCGCAGAACCGCAGGCGTGACGATCGACGAGGTTGCGGCCCTTGCCGGCGTTTCGCCGATGACCGTGTCGCGGGTAATCAACCAGGGCAAGGTGCGCGACGTCACCCGCGAGCGCGTGCTGCGCGCCGTGCGTGAGCTGGGCTATACGCCCAATCTTGCCGCCAGTTCGCTGGCCGCTGCACAGCACACGCGCATTGCGCTGATCTACACCAACCCCAGCGGCGCCTACCTGCGCGAACTGCTGGTGGGCCTGCTGCGCGTTGCCTCCAGTTCCGCCATCCAGCTGGTCATCGACTACTGGGACAACCTGGATGCCGAATCCGAACGCAGGGCGGCGCGTGCGCTCGCCGGACGCGTCGACGGGGTGATCCTGCCGCCGCCGCTGTGCGAATCGCAGGCCGCCGTAAGCGAACTGGTCAAGGCTGGCATTCCGGTGGTGGCCATCGCATCGGGTCGCCTGAGCGAGGCCCTGTCCTGCGTCCGCATCGACGATTTCAGTGCGGGCAGGGAAATGACCGATCACCTGCTCCGGCAGGGACACACCCGCATCGGTTTCATCCGTGGGCGCGATGACCTGAGCGCAAGTGCACTCCGCTACGACGGCTTCGTCACCGCCCTGCGCGAGGCCGGGCTGGCGGTGGAGCCCGGCCTGGTCCAGCACGGTGACTACACCTACCGGTCCGGCCTGGCCGCGGCCGAGAAGCTGCTGTCCCAGCGCCGGCCACCGACCGCGATTTTCGCCAGCAACGACGACATGGGCGCCGCCGCCATCTCCGTGGCGCATCGGCGCGGGCTGGAAGTGCCACGCGACCTGTCGGTGGTGGGTTTCGATGACACCTCGGCCGCCACCACCGTGTGGCCGGAACTGACCACGATCCACCAGCCCATCGCCTCGATGGCCAACGCGGCCATCGACATCCTGCTGCGCACCATCCGCCGGCCTGCGGGGGACGCAACGGTGCTGCGCGAACATGTGATGCCGCATCGGCTGATCGCACGCGGTTCGGTAGCCGCACCGCCCACGCGCCGGTAGCGAAGGCCCCGCCCTCATGCCTGCGCCTGCGCAGTAGGCGGCAGGGTGCCGGTCAGGCCGGCAGCAATCATGCGCCGCATCCAAGGGCGACCTCGGCTTCGTTCAGTGCGCCCAGCGCGACGCGTGACACGGAGATCGTCATCGCATCGGCCGTCACCACCGACCACGGTCGGTCGATCGCGTCCAGCTTTGCACCCGCCTTGGCCAGGCACTTCAGCGGCACGCCAACGCGCTTCCACTGGCCTTGTGGAAGGGCCGCCAGCGACGGCCCGATGGCGATGCGTGCCGAGCAGCCCACGCCGCAACCGACCGACAGCCACGCCTCACCCTCCGGCGCAGCGTCCACGCGCAGCGTGGTCAGCAGCATCAGGTCACCGTTGGATTCGCGCTGCAGGTCCAGCGCCGTGTGCGACTGCAGTGCAGCAACGGCCTCGCCCTTGCCCGACCAGGCCAGGCGTCGCCCATCCTCCTGCGCCAGATGATCCACGCCGGTGATCTTCAGCCGATCATCGGGCAACGCGTCCGGCACGCGGGTCACGGTCAGGCCCTGGCCTGCGGCCTGCTCAAGGCGCAGCGCCATGCCGGGGCCTGCATCACCGCGCGCGAAGAACACGCCGGTCGCGCCCTCGTTGCCGGTCACGCCCGATGCCTCCGGCAGCGCGGCCAGGTCGCCGTTGTCGGCGTAGGTCAGGCCGAAGCCGAACGCAAACAACGGATCGTAGTCCTTCTGGCCGACGTTGTTGGCGTACTGGGTGGCGGTGCGCGGCCAGCTGAAACTGAGCTTGCCCTTGAAATCGTGCTGCACCCCGCCATCGCTTCCGCGCAGCAGTACATCGGCAATGCCGGCGCCTTCCGAGCCCGGCAGCCACGCGGCCACGAAGGCATCGGCGGCATTGATTTCCCGGTTCACCCAGAGCGGCCGCCCGCTCAGGAAGACCGCGACGACCGGTATGCCATCGGCCTTGAGTCGCTTGAGCAGCGCCAGATCCGTTTCGTTGCCCGGCTTGTAGGCCAAGGTGGGCCGGTCCCCCTGGAACTCGGCATAGGGGTCTTCGCCAAACACCACCACCGCCACGTCGGGTTTCACTGCATAGCGACCGTCAACGGCAAGCACGGCTTCACCACCGGCCGCCCTGGCCTGGCGCGCGATGCCCTCGTAGATGGAGTCCGCATTGGGGAAGTCCTTGCGCGTGGTGCCGGTGCCCTGCCAGTTGAGCGTCCAGCCACCGGCCTGCTTGCCGACATCGTTGGCACCGTCGCCGGCCACGAGGATCCGCTGCTTCGGCGACAGCGGCAGGACGCCGTTCTGGTTCTTCAGCAGGACCAGCGATTCGCGCACGGCCTGCCGGGCCACCGCGCGATGTGCCGGCGCGCCGATCAGTGCGAACTGCCCGCCAACGGCCCGCGTGGACGGCCTGCCGGCCTCGAACAGCCCCAGGCGGAACTTGACCCGCAGTATCCGGCGCACCGCATCGTCCAGGCGCTGCGGCGTTATCCGGCCGTCCTTCACCGCAGCCAGCGTCGTCTCGTAGAAGCCTTTCCAGCTGTCCGAGGCCATCGCCATGTCCAGGCCCGCGTTGATCGTGGCCGGGCAGTCCGTGGTGGTGCAGCCCTTGACCTGGCCATGACCATTCCAGTCGCCCACCACGAAGCCACCGAAGTTCATGCGTCCCTTGAGCACATCGGTGAGGTAGTGCCGGTGCCCGTGCATCTTTTCACCGTTGACGCTGTTGAACGATGCCATCGCGGTCTGCGCGCCGGCGGCGATGGCCGGCGGGTATCCGGCGGCGTGGATGCGTACCAGGTCCGGCTCACTGATGCGGGTGTCGCCCTGGTCCTTGCCGTCGGTGGTGCCGCCATCACCGAGAAAGTGCTTCACCGAGGCGATCACATGGCGGCCATCGAGGAACTCCGGTGTTCCCACCCTGCCCTGCAATCCCTCCACCATGGCGCCGGCATAGCTGGCCACCACCTCGGGCGATTCCGAGTAGCCCTCGTAGCTGCGGCCCCAGCGATCATCCTGGGGTACCGCAACGGTCGGCGCGAACGTCCACTCCATGCCGGTGACGCGGGTTTCCAGCGCGGTGATGTCACCGATCTTCCGCAGCAGCTCCGGATTGCGCGTGGCGCCCAGCCCGATGTTGTGCGGGAACAACGTGGCGCCAATGATGTTGCTCTGCCCGTGCACGGCATCGATGCCGAACAGCAGCGGGATGGCCTTGCCGCCTTTCGACGTGTCCATGGACGCGTCGTAAAAGGCGTCTGCCAGCGCCAGCCACTCGGCTGGCGACGCATCGTAGCGGCCACCGGGGTCGGAATTGCCACCGGCCAGGATCGAACCAAGGCGGTAGCGCCGCACGTCATCGGGGGTGAGGCTGGCAATGTCGCCCTGCACGAGCTGGCCGACCTTTTCCTCCACCGTCATGCCGGCCATCAGGTCGGTGATCCGCTTCTCCAGAGCAGGATCCGCGGCCAGTGGCCAGGTGACCTGCGGCCACGGGTCGCTGGCGGTTCCCGCAGTGGCGGCGGGCCGGTCCTGGCCGTGGCAACCGAGCAATCCCAGCATCACTACTGCGAGCAGCATGCCGCTGCGGGATACGGAGGTCTGCGATGTCATGGCGCTCATCCTTCCATCTGCTCCAGTTCCTTGCCCTTGGTCTCGTGCACATGCCGGACCACGAAAATCACCGAGATGATCGCCGCCACCAGGTAGATGCCGTAGGTGGCCGCCAGCCCGGCCGCGGCCAGCAGCATCGGGAACGTCACCGTGACCACGAAGTTGGAGGTCCATTGCGCTGCGCCGGCGACCGCCAGTGCCGAACCGCGGATCTGGTTCGGGAACATCTCGCCCAGCATCACCCACATCACCGGCCCCCACGACAGGTTGAAGAACACGACATAGGCATTGGCCGCCACCAGCGCCAGCGTGCCCATGCGCCCGGGTAGCTGCAGATGCCCGTCGGCCAGTGAACCACTTGCAAACGCGACCACCACCAGTGCAAGCGACAGCGACATCCCGGCCGAGCCGAACCACAGCAGGGGCTTGCGGCCGATCCGGTCGATCAGCAGCACCGTGACCACGCAGGCGCCGATGCTCAGCGCGCCGGACAGCACGTTGATCAGCAGCGCGTCGTTTTCGGAAAAGCCGACCGCCTGCCACAGCACGGCGCCGTAGTAGAACACCACGTTGATGCCGACCAGCTGCTGGAAGCAGGCCAGTCCGACGCCGACCCACACAATCGGGCGGATCCGCCCGGTCGCCCGGCTCTTCAGATCGGACAGGCGCGGGCGATGGTGGTCGTTGGACAGCGAGGCATCGATCTCTTCGAGCGTGGCGCGGGCCTTGTCGTTGCCGAGCAGCCGGGTGAGCACGCGCAGCGCGTCGTCCTTGCGCCGCTTCACCACCAGGTAGCGCGGGCTCTCAGGAATGGTCAGCAACAGCAGCAGGAACACCAGCGATGGCGCGGCCTGCATCCAGAACATCCAGCGCCAGGCAGCCTGCCCGGCCCACAGCGGCTCGGTCGACGCGCCCGCTGCGGCCGCCAGCAGGTAGTTGGACAGGAAGGCAGCGGTGAGCCCGGTGATGATCGCGATCTGCTGCACCGTGGCCAGGCGGCCGCGATAGCGGGCCGGAGCGACCTCGGCAATGTAGGCCGGCGAGATCACGCTCGCCGCGCCTACCGCGAACCCACCCAACACCCGCGCCGCAATGAACCAGCCCGACGAGGCCGCCGCCCCGGCACCGAGTGCCGACAGCAGGAACATCACCGCCGACAGGATCAGCACGTTGCGACGGCCGAGGCGGTCGGCCAGGCGGCCGGCACTGAACGCGCCCACCGCACAGCCCAGCAGCATCGACGCGATCTCGAACCCCTGCATCCATTCACCGGACCGGAACGCCTGGTGCAGGCCGTCCTGGGTGCCGTTGATCACGCCGCTGTCGAAGCCGAACAGAAAACCGCCAATCGTCGCTACCACGCTGATCAGTACGATCAGCCGGGTGTTCTCACCGCTGCCTGCTGCCTGGTTCATTCCCGTCCCCTTGAGTGCATCGTTGCCGCGCTCAGCGCAGCAGGTACTGGTTGAGCAGATTTTCGTAACGCTCCTGCTTGCCGCTGGCCTGGTGCGGTTCGCCGAGGCGGGCGGCCAGGCCCGCCAGGTCCGGCAGGCTGAGCGCGCCACGCTCGAACTCCTGGCCGGCGCCGCTGTCGAAACTCGCGTAGCGCTCCTTGCGCCATTGCTCCCAGGGCGACTCGGTCAGCAGTGCATGGGCAACCTCCAGCCCGCGTGCGAACGCATCCATGCCGCCGATATGGGCAATGAACAGATCCTCCAGGTCGGTCGACTCACGGCGCACTTTGGCATCGAAGTTCAACCCGCCCTCCAGCCCGCCCTGGCGCAGCACGACCAGCATTGCACCTACCGTGTCGTACAGATCGCTGGGGAACTGGTCGGTGTCCCAGCCGTTCTGCGCGTTGCCGCGGTTGGCATCGATGCTGCCGAGCAGGCCATGGTCGGACGCAACCTGCAGGTCGTGCTCGAAGGTGTGCCCGGACAACGTGGCGTGGTTGGCTTCGATGTTGAGCTTGAAGTCCTTGTCCAGCCCATGCTCCTTCAGGAAGCCCACCACCGTGGCACTGTCGAAGTCATACTGGTGCTTCATCGGCTCCATCGGCTTGGGCTCGATCAGGAAGTTGCCCTTCAGGCCGATGCTGCGGCCGTAGTCGCGGGCCATGGTGAGGAAGCGCGCGAAATGTTCGATCTCGCGCTTCATCTGGGTATTGGCCAACGACGCATAACCTTCGCGTCCGCCCCAGAAAACGTAGTGCTCGCCGCCGAGTTCGACCGTGGCCTCCAGCGCGGCCTTGACCTGCACCGCTGCGCGCGCGACCACTGCGAAGTCGGGGTTGGTCGATGCGCCGTTCATGTAGCGCGGGTGCGAGAACAGGTTGGCCGTGCCCCACAGCAGCCTGACGCCGGTGGCCTCCTGGCGCGCCTTGGCCAGGGCCACCATGTGCGAGAGGTTCTTCTGGTACTGGCCGATGTCGTCGGCATCCGGCGCCAGGTCGATATCGTGGAAGCACCAGTACGGCACGCCCAGCTTGGTGAAGAACTCGAACGCCGCGTCCACCTTCGCTTCGGCCGTGGCCAGTGGCGAGGCTGCCTCCCACGGGAACTGCCGGGTACCCGGGCCGAACGGATCGTGCCCGGCATTGCAGAAGGTGTGCCAGTAGCACACGGCGAAGCGCAGATGCTCCTGCATGGTCTTGCCACCGATGACCCGGTTTGCATCGTAGACCTTGAAGGCAAGCGGATTGTCCGAGCCCTTGCCCTCGAACGGAATGCGGCCGACGCCGGGGAAGTACTCCTTGGCGCCGATGAAGGGCTGCGTGCTCATGGTGCGTGCTCCTGTCGTTGTACGAGGTGTCGTGGAGGAGCCATCAGCCGCGCTGCAGCGGCGCGATGGCATCAAGATGGCTGAGGAAGCGTGCGTAGGCCCGTGCATAGGCAGCGCTGCGATCCGGATCCGGCCGTGCGGACTGCGCGGGATCGACGGTGACGTGGCGCGCGGTGATGTCGCTGATCGAGGCGGCGTCTCCCTGCGCCCGGGCGAGCGCCCACAGCGCCTGCAGTGCCGCACCAAACGCCGCGCCTTCGGCCTGCACCGGGACGTCCACCGGCAGGCCGAACACATCAGCCACCAGCTGACGCCAGGCCGCGCTGTTGCTGCCGCCGCCGGTGAGCACGATGCGATCGAACTGCATGCCCGCGCGGACGAAGGCGTCGTAGCCGTACTTCAGGCTGTAGGTCGCGCCCTCCATGGCGGCGCGGTAGAGGTGCGCCGGGGTGAAATTGGCGATGTCCAGGCCTGCCAGCACGCCCTTGCCGAGCGGCAGGTCGGGGGTACGTTCGCCATTGAGGAACGGCAGCATCACCAGCCCCCCTGCGCCCGGCGGCGTCGCGTGGAGGTGCGCATCGCCGTCGCGGGTGCTGAAACCGAGGGCGCTGGCCACGCGTTCGGTGGCCACGGTGCAGTTCATGGTGCAGATCAGCGGCAGCCAGCCCCCCGTGGACGAGCAGAACGCCGCCCACGCGCCGTCCGGATCGATCACCGGCGAGCCGGAATAGGCGAACAGCGTTCCGGAGGTTCCCAGGCTCATCGCCAGCCGCCCTTCCGTGACGCAGCCGGTGCCGATTGCCGCCATCATGTTGTCGCCGCCACCTACGGCAATCTTCACGGCCGCCGGCAGCCCCAACTCGGCCGCTGCCTTCGGCGCGATATCGAACAGGGCATCGGGTGCTGCGATCGGCGGCAGGCAGGCGGCAAGATCACGATCAGGATCGGTGGCGCGCAGCAGTTCCTGCGACCAGGTGCGTGTGCGCACGTCCAGCCAGCCGGTTCCGGACGCATCGCCAAGCTCGCAGAACCGCTGCCCGGTCAACACGAAATTCAGGTAGTCGTGTGGCAGCAGGATGGTCGCCAGCCGCGCATAGGCGTCGGCACGGTGGATCCGGGTCCAGGGCAGCTTGGACGCTGTGTAGCCGGCCAGGATCGGGTTGCCCGCCAGCGCGATGGTCCGTTGGAACCCGCCCACGGCGTCCATGATCTGGATGCATTCGGCCGAGGTGCTGGTGTCGCACCACAGCTTGGCCGGCGCCAGTACCTCGCCAGCATCATCAACCAGCACGAACCCATGCTGCTGCCCCGATACCGCCAGTGCGACGATGCGAGCGCGCAGCGAGGGGTCGATCCTGGCAAAGCAGTCGCGCAGGGCCGACACCCAGCCGGCAGGCGCCTGTTCACGGCTGCCGTCGGCACCGCTGTCCAGCGCGAGCGGCACGCTGGCCGAGGCCACCACCACCTGCGTCCGCGGGTCATAGACCAGCACCTTCAGGCTCTGCGTCCCTGCATCGATCCCTGCAACCAGACCCATCGAAACCGCCTCCGATCAAAAAAGGTAGCGCTAACATTCCGTGGACTCAAAAAGGGGGCGTGGTGTCCGGCCCCCTCGTTGCCACCGCGCGCGTCATCGCCAGCGGTGTTGCCGCACTGTAACCAGCTGCAGCGGAAAAAGCGTGCTGCAACGCAAAACCCTGTTACGCGCTTGCTGCCGTCGAACGCCACACGTCCACGCCGGACCTGCAGTACTGCGCGATGAACTCCGCCTGCGCCGGCATCTGCGCGGCAGCCTGCTGCACGGGCTGCTGGATGTCCTTCAACAGGGTGCGCAGATCGGCGTCGCTCACGGCCCGCGCCAGCGGGTGGGCGGGACCGGGCGCGATGCCCTGCCCGAGCAGCACGCTGGTCCAGGATTCCACGCGGAAAACCTCGCCGGGGTCCTGCCACGCATGTGCACGCTCGCGCCACGCGCTCAGCCGCTGCTGCAGCGATTCGGGCAAGCGCATTTCGCGACACGCCTTCCACATCGGTTCGGTGCGCTGCGTTGCGTGGTAGTGCAGGATGATGAAGTCGCGCACGTGCTCCATTTCCTGGCGGCTGACATCGTTGTACAGCTTCACCAGCGACGCACTGATGCCGTCGAACGGGAACAGCTGGATCAGGCGCACTACCGCGCTGATCGTCAGATGGATGCTGGTCGACTCCAGCGGTTCGATGAAGCCGCTGGACAGCCCGAGCGACACCACGTTCCTGTTCCAGGCCTTCAGCCGGCGCCCGCTGCGGAACGGCACCTTCCATGGATCGCGCAAGGGTGGAGCCCCGGCATCGCGCAGCAGCTTCGCTGCGGCCTCGTCATCGGACAGGTGGCGGCTGTCATACACCAGCCCGCAGCCAACGCGGTGCTGCAGCGCGATGTGCCAGCGCCACCCCGCTTCGTGGGCGATCGCCCGGGTATAGGGCACCGGCGGCGCCACCGCTTCGGTCTGCACCGCCACGGCGCGGTCGCACGGCAGCCATTGGTGCCAGTCCTCGTAGCCGGTGCCCAGCGTCTGCTCGATCAGCAGGCCACGGAAGCCGGTGCAGTCGATGAACAGGTCGCCCTCGATCACCTGGCCGTCGTCCAGTACCAGCGCCTGCACCGAACCGTCGTGCGCGTGCTGCCTGACCTGGGCGATCCTGCCTTCGATCCGGCGCAGGCCGTGGGCCTCGGCCCTGCGGCGCAGGAACCGCGCATACAGGCTGGCATCGAAATGATACGCATAGCTGGCCTGCGGCTGGGTGTGCAGCGAGAAGCGGTCGCCATGCGATGCGATGCTCTCCAGGCTGAAGTCGCCCAGCTCCGAGGGCATGCCGCGGCGCAGGCTGTCCAGCCAGAAGTGATGGAAGGGTGCCGCCCAGGTGCCGTGGCCGATGGTGCCGAACGGATGGAAGAAGCGATCCCCCGGCAGGCGCCAGTTCTCGAACGAGATCGACAGCTTGAAGGTGCCGGCCACCGCGCGCAGGAACTCCTGCTCGTCAATCTGCAGGAAGCGATGGAAGGTGCGGATCGGCGGCACGGTGGACTCACCGACGCCGACCGTGCCGATCTGCTCGGACTCGACCAGCGTGATCTGCAGCTGGTCACGGAACTGATGCGCCAGCGCGCAGCCGGCCAGCCATCCCGCCGTACCGCCACCGGCAATGACCACCTTGCGGATGCGCCCTGCAGGCGTGCTCTGGGTATCCAACACGGTGCCCTCTCTCAACGGTTGAGCCTGCCCAGCAGCATCGCGCGCATGCGGCGGGCGCGCTGCTCGTCGAACGGTGCCAGATCCCCGCGCGCCGTCTCAGGCAGGTGCTGACCGGCGCGCTCGCCGGGGCCGAATACGTAGTAACGGAAGAGCCCTTCCCAGGCCTGCTTCTCACGCGCTGGCAGGTCGCGCACGGACCACATCGCGTGCTGCAGCGCCGCCAGCGGCGACCCCAGCCAGGCCGGTGAGCTTCGCCACCAGTAGTTCACCAGCACGTTGAACGGTTCCAGGCTGCGTACATGGTGCCACCACATGCTGGGAATGAAGATCGCATCGCCGGGCCCAAGTACCGCGCTGCGTGCATGCGCCAGCGCCTCGCGGAAACGTGGATGCCGATCGAAGTCGGGGCGCTCGAAGTCCACCACGCTGACCACCTGTCCGCCCGGCGTGGGATCGAGCGGGCCCGGATACAGGTTGTCGACCTGGGCGGGCGGGAACAGCGTGAACTCGCGCTGCCCCACCGCACAGCAGGCGAGGTTGTCGGGTGTGTCGAAATGGCACGAGGCCGTCACCCGGTTGCCGATCCAGATGCTGGCTGTGGCGTCGATGCCCTGCTTCGCCAGCCCGGCATCGTTGGCCTGCGCGAATGCCGGCAGCAGTGCCCGCGTGATCGGCAGCGAGGCCACGTAATAGGTTGGCGGCCGCGGCGCATGCAGCGTCGCGGCGATCTCTTCCAGCACCTGGGCGAGTACACCACGCCGCACTTCGAAGTTCAGCCGGGTGAAGTCCGCGCTGTAGAACGGGCGGCCCGCGATCTCGGCGCCGCCGAACGAGTACTGGATGGGCGCACCCGCATCGACGCTGCACAGGTACGCCATCGCGTCACGCACGCCACCCAGTCCGGCCTGGACCAGTGGCCAACCGCTGGCGATGCCGCGCAGTACGACCGGCTCACCGGCCTCCACCAGGGCGGCCAATGGCAAGGCAGCAGGATCGATGCCTTCCAGGATCCGTATCGGCAGGCGGGCTTGCACCGGTCAGTTCCTGACCGCCTGCGCGGTGCCGTCCTGGACGCGGAGACGGCGCTGCTTCTCGGCGATCAGGCGGCGCATGTTATGCAGCGACGCAAGCATCAGGTACGCACCTTCCAGGTAACCGGCGCGGTTCAACGCCGCCAGGCGTGAACTGTCCAGCGCCGCCAGTCGCTCGCGGTCGATGCCGTGCAATCCGCTCACCCCCACGCGGTGATGCGGCGCGAGCTGCACATCAAGCGTGACCGGCTGGATGAGGCCACAGTCGTCGAGCATCGTGAACATGCCGGCCGCGAAGGCACTGCCCTCGTGGATGCCGCGCAGCACGCCAGCGATGTGGTCCAGGTAAGGCGTGTTTCCACCCTGCGGCAGGAACACCGGCTCACCGGCGCCGCAGGTGACACGCGGATGGTCCAAGTCGACGTGCATCACCGCGTCCTGGGTGAGCAGGCCGTCCACGTAGTGCTCCTGGAAGCCGATCAGGAACGGCCCTTTTGCGGCCGCGCCGGGCAGGTAGGAGGCATTCCAGCGTCCGTCCTGCAGGTACAGGTTCTCGTGCTGCTCGAAACCCAGCAGGGCCACGGACTGCCACGCCCCGGTCCCGGCCTCCCGGCGCAGGAAGATCGGATACTCGCGCTGCAGTTCGGCGAACTCGCTGGGATAGGCCGGCACCATGCCCACCGCATCGCCGAACTGCGGCCCGAATCCGGTGGCGACCTTCAGGTCCCGATGCGCGATGTTGTTGAGCATTTCATAGCGGGCCATCGAGGTATCCAGTCCAGTGCGGGGTGGCTGGCCAGCAGGGTAGCGCAGGCGCGCGACAGGTGCGGCGACTCGGCCCCGGGCGGCACCGCCGCGGACAGCGGTGCCGTGCCGGGCGCATCGGCAACCAGGCTCAGAACTTGTAGCGGACGCCCAGCATGTAGCGCGGGCTCTGGTCGGCCAGCTTGACGATCATCTGCGAGGTGCGCGAGCGCCACCGCACATCCTCGCCGGTCAGGTTGATCGCCTCCAGGCTGAAGGACCAGTGGTCATCCAGCGCGTAGTTGACGCTGAGATCCCACTGCTCGTACGGCTCCACGTAGTACGGATTGCGGCTGGAGCCCTGGTTGGCCAGGATCAGGTACTGGTCGCGCCAGTTCCATGCCAGGCGCACCGACCACCCGTACTTCTCGTACATCAGCATGGCGTTGGCAGTGTCGCTCAGGCCGGTGAGCGAGAACTGGTCGATACCCGGATCGCCGCCATTGTTGTAGCCGACATCACCTTTGACCACGGTGTAGTTGGCCAGCACGCCGAAGCCGGTGTCACCGAAGAAGTACTGGCCGCCCAGTTCCCAGCCATGCAGCTTGGACTTGTTCTGGTTGATCGGGCGATTGACGTTGAACTGGTACAGCGGGTCGTTGGCCTGCCCATACAGATCGTAGGCCGCTTCGGTGGCCAGTACCTGCGCATCGGTGCCGTTGTAGGCGCCCAGGCCAGCTGGATTGTTGCGCAGCAGCGCCAGTGCGGTGAACAGCGAGGTGTCGTTGGCTGAGCAGGCGGCCGCATTGGCCGGCCCGACCTGGGCCACGCAGGCGCCGCTGGTCAGGAAGTCCAACGCCGCCCGCGCATCCGGCCCGGAGGTCGGGTCGGTGAGGCCGTACAGGCTTTCCTGGACGACCGTGTTGCCGATGAAGTTGCTGACCGACTTGTTCCAGTAGGTCAATGACACATAGCTGGCGTCGGCGAAGTACCACTCCAGCCCCAGGTCGAGGTTGTCCGATTCCAGCGGCTTCAGGCTCGGGTTCTGTGAATTGCCGCTGGCGCGCGACGACGGATCGATCAGCACCGAGCCGAACGGCTGCTGGGCACCGGGCCCTGCATACAGGTTGCCGTACGGCGCGCGGGCGATGCTCTTGCCGAACGAAACGCGGCCCTTCAGTTCCTCGGTGAGGTCGATGCTGAAATCAAGGTTGGGCAGGATGTAGCTGTACCGCGCCTTCTCGGTGAAGGGCTGCTGCTCATCGGACAGCACGATGCGGAAATCGTTGTTGGCCTGCCACTCGATGGACTCGGGAACGGCAATGACCGAGGTCGACACCACGTCGGTGGTTTCATAGCGCACGCCCAGGCGGGTATTGGTGCGCATGCCGCCCAGCTCCCCGTCCAGCTCCACCTGGAAGTACGCCGCCTTGGTCTTCTCTTCCACGAAGTTGTCGGCAGCGCGTTGCGGATCCACGCCCAGGCCGACGCCGTACTCGCGCGACGCCCATTGCGCGAGCTGCCCGGCATTGCCGCGCCAGGCCGGCCAGCTGTTGGCACTGTAGTCATCGAACAGGCCGACGATGCTGACCGGCTGCAGCAGGTCCATCAGGCCGGCGGCGGTATCCCGGTCCACGTTGGCCACGCCCCAGTCGCCCAGTGTCGAATAGGCCTCGGCGGCCTGGATGCGGTGGGTGGTGGACTTGTTCGTATCCACGCCGAACTGGAAGCGGCCGTGGTCGAAGTTCCATTCGCCGTCGACACGCGCCTGCTTGATCTTGCTGATCTGGGTCTGCGCGTTGACGCGCAGCACCTGGGTGCCTATCTCGCCTTCCTGGAAGCCCGGATTGACCACGCCATTGGTCCCGGCGATCGCATCGGCAGTACTGGGATACCAGACCTGGGTGCCGACCGGCAGGCCATTGTTGAAGTTCAACTCCTGTACCCAGGAGCCACCGCAATGCGGGCCACGGGTGCAGTTGTTGGTGCCGGCAATGCTCATGAAGATGGAGCCGCCGCCGGTCAGTGGGTCATTGGGGCGGCTTTCATTCTTCGAATTGTGCGCATCGAAGCTGAGCTTGAAACGGTCGCTGACATTCCAGACCGCGTTGAAGCCCAGCGAGCCCAGCTTGTACTCCTGCATGCTGCGCTGCTGTTCCAGCCCGAAGTCCTTGGTGCCGGCGATCTCGCGGATGTAGACCGGGGTGGCGACCGCACCGGAGGTGTCGAACTGGACATTGGTGTAGTTGCTGTTCTGCAGCCACATGCCCTGCTCGCCACGATTCTCGGTGATCTCGTTGGTCGAGTAGGTGTAATCCATCGTCAGGGTCAGGCTGTCCGTCGGTGCGAACTGCAGCACGGCCTGCCCATTGACTCGCTCGCGCTCGAATTCGGAGAACGCGTAGCGCAGGTCGTTGGGCCGCGCATAGAGCTGGCCGACGGCCGGGGCGTTCACCACGGTCGGGTTGCCCGGCATCGACCCCGTCCAGGGCTGCACGTTCCAGTAGTTCTCCGTGGCCTGCACCGAGCCGCCCTTGCGCTTCTGCTGGCTCGCGCTGAGGCTGACGCCAAAGGTCTTTTCCGGATTGCTGTAACTGAAGATGCCCGACAGCTCCGGCGTCAGGTCGTTGTCGAACGGCTGGCTCTGGTCGGAGACCAGCTTTGCCCCGGCATTGGCCACGATGCCGGCGTGGTCGAGCGGGCGAGAGGTCAGGATGTTGATCGTCGCGCCGATGCCACCGCTGGGCACCTGTGCCTGGCTGGTCTTGTAGACCTCGATGCCATTGATGGCCTCGGCGGCCAGCTGCGCGAAATTGAAGGCGCGAGTGCCGCCGTCGACACCGCCGATGGCCACCTGCCCGGAGGCACCGAATGCATCGGCGCCGGGCATCTGGCGACCATTGAGCGTGACCATGTTGAACTGCGGACCAAAGCCACGCGCGGTCACCTGCGCGCCCTCGCCGTCACGGCGCTCGATGGAGATGCCGGTGATGCGCTGCAACGACTCGGCAAGATTGGTATCGGGGAACTTGCCGATGTCCTCGGCGCTGATCGCATCGACCACGCCCGCCGAGTCGCGCTTGATGTCCATGGCCTGGCTCAGGCTGTTGCGTATGCCCGTGACCTGCACTGCATCGAGCTGGGTGGGCTGCGACTGGCTCTGCGGCTGCTGCCCGGTTGCCGTTGCTGCGTCCTGCGCAAACGCAGGATTGATGACCAGGGCGCCACCCACGAAGGTGAACATGGCCCGGGACCGGAACTTCGCCAACGCGCGGCTCATGAACCGGACCTCGGGCCCGGGGTGCCACGGAAACTGCAAGTGCTCATGAAAGTCCCCTCTGACATACGATCGAATGGATGTACCGCCCCCTCCCAGGGGCACGCACGGGCGTGGCCCGCATTCCAAACCGAACAGCACGGCTGCTGGAGCACGCCGCGACTTACACTTGCTTTTCAAGCCTGCCAGGACAAACACGCGGCAAAGAAGGCAGCCCCTGGACCCTGGATCCCCGTCCGACTGGTAGCGCTACCATCGCGTTGCAGCGGAGAGTAATCACCCGGGTTCGCGCTTGTCACCATGCAGCGCAGCAAATCGGCAGCGCGCGTAGCGGCGCTGGAATCACCCCGCTACTGATGACCGGGCTGCTGCTGCATCCGGTCACCGCTCACCCGCCGCAGGAAAGATGCCCGCGCCTGCGGGTCATCCAGAAAGGAACGCACCGTGAACGCTCTCCAGCGCATCGCCGCCGCAGTCGGCTCGCCGTACTCGTTCCGTCCGGCTCCGCCGTTTTCGCGGCCAACGCCGTGATCGTGGACGGAGCAGATGAGCCGCTCACCGTGGTGCTACGCAGGGGCTACCACTCCGGTCCCAGCAGCTTCATCACTTCGACCTCCAGTTTCTGCGCGGCCTCGTCCTGGGAGGCGACCTTGATGCACAGCCCCGACTGCGCCGGCCCGGGCATCAGCTGGTATCGGTTGATGGTGCCGCCCCCGTCGCCGTCCAGCGCCACGCGCGCCACCACCGTGCGCCCATTGGCGTGGAAGGTCCAGTCCTGGTAATCAAACATGCTTCAGTATCCCGGCGGCCAAGGGGTCATCCCACCTTAGGCGGCACGACAGTGAAGAAGGCTCCAGGAAGTTGTTCAGAGCGCGTGGACATGATGATGGCAGCACCTACTGCAGTGCCCGCGCCAATTGCAGGACATCGGCGAAGAAGGACGCGTAGTCGTCCTGTGGGGCGCGGTGGCTCTCGCGCCGATGGATCAGGCGCACTGCGACGACGCGTTGTTCCGGAACGATCATCAGGTATTGGCCCAGGTAGCCGTTGGCGGCAAAGCCGACGACCGGTCCCCGTGTGATGTCGTAGAGATCGGCGAGCTTCAGGCCGCGCGCGGCGATCTGGCTGGCGTAACGCTGCGGCCCGTCCGCACCCAACCGTTCGGTGAGGAATGCGATCAACTGCCCCCGGCTGTCGAACGTGCGCCCCGCGCTGGCCTGCACGGCGCGGCGCACGTCATCGTCAACGCCGTGCCCGGCCAGCAGGTCATCCAGCCGGGGTTTGAGCTGATAGCGTTCCCACGCTGGTATCCGCCACCACAACAGGCCCACCTCAGGCGAGCGGGCACTTTCAGCAGTGATCAATGCCACTGACCGTTCACTCAACAGTCGTTTGCCATCCGGCGCCACGCCTCCATCCAGCAACAGTTGCCCGATGGCGGCAAGATCGGCGGCACGCAGGGACAGGCCCGCCATTCCCAGCGGAGTGCCTGCCTCATCCTTCATCCAGGTGTGGTGGGCAATGCCCAGCGGCTTGAACAGGCGCGCATCCAGGTAGGCATCCAGCGGCTCGCCCGCCAGGCGCTCGACAATGCCGGGCAGCAGGTTGGTGGCCTTGTTGTTGTAGGAAAACACGGCGCCCGGGTCGTCACTCAGCTCGGCTGCCAGTGCCAGTTTGACCAGGTCCGGGGCCCCTTCCAGTTCGGCGCCCGCGTTCGCCACGTTCTGCAGGCCGGAGGTGTGGTCCAGCAGCATGCGCACGGTGATGCGGCTCTTCCTGCCCTGTTTCCATTCCGGATAGATCTGGCTGACCGGTACGTCGATCGAAGCCAGCTTTCCTTCGTCCAGCAGCAACGCAATGCCCAGCGCGACGACGGACTTGGTTGCCGACATCAGGTGCACGGATTCCTGCGCTGGGGCGGGCTTCAGCTCAAGCAGCGTGTCCCGGTCGTGCATCACGAGCACCGCATCGGTATGCGAAGCACGCGCGTTGCGCTCGATCGTGGCGAGGGCGTCGGCACGCGGCGTCGCATGGGTGGGCCCCGCGATGCCGATCACGAGGGCCAGGGCGCAGGACAACCAGCAGGACGTTGGCATTGCGTTCTCTTCCAGTGAGTGTGCCCGCAGTTTGACTACACATGTAGTCAAACTGCAGTGCCTGAAGTCATACCGCGCTTGATTGCCCATCCGCACTGGACGCCGGGTTCGTCACTAACCCGCCCGGCCCCCCAGCAGTCGCCATGCCAGTGCGCACGGTATGATGCGGCGATCCCGGAACCTGCGATGATTGCAGCGGCCGCCCATCCGCTGATCGCGTGCGCCAGGAGCACCTGCGCCGGGGTCGCTGCCGGTGCCGCTGAAGCCCCCACTCCATGCTTGCCCCCCATTCCCCCCTCGTGATCTGGGCAGCGGTCGCCGTTGCCACCATCGGCCTGCTGTTCCGTCCCTTCCGCATCCCCGAGTATGTGTGGGCGCTGGGCGCTGCCGCCCTGTTGCCGCTGCTGGGCGCGGTATCGCTGCAGACCGCATGGGGCGCGGTAGCCGAAGGCCGCGACGTCTACCTGTTCCTGGTCGGCATGATGGTGCTGGCCGAACTGGCGCGGCGCGAAGGCCTGTTCGATTGGCTGGCGTTGTACGCGGTGCGGCATGCGGGCGGATCGGGGCGACGCCTGTTCGACCTGGTGTTCCTGGTCGGCACGCTGGTGACGGTGTTCCTGTCCAACGATGCAACGGCCGTGGTGCTGACACCGGCGGTCTACGCGGCCTGCAAGGCGGCGCGCGCCAATCCCCTGCCCTACCTGTTCGTCTGCGCCTTCATTGCCAATGCGGCCAGCTTCGTGCTGCCCATCTCCAACCCGGCCAACCTGGTGGTGTACGGCCAGCACATGCCGCCACTGCTGCAGTGGCTGGCGCAGTTCGCGCTGCCGTCGGCGGCGGCGATCGGTGCCACCTACCTGGTGCTGCGCTGGGTACACCGGCGCGAAATCGCGCAGCCGCTGGTCGCCGCACCGGAACATCGCCCGCTGACCGAGGGTGGCCGACTGAGTGCATTGGGCGTGCTGTTCACCGGCAGCGTACTGCTGGTGACGTCCGCGCTGAACGGACCGCTGGGCCTGGCCACGTTCTGCGCCGGCGCGCTGAGCGTGGCGGTCGTGGTGATACGCCAGCGCCATAGCCCGCTGCCGCTGCTGCGGCATGTCGCCTGGGGCGTGCTGCCGCTGGTGGCCGGTCTGTTCGTGCTGGTGGAGGCGGTGGCGCAGACCGGCGTCATCCAGACTGCGGCAAGCGCGCTGCAGGCCATGGCGCAGGCTTCTCCCCACCAGGCCAGCTGGCTGGCCGGTGGCGCCGCTGCACTGCTGAGCAACGTAGCCAACAATCTGCCGGTCGGCCTGGCCGCCGGTTCGCTGGGCCAGATGGCTGAACTGCCCGCACAGACCCGTGCCGCACTGCTGATCGGCGTGGACCTGGGCCCGAACCTGTCGGTGACCGGCTCACTGGCCACGATGCTGTGGCTGGTGGCGCTGCGCCGCGAGGGCGAGCATGTCAGCGCGCTCGACTTCCTGCGCGTCGGCGCGCTGGTGATGCCGCCTGCACTCATCGCTGCGTTGTTGCTGCTGTGACCAGAATGCAGGCGGCGGCCCGGCCCTAGAAGGCCAGCTGCAGACGGGTATTGAAGGTGGTGCCTTCATCCCTGCCCGCAGCACTGCCGCTGCGGTGGCGGGTCTGCCAACGCACGGCTTCGAACATCACCCGGCTGAAATCGTTGAGGTACCAGTTCGCGCCCAGTGTCCACGCGTGACCGGTACCACCACTGGGCAGTTCGGCATAGTCCACGTCCTCATAGCGGCCCTTCAGCTCCCAGGCACCGCTGCCGCCGCGCGTCACCGGATCGGCCACCTTCACCTTGCCCCACGTGCCGGCCTTGCCCGAGTAGGACGGCAGCGCGCCCGCCAGGAACCAGCCGGCCGAGATCGCCCACGCTTCGTGGTCGCGATCATAGCGCCCGCTGGCATCGGCCCCGCGCAGGCTTCGCGTACCCCACTCGCCGGTTGCCCACGCCGGGCCGAAGAAGCCGGCCAGTTCCGCGCCGTAGGCGGTGCTGCGCTCGGCGCCCACCAGCGTGCCCGGTGTGATCCTGACCAGATCGTTGAAATGCCCCGCGATGGCCGAACTGCGCACCACGCCGCTGGCCCCGGCGGGAATCTTCTCGTGGAAGGCCCATGCGCCCAGATGCACCGTGGCGTCGGCGGTGTCCAGCGGATTCCAGTGGACGCGGGTGGCCCAGGTCTGGCTGTCGTTGTCGGTGCCGGCGTTGTTGAGGTCGTTGCCGGCCACCGACAGGCTGGCATGCCAGCCCCTTCCATACACCCGCTCGGTGAGCCCGACACCAAACAGGCCGCGCTGCGGCAGCAGCAGCGTGCCGACCACGTTGCGTTCCTGGAACGGCGTGTTGGAGGTGCTGCTTGAGCCATCGATACCGCGATCGTTCAAGCGGTTGCCGATCGTGAGATCGGCCGGCAGGCCGAACAGCGTGTGGTCCAGCGTGGCGTAGACCGACTTCCACGCCACCGCGTTGTCGGCGAAGTCGCCCTCCACGACCCAGCCCAGGGTGCCGTAGCGCCCCTCGGCCCCCAGGCGCACCGAACGGATCTCGGTACCCGAAACGTTGCGGTCGGCGACCGCCGAACCGTCGGTGCTCGAGGCATCGACGAACAGGCGGCCACGGGGGCGGAACACCGTCGTGCCGTCGGCACTGCTGAACTCCGGTGCACCCTTGGCCCAGGAGACCTTCGGCAGCCTGGACTGGCTGGTTTCCAGTGCGGCCACCCGCGTTTCCAGCGCAGGCGCGGGCGGCGTTGACGGTGCCCTCGCTCTGCCCTGCCCGCCCTCGACGGCGCGGAGGCGTGCTTCCAGTTGCTGGATCTGCAGTGCCTGCTGCTGCACCAGGCGTGACAGCTCGGCCTGGCTCAGCGGCGCGGGCAGCGACGACGTGGACTGTGCGTCGGCATGGCCACTGGCCAACAGCAGGCCGAGCGCGACCGACAGCGCTGCCAGCGGCAGCACGTTGGAATGGTTCATGGGCTCTCTCCGGCCAGCCGGCCCCCTGGCCTGGCGCTGGCCCGTTGCGGTGGTGCGGGGGAAGATCGGGGAAGGAAGCGCGCGCCGCCGGATCGGCCCGGCGGCGCGGCAGGCGGGCTCAGCCCGTCCGGGTCAGCTGGTGGCCTGTGCCTGGGCGTTGGGACGCCAGGTGATCAGCTTGTTCTCGACCACGTCCAGCAGCGCGTCGATGACCAGCACGAAGGCGGCCAGGATGATGATGCCGGCGAACACGCCCACAGCGTTGAAGTTGCCTTCTGCCTGCGCGATCAGGTAGCCCAGGCCCGCCGAGGCGCCGAGGTATTCGCCGATGATCGCACCGACCACGGCAAAGCCGACCGAAGTACGCAGCGAAGACAGGATCCAGCTCGCCGCTGCGGGGAAGTAGACATGGCGCAGCAGGTCACTGCGGCTCGCCCCCAGGATGCGGGCATTGGCCAGCACCACCGGATTCACCTAGCGCACGCCCTGCATCGCATTGAAGAACGTGGTGAAGAACACCAGCGTGACCGCCAGCGCCACCTTCGACCACAGCCCCAGGCCCAGCCACAGCACGAAAATCGGCGCCAGCACCACGCGCGGAATCGCGTTGAAGCCCTTGATGAAGGGATCGAGGATGCGTGCCGAGCGGCGGCTCAGGCCGAGCCAGACGCCGCCGGCCACACCCAGGCCGGTGCCGATGATGTAGCCCAGCGCGGTTTCGGTCAGCGTGATGTAGACATGCTGATAGAACGACGTATCGGACAGCCAGGTCCAGGCCTGCTGCACGATGGCGGTTGGCGATGGGAAGAAGAACGGATCGATCACGCCCAGCGCGATGCCGCCTTCCCAGCCACCGAACACGGCGACCACCAGCGCGAGCTGGATGAACTTGTCAGTCTTGGCGTGCATAGCTCTTCTCCACTTCGCCGCGCAGGCAGGCCCAGATGTCGCGGTACAGGTCGGTGAAACGGTCATCCAGCTTGATTTCGGCCACGTTCCTCGGCCGTTCCAGATCCACATCGAAACTGCGCACCACGCGGCTGGCCGGGCCGGAGGACAGCACCACCACGCGGTCGCCCAGGGCGATCGCTTCTTCCAGATCGTGGGTGATCAGGATCACCGAGCGCCGGTCTTCCTGCCACAACCTCAGCAGCTCGTTCTGCATGAGGTGGCGGGTATGGATGTCCAGCGCCGAGAACGGCTCATCCATCAGGATCACCTTCGGCTCGACGATCAACGCCTGGGCCATCTGCACGCGCTTGCGCTGGCCACCGGACAGCTGGTGCGGGTAGCGATGCTCGAAGCCGGCCAGGCCGACCTTGGCCAGCCACGCGTTGGCCTTGGCCTTGCGTTCGGCCTCGGGCACACCACGGAAGCGCAGGCCGAGTTCAACATTCTGGTACGCGGTCTTCCACGGCAGCAGCGCGTCCTGCTGGAACAGGTAGCCGACCGACTCCTGCACGCCGCTGACGGCACGGCCATCGATGCTGACCTGGCCCGACGACGGCTTCAGCAGGCCCGCCACGGAATTGAGGATGGTGCTCTTGCCGCAGCCGGTGGGTCCGACGATGGCAAGGAACTCGCCGTCACCCACCTGGATGTCGACATCGCGTACGGCGGTGAATTCGCCGAAGGACATGGTCACCTTGTTGATGGCGACCATGGTCTGTGCAGGCTCCAGCTGCGGCGCGCCATTGAACTGGCGCACGGTGGCATTGAGGGCCATGGTTTACCTCCGCTTACGGTTGGGCAGCCGGCGCCGCAGCGTTGGCACGCTCGACGAAGGCATTGGTATAGGTCCGGGACAGATCGATATCGGCCTTGGCGACATCCGTGTTGAACTCACGCAGCACCTTCAGCGGTGTTTCCAGATCGGCAGGCGTGAAGTGACCGTCCCGGGTGAAGATCGCGCGCGCGTTCTCCACCGCGCGGGCATAGGTGGCGCGGTCACCGGAGACGTAGCTGTCCGGCAGCGCGGCCACGATGTCTTCAGCACTGTTGTCGGCGATGAACTTCAAGGCCATCTGCTCGGCGCGGGCGATCTTCTCGGCCGCTTCGGGACGCGTGTCCAGGAAGCTCTGGTTGGCGTACATCACCGAGGTCGGGTACAGGCCGCCATAGACCTGGCGGGCGCCGTCGTCGCTGCGCGCGTCGAGGATGATCCTGCCGACCTTGCGCTCGGTGATCAGGGTGGCGGCAGGATCATAGTTGACGAGCAGGTCGATCTTGCCCTGCTCGAGCGCGGCCACCGCTGCGGCGCCCGAGCCGACGCCGATCAACGAGATGCTGTCGGCCGGAATATCGTGCTGGGCGAGGAAGTGACGGACGAAGAAGTCGGACGAGGAGCCCGGCGCGGTGATCCCGACCTTCTGGCCCTTGATGGTCTCCGGGCGCGCCGGATCGAAGGTGGCATCCTCGCGGCCGGCCATCACCAGGCCGGAGTTGCGCGAGAGCAGTACGAAGGCCACCACGTCCTTGCCCTTGGCCTGCATCTGGATGGTGTGGTCGTAGAAGCCGACGGCCACGTCGGTGGAATTGGCCACCAGCGCCTGCAATACCTTGGAGCCGCCTTGGGCGAAGTTCTCGGTCTTCACCTGCAGGCCGACGTCCTTGAAGTACCCCTTGGCGTCGGCGATGAAGAACGGCAGGTTGTTGAGGTTGTAGGAGCCGACGCTGATGCGTACCGGGGCATTGTCGCCACCGCCGGCGGATGCGCCTTCGCTGCGCCCGCTGTTGCTGCATCCAGCCGCGGCCAGACCGGCCGCGCACAGCGCGGCCAAGAAGAACTGCTTGTACATCATCCCTCCCAGGAGTGAAGCATCTACGTTGTAATGGCGGGCATGCGCGTCTACGCAGGCCCGTCCGGGTTCAGATCATGCCGCTGACGTCCATTGGCGGGCTTGGGTGGCACTGGCCGTGGCGGGCGCGGGCGAAGTCGCGTACACGCGCCCCTCGAACAAGCGGCGTGCGGTGCGGACCACGCTGGCAATCACCGGCGAATCGCCCGAGCTGCGACTGAGGCCCACCTCCAGGGCCCCACTCGGATGTTCGAGGGTAATGCTGCCGGGAACGGACCGGCATCCGACCAAAGTGTGGGCCAGCGTGCCCGGCGTGACGGCGGCGGTGGCCAGGCCGACCGCACCGGTAATGGCCAGTGCGGTGTGGCATTGGTGCGGCATGAAATAGCGCACCTGTAGATCGCCGCCCTGTTGCGGCGCCGACAGCAGCACCGGCTTGGGAATGACCTTGTTGCCGGCGTCGGCGATGCCCATGCGGGCGCCCGCTTCGATGCGCAGCGCTTCCAGCCGGCGCATGAACGCCGCGTCCGCGTTCAGTTCGGCGGGCGAGGCATCACCGCGCACGCCCAGGTCTTCGGCACGCACCAGCATCATCGGCATGGCGCAGTCCACCAGGCTGGCCGGCACGCCATTGATGGTTTCCTGCGCATGCCCGCTGGGCAGCAGCTTGCCGGTGCGGGCGCCCGCCGCATCAAGGAAGGAGAGCCTGACCGGCGCGGCTGAGCCCGGCGCGCCGGCAATGCGCGTATCACCGCGGTAGGCCACAGTGCCGCCCGGCGTTTCCACCGTGGCGATGATCAGCTTGCCGGTGTTGACGTTGTGGATGCGCACCTCGGTCTGCGGATCCTGCGCCTGCACCAGCCCACGCTCGATGGCATACGGGCCCACGGCCGCCAGCATGTTGCCGCAGTTGGGCGAGGTATCCACCACCTGCTGCTCCACCCGGACCTGGGCGAACAGGTAGTCCACGTCGGCGTCCGCCCGGCTCGAGCGGTCGATGATCGCCACTTTGCTGGTCAGTGCGTTGCCACCGCCGATGCCGTCGATCTGCAACGGATGGCCCGAGCCCATCA
Source organism: Stenotrophomonas sp. YJH_SMC_69 (assembly GCF_059370495.1). Classification (NCBI taxonomy): domain Bacteria; kingdom Pseudomonadati; phylum Pseudomonadota; class Gammaproteobacteria; order Lysobacterales; family Lysobacteraceae; genus Stenotrophomonas; species Stenotrophomonas sp. YJH_SMC_69. Next base: position 58,698 of record NZ_JCAFTS010000007.1, on the reverse strand, counting down.
CTTCCAGCAGCAGGCGATCCCGTTCGGCGGTGTCCGCCGGCAGGTCGCTGGCCAGGAAGAACGGGCCCTTGGAGGTGCCGCCGCGCATGAGCACGCAGGGAATGCTGAGCAGATCGTTGGACATACGTGTGCTAGATTGATGCGTATAGGGGATGAATGACCCCTCTGTGATTCGATACTGGCATGACCCTAATTGATCTGTGAATTGCTGATTTTTGGATGATTGATACCCAATGAGCATCAATTGCGAAATCCTGGATCTACGCGCGTTCCTGCTGGTATCGGAGACACGCAGCTTCCATCGCGCCGCTGAAATCCTGCACGTCTCCCAGCCGGCGCTCAGCCGACGGATACAGAAGCTGGAGCAGGCCGTGGGTTCGCCGCTGCTGGAGCGCACCACGCGCAGCGTCAGTACCACCGCTGTCGGCGAGAACCTGCTGCCACTGGTGCGCCGCATGCTGGAGGAATTCGATGGCTCGCTGTTCTCGCTGCGCGGCCGCGAAGACACCCGCGGCGCCACCGTGACCATCGCGTGCCTGCCGACGGCGGCGTTCTACTTCCTGCCCAGCGTGATGGCGCGTTTCCACGAAGCACACCCGAACGTGCGCTTCCGCATTCTGGATATCCCGGCCACGGAGGGTCTGCAGGCAGTGGAACGTGGTGAAGTCGAGTTCGGCATCAACTTCATGGGCGCCAACGATCCGAATCTCGACTTCGACGTGCTGGCCGAGGACCCCTTCGTCCTCGCCTGCCGGCGCGATCATCCGCTGGCCCGCAAGCGCAAAGTGGAATGGGCTGATCTGGCCGAGCACCAGCTGATCACCGTGCATCGCACCAGCGGTAACCGCACGCTGCTGGACGGCGCGCTGGCGCGCGAGAACCTCAAGTTGAGCTGGCACTACGAGGTGACGCACCTGTCGACGTCACTGGGCATGGTCGAGGCCGGCATCGGCGTGTCGGTGCTACCGAAGATGGCCACGCCGGACGGGGATCACCCCACCCTGGTGACGCGCGCGATCGGCAACCCGGTGGTGTCGCGCACGATCGGCATCGTCCGCCGACGGGGTGCCCTGCTCTCGCCCACCGCAGAGCGATTCCTTCAGATGCTGATGAGCCAGTGGCGTGGGGAGGCGTGAGCAACCGCGCGGTTCACGCGCTTGTGCTGTCCTGACTCCAGGCGAATGTGCTGCTGCCACCCATCAATCGGGCCGTCTGCATCGACCATTCCTGCAGAAGCTGCCGCGCGCCTGATTCGCCACCTCGCCCGATTGCCTCCAGCATCCTGTCCAGTCTTCCGCGGATCGCGCTGGACACCGGCAGTGCGAGCAGATTCTTCAGTGCAGCGTCTGCGGCCGGGAAATCGCCCAGGCGAATGGTGGACAGGTACTTCACCCATTGGCAGTAATCGCCCTCGAAACCGGCCTCTTCAACCTACATCAGAAGGTCCGCAGCTGTTCTCACCCCTTCGAGCATTGCGAGGTGAGCCTCGTGCGTGCCGCGGAAAAAGTCCTTTGGATCTTCCGGGCAAGCGACCCTCTGGCCGAGAGACATATGCAGGTGTGGCAGGCCGTCATAGACCGGAAGTGCGAAGGTCCATACATAGATGGAGGACGGCGCTGGGTCCATGGCAAACCCGGAGATCACATCGCGCGTGTACGAAACAATCAGAAAGTTGCCAACCACCCGCAACCCAGCCTTCCTGGCGTTCCGTTTCATTGTCCACAGATCAATGGATCTCATGCGTGCCCCCGACGGTTGGCGACGGCATAGGACTTTCAATGTTCAACTGGATGCCCTGCACCATTCGCCTTCCGTCGCGCAGGACAACAAGGGCTCGATCCAGATCGCGCCTTGCAATGGAAATCGATCTCAGACCAAGCGATTGAGCGACCTCGCACTGCGAAAAGAAGATGTCATAGGTCTCCATCAACTCGGCATGAAACAGCTGATTGGGGGCGCTGTCGATCACCCTGGAGAGGTCCGTCATGAAATTCCATGCATCCACGACCTCGCCGGGGTCGACCTCCCGCCCTGAATCTACAGACGAGATCAGCGAGTCGAGGTCAATGACGGACTCTCCTTCCCAGTCCAGGACTCGGCCGCGCGCGGCAACCTGACCCTCCAGCCCTTCCTTGCTGCTATCGCAGACAGGCCTTCCATTGCTGGACATCACCCGATCATGGTCACCTGATACCCAGGCAAACCAGATGATCCGCATTCCCCCTGCAACGCCGACCGGATATATCGCTTCCACTATCGATTCCTGCTCAGATGGTTCCATCCATCCCGGGCTCTCACGGGAGGTGCAGCCGCTCCGATGGTAACGCCAAACTCGATTGCCGATGACCTGCGGAGCCTCCAGCGACCGGCACTACCAGGTCAATCAACCTGCGGTTTCCAGTCCCTTCCCCGCCGCATCCATCCGCAGCGAGGCCAGGTAGCGACAGTACTTGCCCACGAAGACGCCAGTGAACCCGCCGGTCAGCAGCAGGTAGGCGGCGCTGAAGCCGGCACTGGCGGTCAGCGTCGGCGACACCGCAAATGCGACCTCGAAGCCGTACTTCACCAGGAAGGTGACCAGCAGCAGCGGCAGCAGGCTGAAGTCCGCGCTGCGCCAGAGCTTGCCGGTGCTGCGGTCCAGCGTCAGCTTCAATCGACTCAACAGCAGCCAGGCAAGCGCGGCCCCCGTGGCGATGCCGGCCAGCCACTCGCTCCAGGCGATCAGCGACGCGCCGAAACGATGGCTGATCGACCACGCACCCCAGACGGCAAACAGGCCGGGCACGATCGCCAGCTTCTGCAGCGAGGTCTGGGCCGGCTTCATGGCGGCAATGCCACGGGTGACCAGGAAGGCCAGGAGCAGCCAGACCCAGATCGGCGTCTGCGAGGCGAGTTGCTGGAGCATGTTCATGAGCGGTCCCCCTGGTGAGTGGTGGCTGAGTGGTGGCGAGGTGTCCTCGCCTTGGCGCTCACTATTCGCTTCCGCCCGGGTTGCAGCCAGTGACAGCTGTCAGCCATCGCCGGTTACGCCGTGGCGAGCACGCCCCGGCCTGACCCGGCTGGGGCGGGCCAGGCCGGGCACATGCTGTTGACGGCCCTGCCCTATGCTGGGGGCCTCATTGGAGACCTGCCAGGTACGAACCATGACGAAGCTGCACACCCTGATACTGACCGGCGGCCTGCTTGTGCTGAGCCCGCTGGCCTCGGCAGAGACCGTGAATCTGACCAACAGTGCCGAGGGTGCCAACCGCGATGCCGGCATCACTGCGGTCAAGAAGAAGCTGCAGGACGCGTGTACCGAGCGCAAGGGCTCGCCCGACACCGCCTCGTTCGAGGTGGTCTTCGAGAAGACCAACCAGAACCCGAGCGTGCCCAAGCCCTACTACGTGGACGGAAAGATGAAGTGCGACCTGCCGGGCTGAGGCGATTCAACCATCGGTGCCGGAATGCGCCGCCGGTACTGCGCCACCCACTCCAGCGACGGCGCAATACCGCCGAACGGGAAGAAATGCGGGCTGACCTGGCCATGGGCGCGGGTCAGCCCCTTCACCAGGCAATCGACGAACACCTCCGGCCCTGCCGTGCCGAGCAGCCGGCCGATCGAGATGCCATACCGGGCCAGCATCGATGCACTGGCGCCCACGCCGCACATCGCGGCGTAGCGCAGCAGGCGAGAGACGCTGGCCGGGCCCGGCACGCCGACCAGCACCGGGACGCTGATGCCACGCGCGCGCAGTGCATCCAGCCAAGCCAGCACGGCATCGGCATCGAAGGCGAACTGGGTGACGATCAAGGGGGCCATGCCGCGCGCTTCGATGCTCTGGCATTTACGCTCAAGCGCCTGCCAGCGTTCGTCACTGCTCATTACCGGATGCCCTTCCGGGTGTCCGCCGATACCAACGACCTTGATCCCGGAGTGCTCCAGAAGACCGGTCTGGATGATCGAAGCACTGTCGGCAAACGGCCCAGCGGGCGTGGCCAGGTCGCCCGCGATCAGCAGGCAACGCGCGACCCCGGCGTCGCCGGCCGCACGCTCCAGGAAGCGCGCAAGCGATGCGGCTGACCGGATGCGGCGGGCAGAGAGATGCGGCATCGGCTCGAATCCGAGCGCGCGCACGGTGCGCACGGCGGCCAGGCGGGCGTCGTCATCCTCGCTGGCCAGCCAGGGAATGGAGATGACCGTACCGCGCGGGATCCGATCCGCCTCGGCGCGCAGCGCAGGCATGGCCTTCGCGCTGACTTCCAGTGAAAAAGCGTTGATGAAGGCTTCCGCGTGCGCTGAGGTACCGGCCGGCATCAGCGCGCCTCGCGTGCATTGCCGGCAAGCGGCGAGCTGTTGCGGGCCAGTTCGATGAAGGCCTGCAGGTAGTCGATACCGGTATCGGCCTCGCGCGCACCCAGGTAGATCTGCTTGGGGATGCCCTTGGCGCCCAGCCGTACGGGCACCACGTCCATGCGCGTGGCGTACTCCTCCACCAGCCAGCGCGGCATGGCAGCCACGCCGCGGCCGCTGGCCACCATCTGCATCATGATGTCGGTGGTTTCGATGGCCTTGTGGCGCCGCGGGGTGATGCCGGCCGGCAGCAGGAACTGGTTGTAGATGTCCAGGCGCTCGAACGGCACCGGGTAGCTGATCAGCACTTCCTGGCCGAGCTGGCGCGGCTTTACGTGGTCCACCTTGGCCAGGGCGTGGTTCCTGGCGACCACCAGCACCTGCTCGTAATCGAACACGGGGATGAACTTCAGGCCCGGCTTCAGCAGTGGATCGGGCGTGACCAGCAGGTCGATCTCGTAACCGAACAATGCGCCGATGCCACCGAACTGGAACTTCTGCTTGACGTCCACATCCACGTCCGGCCACGCCGCCAGGTAGGGAGAGACGATCTTCAGCAGCCACTGGTAGCACGGATGGCATTCCATGCCGATGCGCAGCGCGCCGCGCTCGCCCTGCGCGAACTGGCCCAACCGCTCCTCGGCCAGGTCCAGCTGCGGCAGTACCCGGTTGGCGACCGCCAGCAGGTACTGCCCGGCCTGGGTCAGGCGCAGGCTGCGGCCCTCGCGCAGCCAGACATCGGTGCCCAGCTGCTGCTCCAGCTTTTTCATGCTGTGGCTGAGCGCCGACTGGGTCAGGTTGAGCACGCCGGCGGCCGCGGTGAGCGAGCCCTGCTGTTCGACCTGCTGCACGATGCTGAGGTGGATCCGCTCCAACATGACGATGAATCTCATTCATGGATTGGTGAAGTAATACCATTTTACGTCATGGAAGGGCATGGCTAGGATCGGGTCATGCCTTCGGTTGCCTGCCAGCCTGCTGACCCAGCCGGCCTGCAGGGCTGCGCACCTGCAGATGCCCGAAGGCGCTCCCCTCCCCCGCTGATAGCGAACAGATGACCCGCCCCCTCCGTATCGTCGCCGTTTCCGGCGGACTGCAACGCCCCTCCCGGGCCGCCGCCCTGGCCGAGCATCTGCTGGACCTGATCGGCGAGGACATCCACAGCGAACAGCAGCTGATCGAACTCGGTGAGCTGGCACCGCAGCTGGCCGGTGCGCTGTGGCGCTCGCAGCTGCCCGAGGCCGTGGAGCGGCAGCTGGTTGCGGTTGAACAGGCCGACGTCCTGGTGGTGGCCACGCCGGTCTACCGCGGCTCCTACACCGGCCTGTTCAAGCACTTCTTCGACTTCATCGACCAGGATGCGCTGGTCGACACCCCGATCCTGCTGGCCGCCACCGGCGGCAGCGAGCGCCACGCCCTTGTGATCGACCACCAGCTGCGCCCGCTCTTCAGCTTCTTCCAGGCCCGCACCCTGCCCCTGGGCGTCTACGCCACCGACCGCGATTTCGCCGAGGGCCGCGTGCACAACGACGCACTGATCCAGCGTGCGCGACTGGCCGTGCAGCGGGCGATGCCCCTGCTGGCGCTGTCCCATCGCGCCGCGCCTCCCGCTACCGCAGAGGCCACCGCAACGCTTTGAATGCCAGACGCCGCCGACCTGCATCTGGATGTCACCCCGCAACCCGGAACGCCGCCATGACGACCGATACCTTCACCTTCAGCATCACGCGCATCCCCTTCAACGAGGATTACCAGCCGGCCGAGGGCACGCGCATCACCACCAACTTCGCCAACCTGGCCCGTGGCGCGTCGCGGCGGGAGAACCTGCGCAACACGATCAGCATGATCAACAACCGCTTCAACGACCTGGCACATTGGGACAACCCGAATGCGGACCGCTATGCGGTCGAGCTGGACATCATCACCGTGGAGATGCACATCGACGGCGCCGACGGCAGCGATCCGTTCCCGTTGATCGAAGTGCTGCGGCCGACCATCGTCGATACGCAGACCGGCGTGCGTAGCGAGGGCATCGTTGGCAACAACTTCTCGTCCTACGTGCGCGACTACGACTTCAGCGTCGTGCTGCCGGCCAGCAACGAGGGCAAGGACACCTTCGGCATTCCGGAGGGCTTTGGCGACCTGCACGGCAAGCTGTTCCAGCACTTCCTGCGCTCGGACGCCTACCGCGCCAACTTCAGCAAGGGGCCGGTGATCTGCATCAGTGTTTCCAGCAGCAGGACCTACCACCGCACCGAGAACCATCATCCGATCCTGGGCGTGGAATACCGCCAGGGTGAGTTCTCCCCCACCGACCAGTACTTCGACAAGATGGGCCTGCAGGTGCGCTATTTCATGCCACCGGGCAGCGTCGCGCCGCTGGCGTTCTACTTACAGGGCGACCTGCTGGGCGATTACTCGAACCTGGAACTGATCGGCACCATCAGCACCATGGAAGCCTTCCAGAAGATCTACCGCCCGGAGATCTACAACGCCAATTCCGTGGCCGGCAAGGTCTACCAGCCCAGCCTGAAGCACCAGGACTACTCCTCCACCCGCATCGTCTACGACCGCGAAGAGCGCAGCCAGCTGGCGGTCAAGCAGGGCAGGTTCACCGAAGAGCACTTCATCAAGCCGTACCGCGCCGTGCTTGAGCAGTGGGCCGCCCGTTGATCCATCGATTTACCAACCGCCCCAGGACACACGACACAATGCCGACGAAGACGCTGCTCCCCACCTCCACCGCAGGCAGCCTGCCCAAACCCTCCTGGCTGGCAGAGCCCGAAACACTCTGGTCACCCTGGAAGCTGCAGGACGAAGCGCTGCTTGAAGGCAAGCAGGACGCCCTTCGCCTGTCCCTGCAGGAACAGCAGCACGCCGGCATTGATATCGTCAGCGACGGCGAGCAGACCCGGCAGCATTTCGTCACCACCTTCATCGAGCATCTCAGCGGCGTCGACTTCGAGAAGCGCGAAACCGTGCGCATCCGCAACCGCTACGACGCCAGCGTGCCGACCGTGGTTGGCGCGGTGAGCCGCCCGAAGCCGGTGTTCGTGGAGGATGCGAAGTTCCTGCGCCGCCAGACCACGCAGCCGATCAAGTGGGCGCTGCCGGGCCCGATGACGATGATCGACACGCTGTACGACGCGCACTACAGGAGCCGCGAAAAGCTGGCCTGGGAGTTCGCGAAGATCCTCAATGAGGAAGCGAAGGAACTGGAGGCCGCCGGCGTTGACATCATCCAGTTCGATGAGCCGGCCTTCAATGTGTTCTTCGACGAGGTGAACGACTGGGGCGTGGCCGCCCTGGAGCGTGCGATCGAAGGGCTGAAGTGCGAGACGGCGGTGCACATCTGCTACGGCTACGGCATCAAGGCCAACACCGACTGGAAGCAGACGCTGGGTTCGGAATGGCGCCAGTACGAGGAGTCGTTCCCGAAGCTGCAGACCTCCAGCCTCGACATCATCTCGCTGGAATGCCACAACTCCCATGTGCCGATCGACCTGATCGAGCTGGTGCGCGGCAAGAAGGTGATGGTCGGTGCCATCGACGTGGCCTCCACCACGGTGGAAACCCCGGAGGACGTGGCCAACACCCTGCGCAGGGCGCTGCAGTTCGTGGACGCCGACAAGCTCTACCCGAGCACCAACTGTGGCATGGCGCCACTGGCGCGCGACGTGGCCAGGGGCAAGCTGCGCGCACTCAGCGCGGGAGCGAGGATCGTTCGCGAAGAACTCTCGGCATAACCCTGGCTGGGGAGGAATTGTTGTTCGAATGTCGGTTTGACGGAGCCCGGCCGGGTATCGACCAGGCTCCACCCCGCCCCTGCACTTCCGGTCGGGTCTTCATCGCGGGCTGTCGCGGCGCCAGTGCCTGCTTGATCCGTACCACCTCCCCCGCCCCGGCCTCGGCCAGGCGGCGGGCCTGCTGCCGTTGTTCCCGCGAAAGCGCGGGCGACGGCGCAGCGCCTGTTTCCGGCGCTACGTCCACCAGGCGTGCCACTGCCTCGCGCAGCCGCAGCTGTGGGCAGAGCCGCGCAGCACACCAGCGCTCGGCGTAGCGCCTGGCCTGCCGCACATTCGTGGCGGCCACCACCTTGGTCTGGGACATCCTGCGTGCATCCAGGTAGACCCGGAAGCCAAGTTCGGCATGCGGCACGATGTTGGCCACCGAGCGCCCGTTCCACCACAGGTCCCAGCGCTCGCCGCTCCGTACCCAGCCGGAGGGCCGGGTAACCGTCATGAACTCTGGAAGATCGAAGGGAGGACTCATGCCAGGAAGGATACGAGCGCCCGTCGCACCGGCTGAGATCCGCACCGTGCGCTTGTTCGAGACCATGAATCGTTAAGGCGCGCTTGCTTCCGCTACGCCTGCTCCGCACCGCCGGGCTACGGGAACAAGAATTAAAGTGACGCGTCACGCTCGATGATGCTTTCGATCCAGTCGATGTAGCGGGACACACGCACGTTGTAGACCACCTGCCCATAGAAACCCGCTTCCAGCGCATGCTCGGGTACGGCGGTGATCCAGGAACCGAGGCCCACCAGCTGCCAGGCCCCATCTTTCTCGATCACCAGCGGGCCGCCGCTGTCGCCGTTGCCGAGCACGCCTTCAAGGGGAAGGCCCTGCGGAGGCGGATCAAACCGGTACCAGAGATAGCGCGTGTTGCCGCCGGTGATCGCGTTGCAGGCCCGCCGCAGCGTCGTACGATGCGGCCCGCCGGGCACCAGGCCAGTCGCACCATTGCCGGTGGCGCCTCTCCCTATCAGGGCGGCGACCTGCGTGACCTCGTCGGCGCCCCGGTAGAGTGCGACCGGCGGCACATCGCCCACCGGTGCGGCAAGTCTGATCAATGCAATGTCATCCGATGCTGCCAGGAACGCGTGGATTTTCGACGCGCTCCCGGTTGCCATCGCTTCCTTGCCCAGGGCTTCGGGCATCCTCCGGTAGCCGGGGTGCAGGAAGACACGCTCGACGCCGTAGCCGTTCCCATCGATGGTGATGGTGGCGCCCCTCCCTTCCATCGGCGCGGCATGCGCGGCGGTCAGCACCCAGCGCGGCGCGATCAGGACGCCGTGCCCCTCGCCCGGCATGTCGGCCAGCGCGGGGAAGGCCGATGCATCGATCTGATACCGGGCGTCGTCCACATCATCACGGATGACCACGGCACCGGCAGTGAACGGGAGCGTGGCCAATGCCAGGAAAATCCAGCGGCTCATGGTTGCTTGCATCCCAGCAGTTCAATCCCAACAGCCTAGGGCATGGCCCTGCCATACGGGGAGATCGTGCGACCGATCCCCGGCGATGGCCGACGAATGCGGGGAAACGGGAGTTGAAGCCAGGCGGGCCATGCCCTACCTGCGGCCGCGATAGGGTTCGCAGCCCACGCCATCATTGTCACGATCGAGGTGCGGGCCATAGCCCGGATCACCACGCCGTACCGGCGCCGCCCCGGCGGCGCGGGCCTCCGCGCAGTTGGCAAACACCCGGGAACTGCGCGCGGGCGCGGGGGCGAAACTGCTGCGCGGAGTGTCGACGTATCGAGGTGCCGCTGGAGCGCCTCGATGACAGTGATACTCACCCGTTTTCCGGTTGGTGTGGCACCCCTGCTTGTCGAGCCCGCCCGGATGCGCGAGCGCATTGGCGGACAGTGCCAGTGCGAGCATGCCGGATGCAGTCAATACGCTGGAAACGCGGCGTCGTGTGTCCATGCCTTCCCCCTGTCAGGCACTCCTGCCAAGGGGAAGGCTAGCATGGTGTCTCGACCGCCAGGCTTGACGCTGCAGCGGCTGCCACTCAACGCAGGTAGTCCTTCAGGAACAGCCAGGTGATCAGCGTCGGCAAGATCAACAAGAAGAAGCTGCGCGTGCTGCACGACCCGGAGGCAGGCGCCGGCAATCGCTGATCCCTGGGCGGCCACGGGCTCTGCGCCAATGCGGGGAAATCAATGCACCCGCGCTCCTGTTCCGTCGGTTCCGCCGCATACATCGTGGCTGGCGCCGATCCTCCCTCGCCCCTCGCTCCTACAGTGGATTCGCGGCGACGCACGGCCTGCACCCCGATGGCAACGTCGCCGCCCCCACCTTTCGAGCCCACAGGAGCGAGACATGGCATGCCTTTCCCGGACTATCGCTGGCACAGCGGCAATGCGCCCAGCCCCCTCCACGCAGGTTGAACGGAGGGGTGCACCATGAACCAGGTCTACGTCGCAGTCTGGGATGGAGCCCACTATCTGGTCGTCCGCAAACGGGTGCTCAACAGCTGGTGGGGCAGCAATTCCGTGGTCGTACTTTCTGCCGAGGCGATGGCCGCTGTGCTGGCCATCCGCAACGCGTCCGGCGGTGGCACAGAGCAGGACTGGGATCTGGTGAAGAAGCTGCTTTCCGGCGCCTGGCGCGCCGCAGGGTCAGTCGCCTACCGCGGCGAACGCACGCTGCCCCGCACCATGGACGCACTGGACCGGGCGCTTGAAAGCGCCGAACGCACGCATCCGCAAACCGATGACATCGCCATGGAGACGCTGGCCGCTCTGCAGAGCCTGTTCCGCGAGGACGCAAGAACCCCTCCCCCGTTCAGCGCTGCGCGAGCAACCTTGCGGGAGCTCTCCATCGCGTTGCCGCCGCCCACCCGGGGTGCGCCGAACTGGGCCGCTGCGTTGATACTGGCACAACGCCTGGTGGCGGAAGTCGGAGCGTGGTCGGATGGCCTGCCCCCGGCGCTGGTGAACCAGGCGGGGCAATGGGCCCTGCCCGGCGGCGGCCGCCTGAACAACGAACGCAAGGAGCGCGCCGCGCGCCGCGAGTTCGAGGAGGAGCTTGGCATTTGGCTTGGGCAGGGACGCGCCGCATGCGATCTGCGTGCCCGGCTGTTTCCGGATGGGGGAGGCAGCTTCTCCCTGGTTCGCTTCCGCACCACGGCCGAGGAGCTCCTGCGGATGGCGCAGGAGGCCGAGAACAACGTCCAGGCCAGTGCCAGCAGCCCTACGCGCCCCCAGTCCTGCCTGGTGACCGACTGGGAGGTGGCGAGCATCGGACGGGTGCCGGTGGCCAATCTGCGCAATGTCCTCGGGGCACGTGTGGAGGTTCCGGGCGAAGGAACACTGGAGGTTGACGAGGCCCTGGCCAGCGCCAGGCCCGGTAGCCAGGAGATCGACTGGTACCGGGAGATCGCCGCCCTGCTGTCACCCGCCTGAGCCTCCAGCGCGAACCCATGTGATCCCCTGCAAGCCCAGCGAGGCCCACCATGAAAGAGAGCACGCCCGAGCGCGAGGCCCGGCGCCACATCAGCAAGCAGCTCACCGCGCAGATCAACAACGCGCAGGCGTATCCCGACGTCCGCTCGGTCGTGGTCAAGGCCCTGTCGGACATCAAGGACCAGCTGCGCAGCCTGTCCAGCAAGGTACGGCGCGACTACAGCCTGAAGCCTGACGAGCCGCTGATGTTCTTCTACGTCAAGGGCGGCAACGCACTGGACGCACTGCTTGAACGCCCGGCCCAGCCGCCACCGACGCTGTTCGATTTCGGCCGGTCCGACTGGGATACGCAGGTGGTGATCAATCCCTGGATTCCGATCCCGGCCCAGGACGCCCTGCACGGCGGCGTGGAGGACATCGTGATCGAGGTGATGCTCGGCGCCGGCCTCAACATCGCATTGGAGATCAGTGTCTTCCCACCCAACCAGAATCCGCTGGCCGGCCAAGTGGTGGATCTTGCACCGGTGGACATCCATGTGCCGCCCGGCCAGCAGTGCCTGGTGACCTGTGACACTCCGCAGGCGTTCCGGAAGGTCTACCAGCGTGACCGCGCGGGCCTGCATCTGTTCACCAGCGAACCGCTGAAGGGCATCGGCACCTCCACGGCCTTGGCCAGCCCGTCCGTGCTGCCCCCGCCGCAGCCGCCACTGCCCGTGCAGCCGCCACCTACCCCTCCGCCGCCACCCGGCATCATCCTCAACGACGGCATCAAGCCGTTCGTGCTGTACCGCATGGGCTACACCTGGCACGCGCGATGGGTGAAGGATCCGAAGGCGCCTGTCGGCGACGACCCGGTGACGCCGCGGCCGATCCTGATGGAACTGATCGATGTGACCACGCCGCGCCGCGATACCGTGGAGGCCGTGACAGTGTGGTCGGACATCATCCGCAACCATCTGGTGATTGCCGAGGATGCCGGCGCGGAAGAGCGCTGGCGGCTGCCCCTGCCCAGCATGGAGTACCACCTGTGGGAAGGCCTGACCATGCTGTGCGAGATCGCCGCCTATCCCGGCTGGCCGGGTGCGGACAAGCTGGAGAAGCGTCGCCGCAATGTGCAGCGCATCCACGACTGGTACCGCGACCAGCAGGGCGACCTGGCGACGTTCGGCAGGGTGATCGATGGCATCTCGGCGGCGCCGGTGTTCGCCGATGACAGGGACTGCATGCAGCAGGTCGATGCCTGCATGCGTGAGGTCAAAATGCGCATGCAGGCGTCATCTTCGGGATTCGATCACGGCGCCCTGTCGGCCACCCACACGCATCGCCTGCGGCAGGGGCGGCAGTGGGTCGCGCAGCGGGTCGCAACGCTGCTGCAACGCCTGCAGACATCTGCCGCATCCTGTGGCTACAGCGACGATCTGGCGTTGATCGGGACGCTGGCACAGAACCCCTACCTGGATGTCACCCAGGTACCGATCTCCGACGTCGACTGCGCGATGATCATCCGCACCGACCCTGCAACGCTGCGCAGGGCGACGGCGGCCAACTGCTTGAATGCGCTTGCCGAGGATCTCGGCGCGCACATGACCATCGAGGATTCCCTGCACTCGACCGTACGTGCGACGGGTATCAGTTACGAGCGAACGCTGGTGATCTTCGATGCGCCGCGTTCGCCGTCGGCGCGCGTGGCCAAGGCGATCCTGACATTCACCACGGCTGGCCCGGTCGGTTGCCCGTTCCGGGACAGCCCCGACGGTTCCGGGCAGGCCATCGCGCCGTTGCTGGACATGGACAACCAGCGCAAGGTGGCAGCCTCGATCGTCCAGGGTTTCGTGCAACGGGCGAATCTGTCCAGGCAGCACGAGATGATCCGGGTGCTGTTGCCGCAGGGGGAATGATCCTCCATCAGCGCAGCGCGGGCGGCGGGTTCCGATCAGGTCCGATCAGTCCCTGCCCTCCAGGATCCATGCCTCCAGCGCCTGCGTGTCCCGCATGTCCCCCGCGTAGCGGCGATCCGGCACGTAGGGCTCGTTCGAACCGCGCCCGCGACCGCGGTAGACCTTCATGGGCACCGAAATCCGGCTCAGCCCACTGGGCAATGGCTGAGGCCTGATATCCATGTAGACACTGAGGGCGCCGTCCATCTGGGAGACGAAGCCGGGATTGTGCGGGTCAACCACCCCGGAATGGCTGTCGCGCAGGGCCGCGTCAGCAGCCTCCAGATCCATCAACAGCGTGCTTGGCCAATCTGTGGCACAGCCTTGGGTGCCTGCTGCCAGTACCGCACCGACCAGCAACGATGCGAGCGCCATCGATTCACCTCTCGACTGGATTGCGCTCCAGTCTGGCAACTTTCAGGTCTGTCGTACCGCGCCCGCCGCAACGGGCGCGGCGCCACGTCAATGCAGGGGCACCTTCAGCACCGAAGGCGCGTTGGCCGGTGAACTGAAGGTCACCGCACCGCCCAGCTGGCTGATGCCTGCATAGCGCAGGTCCACGGTATCGACCACCAGGGTCAGCCGGCTGCCGGCCGGGAGGTTCCAGCTGCTGGCTTCCAGGCGGAGATCGATTGTTTTCGGCTGGCCGGGCGCGGCCCCGCGCAGGGTGTAGGGCTTGTGGCTGACCAGCTGGCCGTTGCCCAGCGCGTCTTCGGCATACAGGTAGGCATACAGCGTGGTATTGGCGCGGCTGGGCGTCACCGTCACCCGCACTTCCGGTGCGCCATCCAGGCGACGTGCGCTCCAGTAGATCGGGCCCTGCCAGACGCCGGCGGCGTTGCGGCCGACGAACGGTACATAGGCGCCGGGCGGCAGGTTGATCATCTGCAGTGCACCGGAGGCCATCACCACGCCGGAACTGGCAGCCGTCAGCAGCCCGCTGCCGATGCGGTAGCTCCAGCCGGTAGCGCCACCGTTCTCTGCCAGGCCGCCGGTGGGCAGCAACAAACCGGAGGGTGCGGTCAGGCCGTAGCTGACGGCGCCCGCATTGGTGGCCTGCCAGTCCGGATAGCGGCTCCAGCTGCCCTTCTGCGACTTCAGCTGCACCGCTGCCTGGCGATCGATGCCATTGTCCACGCCCTTCAGGTAGTGGTCGAACCAGTCGCCCACGGCGGCATAGACCTCATTGGGAATGCCGAACGCACCGAAGGCCTCGTTGAGGGCATGGTCGCCGTGGCGCAACTGCAGCTGCTTGGGCCCCTTCAGGCGGTTGAAGAAATCGACCAGCTGGCCCGGCGGGAACAGGCTGTCATTGAAGGCATTGGCGAGGAATACCGCCGGCTGGTTGGCGTTGATCTCTTCAAGGCCGCTGGCCGGGCTGCGCTTTGCGGCCACCGGCAGCAGCGAGTCCACCGCCCCCTGGTAATTGCCGACCAGCACATTGCGGTTGATGGTGGCCAGCTCCGCGCCGGGGCGGCCGGTGGCCAGGCCCGCCGCCACCAGCAGGGCGATGCCCTGGGCGCTGGGTGTGTCATGGCTGTACAGCGACGCCTGCAGGTCGGCCCAGCCACTGAGTGCGGCAACGGCCTTGATGCGGGGATCGCGCGCCGCCGCCAGCAGGCTGGTGCCGGCGCCATAGGAGATGCCCGAGACCCCGATCCTGGCCGGATCGGCGCGGGTGTTGTCCAGCGCCCAGTCGATCAGCGCGCTGACATCCTCGACCGTGGCGGGCCCGGCGATGTCGATGCTGCCACCTGACTCCCAGAAGCCGCGCGAGCTGTAGCTGATGACCACATAGCCGCGCTGCGCCAACGACTGTGCCACGCCCACGTACTCCACGCTGGGCACCGCCCAGCTGCTGGGCATGACCAGCAGCGGATAGCGCCCGCTGCCGGCATCCTGCGGCTCGATGACGAAGGCCCCGAGAGGCGTGCCATCCCAGCTGGGAATGGTGCGATGGGTGGTCTTGACCGTGGCGGCCCAGGCGGTGGGCGCCAGGCCGGTCAGCAGGATCAACAGCAGCAAAAGCTTGCGCATTATCGTCTCTCCCCGTCGGTGGTGGTGCAACGGGTCGGACCGTACCAGTGCGAATGGTGGCTGGCACCTTGCGACGCAGCATGGCGCAAAGCGCACCTTGGTATGCTTCGCGGCACTGCGGTCCTCCGCAGGCTCCCATCAATGCAAGGATGCCCCCCGATGCGCAGGACGCTCTTCGTCGGCACGCTCTTGAGCGTGGCCAGTCTGTTCGCCCCTTCAGCCGTGGCGGCCCGGGACCCCGACGTCACGGATGACTGCAGCGAAATCGCGCAGTTGATGTCCAACGACGACTTTCCGGCACTGGACGCGATGGCCGCGCGCCTCCGCACGGGCGAGCTCAACGCCGCCGGCGAATCCCGGCTGGGCCGTTTCTACCTCTGCATGTCGCGTGCAATCGGCACGGCGCGGCAGGAGGTGGAGGCCTGGAACCGCTGGTCGGCCTGGGCGGCGCGCTGGGTTCAGCATGCGCCGAAGTCGCCGGCAGCCCACCTGATGACTGCACGGATTCCGCTCAACCTGGCCTGGAGCTACCGCGGAAATGGTTACGCCAACACCGTCAATGCCGAAGACTGGGCTCAGTTCCATGAGTACAACGCGGCTTCGCAGGCCTACCTGCAATCGCATGAGGGCGTTGCCGGCGGCGACCCGTTCTGGCACGAGATGAGCGTGCTGATCGCGCTGCGCGAGGGCGCGGATGACGAAGAACTACTGACGCTCGTCGACCGTGCAGCGAAGGCCTTCCCCGACTACGAGCCGCTGCACTTCATTGCCCTGCAGCACTTCACGCCGGCCTGGGGCGGCAGCGCACAGAAGATGGAAGCCTTCGCACGGCGCTCGATGGCCAGTATCCCGAAGAAAAAGCGGGCCATGCGCTACGCACGGCTGTACTGGTCAGCCACCGCGTATTCGGCCGATCACTTCCGCGCGGCGACACCCGATTGGCCGCTGATGCGCCAGGGGCTGGACGAAATCGCACAGCGCTACCCGACCATCGACAATCTGGAGACCATTACACGCTACGCCTGTTGGGCGCGTGACGGCGATGCCCTGGATCGGTGGAATCGCCTGTACTTGAGCCGAAGTGGTTTCAGCGAGGCGGTCATTGCGGACTCGAGCGAGCAAAGCAGGGCCGCCTGCCTGGCGCCGGATGCTGGGCAAGAGGCTTCCTTGTAGAGCCAATCGGTGCGGAACCGGGCCGCGGAGGATGCGCGGTCCAGCATGCACTTCACACCTGCAGGGTGCTTAGCACGTACGCATGTCAGCCACGGACCGCGTGATCTGACACATCACCAGTGCTTGCACCCGGTCACAGCTTCGCGTTCTCGTCGTTGACCAAAAGACGACAGCTTGTGACGCTTGCGACACCGCGCGGCCCTCCGGGCCTCCTCATCGCGGCCTCGCTCTACTGCACTCCGCATCACCCGTATCCGCAACGCCTTCACATGACACAGGCCCGGCCTGGTCGTGGCGGGCAGCTGCGTCCTGAACTCTTTGCTGGAGAATCGCAATGCGCCTTGCAAGCTTCGTCTTTGCCTTCGTCCTCAGCGCCTTTGCCGGCGCAGCCCAGGCCCAGGTAGTCACCCTCAACAAGGGCGGCTTCGTGCTCACCTACGACTGCGGCATCCACAGCGCCACCCGTTACGAGTACACGCTCACCGCCGATACCGGTTCGGCCGCACGGCCGTCCAGCTTCTACAAGGACCCGGACCTGCCGGCCGGTTGCCTGGGCCAGACCAGCACCGCGTCCTACGCCAGCATCAAATCCGGCTATGACCGTGGCCATCTGGTCACGTCCAACCACATGGATTACGACGCGACCTACATCCGTCGCGCCAACTACATGACCAACATCGTGCCGCAGGTGTCCAGCTTCAACCAGGGCATCTGGGTGAAGGCCGAGAACGTGGCCGAGTGCTACCGCGACATCGCGCCGGTGGACGTCTACGGTGGCGTGGTCTACGGCGATGCCGCCAACGATTATTTCCTGGCCAGCCATGGCATTCCGACGCCGGAGTTCTTCTGGAAGACGATCATCACCCGCGACCCGAACACCGGAACCGCCAAGGCGATCAGCTGGATCATCCCCAACGAGGCCAACCTGGGCAGCCTGGACAACTACCTGGTGACGATTGCGGATCTGGAGGAACTGCTGGGCGCCAGCTACGTGGCGATCAACGCGCCGGCCTCGCTGAAAAACATGCTGCCGGCGACCACCTGGCCGCAGCCGGCCGGGTGTGACCTGGGCTGATCGGGGGGCAGAGGAACGTCACGATGCCTGTGCGCGCAGCCATCGTGACGCCAGCACTCTGGCCAGCAGGAACTGCACTGCGGCGCCGACGACGGTGGCAACGACAAGCCCGCGACCTGTCGTCGGCGCCCCAGCGGACAGCGCTCGCAGAAGATAAGCCATGCTGGCCAGGATGATCAGCAGCGCCGTGGCAAGCAGGATCAGCGACACCACCATCGTGCGCGCCGTCGATGCGGGTTCCGGCGACGGCGCGCCGGCCCATAGGCCGGCAAACGTGGCCAGCGCGCAGGCCACCAGCAGGATCAGGCTCGCAATCTGCAGCTGCGCGGCGCCGTCGGCAACGGGCATGATGAACTCGCCGGGCGAGAATCCCACCGGCAGCTGCGCCACCAGGATGGGGAGCAGGCAGCTGCCGGCCACCAGCGCCACTGCGCCGGCGATGCCGGCACTGATGAGATGATGGTGCCTGCCCTCGGCACGTACGCGCCGCTGCATCAGCAGCGCCGGCACCAAGGCCAGCAGCGTGAGGACCAGTGCATGCGCAAGCGGCATCAGACTGATGGCTGCGACGCTGTAGACTGGAAACGGCAACTGCGCCATCGGAATGCGCATGGCGCGATCCAGCACGACGAGCAACCCGAAAAAGGCGATCGAAGCGATCACCGGGTGGCGGATCCGCAGCGCGCCGCGACGCCCGAACAGCAGCATCGACACCAGTACCGCCGCTCCGGCGAAGAGACTCAGCCTGAAACCGAGCTCCGCCAGCGCGTAGCCGATTTCACGTGAGGCCTCGGGCGGGCCCAGACGGCGCCCGAATTCGACCAGGCGGAGGGCTACGGGCAGATACAGGCAGAGCACGTAAAGCTTGGCGGCCATCGCGAAATGGATGGGGTACGCACTGAAGAATGATCGCAATCGGTTCAAGGCGTATTCCCGTGCAGGCGCTGGGCGGGCTGACCTGGCAGTCTAGCGTTCCTGTGGCCCGCGTGCCCCGCCCGACCCGCTATGGGAAAATGGCGGGCACGTCGCCCCTTTGGCTGTTCCCGGAGTAGTAGATGTCCCGTTTCCCCTTCGATGCCGTGCTGTTCGACTGCGACGGCGTACTGGTCGATTCCGAGCCGCTGGTGGCCCGTGTGCTCTCGGAAATGCTGACCGCACGCGGCTGGCCGCTGACCCCGGCGCAGGCGGGCGAGGTCTTCCTCGGCCAGTCCGTGGCTCATCTGGCCGGGCTGATCGCAGAGCGCACCGGCAAGCCGTTCACCGAGCAATGGCTGGAGGAATTCCGCCAGCAGCGCAACCGTGCGCTGGAGCAGGACCTAGAGGCGATCCAGGGGGCGCCCGAGGCCGTGCGTGCGATTGCCGCGGCCACCGGCGGGCGGATTGCCTGCGCCTCCGGTGCCGACCTGTTCAAGGTGAAGCTGCAGCTGGGCAAGGTCGGCATCCTTGATGCCTTCGGTGCCCATGTGTTCAGTGGCCAGGACATGCCGAACACCAAGCCTCACCCGGATGTCTATCTGGCCGCCGCCGCAGCGCTGGGCGTGGACCCGAAGCGCTGCGCGGTGATCGAAGACACCGTGACCGGCGCCACCGCCGGCGTCGCGGCAGGTGCGACCGTGTTTGGTTTCAGCGAGGGCGGCCCGCACCACAGCACGCCGGAGGCCCTGCGCGCTGCGGGCGCGAAGGTGATCTTCCAGCGCATGGAGCAGCTGCCGGCAGTGCTGGCGGCCTACGCCGCCGACGCAGCCGCCTGAGGCGGCCTCAGCCCGCAGCGCCCAGCGCGGCGCCGCGGCGTTTCCCGGCGTAATGCAGCACGAACAGGTACAGGCCGGTGAACAGCTGCAGGAACAGTGGCGGCAGCGGCGAATAGGTGATCCACGCTGCAGGCTCGCCCTGCCCCAGCCCGCGGACGACGAAGTTGGCGATCACCGCCAGGGTGAAGACGATCGAGGTCCAGCGATGTACGGGCCGCGCCCAGCCACCGCGGCTCATTGACGGCGCCTCGCTTCGGAGCGCGCTTCGATCATCTTCCAGCCATTGCCGGACGGGTCGCGGAACCCCGCATCGATGGCGCCGTAGCGTTCGACCGGCGCCTGGGTGAACTCCACGCCGTGCGCCAGCCATTGCGTGTAGCGCGCCTGGCAGTCATCCACGGCCAGCACCAGCGGCGGCATTGCGCCCTTGGCCACCAGCTGCTGCAGCGCCTGCGCGGTGGCCGCATCGTGGGTGGGCGGACCGGGCACGAACAGGCCCAGCTGGAATCCGTCCTGGCCGGGGCTGCGCACCGTCAGCCAGCGGTAGCTGCCATTGCGCACGTCGGTATGCACTTCGAAGCCGAGCGTGCCGACGTAGAACGCGAGCGCCTCATCCTGGTCGCGCACATACAGGCCGACCGTGTTCACAGTGTTTGTCATGGGACCTCCCTCAGGTGGGATCCACGTTAGCAACCGCCTCGCGGCGGCGCTTCTCCAAAACTGCGATGTTCAGGTCCGGTCGCTGCGCGGCACGTGCGTGGCATTCCGGCACGCTGGCCGGCGTCGCCTCGCCGGCGCGCTCGCGCTGGCGCACATTGCCCGGGCTGTCGCCGGTGATGTCACGGAAGATGCGCCCGAACGTGCCCAGGCTGCTCCAGCCGGTCTGCGCGGCGATCTCGGTGACCGGCAGCTCGGTGTCACGCAGCATCGCCACGGCCCGTTCGATGCGGCGGCTGAGCAGGTAGCGGTGCGGCGGCAGGCCGAATGCCTGCTTGAACGAACGCGCGAAATGCGCAGGCGATACCGCACTGACCTCGGCCAGGCGGGCCACCGGCCAGTCCTCGTGACTGGCGTGGTCCATCCGGTCCTTGGCACGCAGCAGGCGCCGCAACAGTTCCGGGCTCTGGTTCATGGCGTCACCGCGTGTGCCAGATGATGTCGCGACGCACGCCTGGCCTGCGCGGCCTGCTCGCCCAGCCAGTCACCGAATGCGATGACCTTGGTGCTGCGGCTGCGCGCCGTCGGTGCCACGAACCAGAAACCACGCCCGTCGCTGGCCACACCGGGATGTGCCTGCACCAGGCGCCCACTGTCCAGTTCGGCCTGGAACAGGATCGGCGAGCCGATGGCGATGCCCTGCCCGGCAATGGCAGCACCGACATCCAGATGCTCCATCGCAAAGGGGGTGACGAAGCTCTCCGGGTCCGGTGGCGGAACAGCACCATGTGCGGAAAACCACAGCGCCCACCAGTCAGGCCTGCCGAGCAGTGGAACCTCCAACGCCCGCCGACCGAGCCCGTCTGCCGCCGGCAGCAGCGCTGGCGCGCACAGCGGAGTGAAAATGCTGGGGAACAGGGGCGTGGCCTGCAGCCCGGGCCACGCACCATGCCCGTTGCGGATGGCGGCATCGAAACGCCCGGCGGCCAGGTCCTGCGGCTCTGCCGACAGGTCCAGTTCCAGCACGATGCTTGGATGGCGCGCGCGGAAACTGCCCAGGCGCGGCGTCAACCAGCTGGTGCCCAGCGTCGGCAGAACGGACAGGCGCAGTCGTGCCGCATCCATGTCAGCGGCGCGCATGAAACTGGCGCGCAGCGCGTCGAAGGCCCGGGTGGCCTCCACTGCGACGCTCGCACCGGCGGCGGTCAATTCCACATGCTGGGCGTGGCGCAGGAACAGGCAGGTACCGGTCTGGGCCTCCAGCCGGCGCACGTGGTAACTCACCGATGCCGCACTGGTGTCGAGCTCCTCGGCGGCGCGGGCGAAGCTGCCCAGCCGTGCCGCCGCCTCGAAGGCGCGGATGGCGACAAGCGATGGCAGCTGGCGTTGGGTCACCATAAGTGTGGCTTAGCCTGAGCCCCGATTTCCGCGTGGTCAATCCCCCTCGCACGCGCAACGATGGAGGCACCTCCGGCGCGGGATAACGCACATGGATCGACGGCAGTTCCTGGCCACCCTGGCCGCCACGGCAGCGTCCACCGCCCTGCCCTCCGGGTGGGCCCTGGCCAGCCCCAGCGCAGACTGGAAATGGTTGCAGGGCAACTGGCAGGTCCGGCACCAACGCCTGAAGGAGCGCCTGGTGGGCGATACCCGCTGGGACGCCTTCACCGGCGCCAGCGCGGTCTGGCTCACCCTGGGCGGGCTCGGCACCATCGATGACAACGTCATGGCACTGCCTTCGGGCCCCTACAGGGGATTGGGCGTGCGTGCCTTCGATCCGGTTTCTTCCACCTGGTCGATCTGGTGGATCGATGGGCGCACCCCTGCCCATATCGAAGCGCCCGTGCGCGGCGCCTTCGCAGGCGATGGCGGCAGCTTCCGTGGTCGCGATGACTTCAAGGGACGCCCCATCGAGGTCTGGTTCCGCTGGCATGACATCCACGGCGATGAGCCGTGGTGGGAGCAGGCGTTCTCCGACGATGCCGGTGCCCATTGGGAAGTGAACTGGCGCAACTGGTTCCGGCGCACTGCTGCGATCCCCACTCCGCTTCCGAAGCTGCCGGATGCACCGGGCGATTTTGATTTCCTGGTGGGCCATTGGAACGTGCGCCATCGCCGCCTGCGCGCTCGGCTGGCAGGCAGCGATGCGTGGGACGCGTTCAACGGCACCCTGCACAACTGGCCGGTACTGGGCGGATTCGGCAACGTGGGCGACAACCTGATGGACGTGCGTGGAGCACCGCTGCGCGGCATGGGCATCCGCGCCTGGAATGCGGCCGAGCGGCACTGGCTGAGCTGGTGGCTGGATGGCCGCGCGCCGACCCGGATCGGCGAGCCACTGCGTGGGGGATTCGAGGCCGGTGTCGGCCGCTTCTTCGGCGAGGACCAGCACGAGGGACGGGCGATCCAGACGCGGGTGATCTGGTCACGCATCACCCCGCGTTCGGCGCGCTGGGAACAGGCGGCCTCCGCCGATGGTGGACGCAGTTGGGAAACCAACTGGGTCAGCGACTTCGAGCGACAGGCATGAAGGCGCTGCTGGCCGTGATGCTGCTGGCATCGGCATTGCCCGTGCCCTCCCCGCCCGTGGTGCTGCGGATCATCGGTCCCGCCGAGCGCTTCGCCCCCGGCATTGCCTCCACACAGCATGACGAGATCCGGCTGACCCTGAGTCCGGACGGCAATACCGCCCTGTGGTTCAGCCGCAACCGGCCGGGGGGGCCTGGGGGCTACGACATCTGGATCTCGCACCGCGAAGGTGACCGCTGGCGGCCGGCCACGCCAGTGCCGTTCAACACGCCGGGGCGCGACTTCGATCCCGCATTTTCCGCAGATGGGCGCGTCGTGTATTTCTGCTCGGACCGCGCAGGCGGCCAGGGCGGTGACGATCTGTATCGGGTCAGCATGGGGAGCGACGGTCGATTCGGGGAGCCAGTCAATCTTGGCCCCGCAGTGAACAGCGCGGCCGATGAGTTCGCGCCGATGCTCTCGCCCGACGGTCGTACGCTGTTGTTCTCCAGCGATCGTGCGGGCGGTGCTGGCGGCCATGACCTCTACAGCGCGGCGATGATCGGCGGCGTCGCGCAGCCGGCACGGCCGCTGGCGGGAGACCTCAATACCGCAGCGCAGGAGTTCGATGCCACCTTCCTGGGCGACGGCCGAACGGTGGTATTTGCCCGCGCCCAGGACTTCGGCAGCGCACCGGTGCGCCAGTTCATTGCCTACGAACGTGGAGGCCGCTATGACGCAGGCCATGCCTTGCCATCGCCCGTGAACGCGCCCAGCGGCGACAGCTACGGCGCGATGCTGGATGGCTCGCGCCGCGACACGCTGACCTACTCGGCGCGACGCGCCGGTGGTGAGGGACTGGACCTGTACCGCGTCCGCTACCGGATGATGCCGCCCTGAAGGCAGTGGGTGTCGATTTCCCACGCGCCCGTTCGTCGAGAGGTTGAGTACCCCAGGAGAAAATGCAGATGCCTTCCCAACAGTCCCTTGCCTGCGCCTGCGGCCAGGTCCGCCTGACCACCACCGGCAGCCCCATCGCCAGCGTCGAATGCTGCTGCGACAGCTGCCGCAGGGCCGGCGTCCGGATGCAGGCGATGCCCGGCGTACCGCAGGTGCTGGGGCCTCAGGGCCAGACGCATTTCGTAATGCAGCGCAAGGATCGCGTCCGCATCGATGCCGGGCATTCCCGGCTGCACGCGTGGCGGTTGTCCAGCACGGCCGGCAGCCGCCGCGTCGTGGCGGGCTGCTGCAATACGCCGCTCTTCCTGGAGTTCAGCGGTGGCCATTGGCTGAGCCTGTATGGGCTGTTGTGGCCGGACGCGATACGCCCCGCCGTGGAGATGCGGACGATGGTCAACGATCTTCCCGACGCGTCTGTCCTTCCCGGCGACGTGCCCAACCTGAAGACCCACTCGCTGCGGTTCCATGCCCGGCTGTTGAAGGCGTGGATCTCCATGGGCTTCCGCAGCCCAAGCATCGAGATCACGGGAGACAGCCATGCCTGAGCCCGAGCGGATCGAGATCGAGAGCATCACCACGCCCGGGCACATCCAGCGCGTGGATCGCGCCAAGTACATGGCCATGCGCGCGGCCCTGCTGCGTGCCTTGCCCAGGCAACCTCCCGGGATGACGGTGGCGCAGGCGAAGCAGGCGCTGTTGCCGCACCTGCCCGCATCGCTGTTTCCGCAAGGCGCCACGGCCGGTTGGTGGCTGAAAGCCGTGCAGCTGGACCTGGAGGCCAAGGGCGTGATCGAGCGTCTTCCAGGCACGCCATTGCGCCTGTTCAAGCACGTGCCGGCCGGCTGATCAGCGCTGCGCCGGCAGCTCCAGCCGATGCTTGCGGCACAGCCGATACACGGTCACCCGCGAGATCTGCATCTGCCGCGCGCACTCGGAGACGTTGTAGCCGGTCTGCCGCAGCGTCTGCAGCAGCACATCACGTTCGGCCTGGCCGCGGGCATCGTGCAGCATCGCCCCCGGCGGCGCATGCACGGGCCCTCCCAGTTCGAGGTCACGCTCGCTGATCAGCTCGCCTTCGGCCATGATCGCCGCCCGCTGCACCCGGTTCAGCAGTTCGCGCACGTTGCCGGGCCATTCGAAACGCCGCATCGCCTGCAGCGCAGCGGGTGCAAAGCCACGTGCACGCACGCTGTGGCGCAGGCGGAAGCAGCGCAGGAAATGCTCGGCCAGCAGCTGCACATCAGCGCCGCGCTCGCGCAGCGGTGGCATCACCAGGCGCAGCACGTTGAGGCGATAGTAGAGATCGCTGCGGAACCGCCCCTGCGCCACCGCGTGCTCCAGTTCCACATGGGTGGCAGCCAGTACACGCACGTCCGCCCGCAGCGGCTGGCTGCTGCCGACCCGCTCGAACGTACCTTCCTGCAGCACGCGCAACAGGCTGGTCTGCGCTTCGGCCGGCAGGTCGCCCACCTCGTCGAGGAACACGGTGCCGCCGGATGCCGCTTCGAATACGCCGATCTGGCGCTTGTCGGCACCGGTGAACGAGCCACGCTCGTGGCCGAACAGCTCCGACTGCACCAGGCTGGCCGGGATGGCACCGCAGTTGACCGCGATGAACGGCTTGCCTGCACGGCCGGACAACGCGTGCAGTGCATGTGCAGCCAACTCCTTGCCGGTGCCGGTCTCGCCGGTGACCAGCACCGGCAGATCGACCGGCGCGAACTTGTGCAGTACGGTGCGCACCGCATGCAGCGCAGGACTCTCGCCGATCAATGCGCGCGGCCCCTGCCCGCTGCACACTTCGTCGGCAGACGTATCCTCCGCGTCGAACTGCTGGCGCATCGCCGCCACCAGGTCCTGCAGGCCGAAAGGCAGCGTAAACCGCGAGATGCAACGCTGCAACAAGGGCAGCCACGCGGCAGGCGTGGGCCCTGCGCCAGGCGGCAGCACCGCCAGCCACGTCAGATGCGCGTGCTGTTCGATCCACGGCGCCAGCAATTGCAGGGCCGGCGCATCCAGATGGCGAAGATCCAGCACGGCGAGCAGCCGGTCGCGCCCGCGCAGGCCGATGGCCATCGCCGGGTCGGGATGGATGCGACGCACGTACCAGCCTGCGGCTGCCAGCGCGCTGCGCTCGTTCGCCAGCGGCTCGCCGAACCAGAGCACGCATCGTGACGCAGAAGCCTCCGGGACCGCTGCCATGCTTCCCCCAGCATCCGGACACCGTCGGCGGACTGTCAGGCAATCACCGGCGTGCCGCCCCTCCGCCGGGACCTCTACGGCCACCGCGGCGGCCTTTGTTGCGCGGATCCTAGCGCTGCGCTAAACGGCGGCGCAATGAGCGGCGCGTCAAGAAAGCACTGGCTGAAGCGGCATCGTTACAGTCCGCGGCGGCACCTGTAACACCCGTGCGACAGTCGGGCGCCCGCCTTGCCCTGCGGCGCTTGGCGCTGCGCAATCCCAACATTTTTCCCACGCCGCTGTAACGACGCGGCAGCAACGCCCCACACCCGCCAGTGCCCACCCCCCTGGCTGCCAAGCCTTTCAGGGTTGGCACGGTTGATGCGTGGTTCCGCCGCACCCATCACGGGAGATCGGCATGGACGGCATCACCCCCATTCGCGGCCTGCTGGCAATGCTGGCCGTGGCCCTGCTGTCGGGCGCCGCGGGCGCCTCTGCCTCCGGTGCCCGCCAGGGCGTGAAGGCACAACCGGGCGAAATCGTCCTGTTGCGGGATGTGGCCGCGCGGCCGGCCTATCGCATGGCGCCCCCGGGCATGGCGCTGATCGCCGACCCGAAACCACAGCGCGAGATTGCGACGGCGCTCGGTGCGGGTACCCCGGCAAACGCGATGGACGAGCTGAGCGATGAGGACTATGCCGGCATGGGGGCGGGGCACACGGCTGCGACCGCGACCCCCACGGGCACCACCGTCGAACGGGTCGCCCAGCAGGCCCTGAGCGGCACGCCGGGACGCAGCAGTGACGGCATGCTCGGCAGCAGCCTCGGTGGCGCACTGGGTGGCCCACTGGGCGCGGTCGGGAACAGCACCCGCGGCATCGGCGATACCGTGCGCGGCACGCTCGCCCAGTTCCCGTTGCAGGGCCCGGCCCCGGCAGGTGGCAAGTGAAGCGGGCACGTTGGCTGCTGCTGGTCCTGTTTGCCACGCCGTTGATGGCGCAGGCCGACGACTACAGCGGCATGCTCGCCTACCTCGACGTGGCCCGCATCGACGGTCACGCCCTGGCGGGTGCAAACGGCGCCATCGCGTTGAACCAGGCGGCCGGTGACCTCAACCTGCAGGCCAACCTGCATGGCATCGCCACCGGCGAACGCGCCGACGTGTTGATCGGCAACCGGCAACTGCGGGCCGGCAACCGCGTGCTGAGCGCACCGGCGCACGCCACCGCCGTCATCGACGGCAACGCGCTGGCCGGTGCCAGCGGCATCGCATCCATCAACCAGGCCAGCGGCATCGCCAACACGACGCTCAACGTCGTCAGCGCGACGCTGGCCAGACAGGGCATACGCGAATCCGACGATACGGCCTTGGCCGCCGAAGGTTCCGCGTTGGCAGGGGGGCGGGACGACGCCGGTCGCGGCGTCGCGACCGGCACCCGCAGCGCCGGTGTCACCAGCACCGCGCTGCGGGGATTCGACGGGGTCCTGCAACTCAATCAGATCGCGGGCAGCGGCAACGACACGGCCAATGTGCTGGGCCTGGTCGTGCAGGACCGCCCGTGACAACCACCCAACCGATGCACCACCCGATGAGAGAGAGGGCACCATGAAAGCGACCGTCAAACGGACCATGCTCGCCATGGCGATTGCCACTGCCTCGACCGCCGCTGCGGCCAATGGCTGGGACAACCAGAACGCCAACGCGAACATCAACCACAACCACACCGTCAGCGAAACCCGCAACGACACCCACAACCACACCGACAACGACGTACGCAACCGCACCGTCAACGTCAATGTTCAGAAGCACAGCACCATCCAGGCCGACGAGCGCAAGGAAAAGAACAACCACGGCGTCGACGTGAACCTGGAGAAGGACCTGCGCCTCAGCACCGACGTCAATTTCTCCGGCGACCCCACCATCACCGGCGACATCGACCTCGACTCGGCGGCCATTGCGGTGATCGACAACCGCCAGTCGATCAGCAACAACGCCACCAGCAACAGCCTGGTCACCAACAGTGCGTCCATCGGTGACAGCGTGGGTGCCGGCGCCTCCGGCAACCTCGGCTTCAACGTGGTATCGGGGGACAACAACGCCCAGGACAATGCCGCGTCATTGTCCGCTGCCGATGCGTCCTTCAGCTTCGGCATGGCCGACGCCGAGGTGTTCGTCAACCAGGCCGGCTTCGGCAACGCGACCATGAACTCCGGCGTCACCAATGCCGCAGGTCTCGGTGGCAATGCCTTCGGCGGTGCGTCAGGCAACATCGGTGTCAACATTGCTTCGGGCAACAACAACGAGCAGAAGAACGCGCTCGCGGCCTCGGTCGCAACCACGGCGGTGGCGCAGTCGAGCATCAGCTCCAACCAGGTCTCCACCGGCAACACGGTCAGCAATGCCGGCTTCGTGCAGTCCTACACCGATACCGTGCAGGTCGGCCTGCATGGCGGCGTCAGCGGCCTGACGTGGGGCTATGGCGCCGGCACCTACCGCGGCACCGGCAATGCCTACCAGATGGCCAACTATTACCTGGATACGTGGAACGGCGCACTGCCGCACCCGGGTGGCAACAGTACCGGCCACATCGACCTGGACAACGAGATCCAGAACGCCACGATGAACCCCAACCGGCCGGGGGTGGGCGGCCTGGGCTTCGATACGCGTGAAAGCGGCACCAGCCAGTTCGTCGAACTGGGCGTGGCCGATCTGTACGCCAGCCTGAGCGGCACGGTCAGCACCACGCGCTGGGTGAACGTCAACGCCACCAACACGTCGGCCTTGTCCGGCAGTGCCTTCTCCGGCGCCTCCGGCAACATCGGCGTGAACGTGGCGGCGGGCACCGGCAACCTGCAGGCCAACAGCCTGGCCCTGGCCGTAGCCCAGCCCAGCACCGGCGGTGGTGGCGGCAACGGCGAGTAAGTGCACCACCCCGGCCGTCCGCCAATGGCCGGGTTCCCGGGAGCCCCTGTTCCTCCTCCCCCTTGGGGCAGGGGCTCCCTCCTGCTGCTGGAGAACGTGATGATCGGCCACCGTCTCTCGATATGCCTGCTGGCCTGCCTGCTGTTGCTGGGCGGTGCATCGGCGCGGGCGGGCGACGTCGGCTTCGCCAGCGTGCTACCCAATGGCGCACTGCTGCAGCAGAAGGTGGAAAGCATGCAGGAACGGCGCTACCGCAACGTGGTGCGCCAGCACACCGATTACAGCTGCGGGGCGGCCGCACTGGCAACCATCCTGCGCCATGCCTATCACCTGCAGACCGACGAAGCGACGGTGATCGAAGGAATGATGGGGGTGTCCGATCCAGCACTGGTGGCCGAGCGTGGTTTCTCGCTGCTCGACATCAAGCGCTACGTGGAATCGCTGGGCATGCGCGGGCGCGGCTATCGTATCGATGAAACACGCCTGCGCACGCTTCGCGTTCCCGGTCTTGTGCTGATGGACGTGCGCGGCTTCCGCCACTTCGTGGTGCTCAAGCAGGTGCGCGACGGTGTGGTCGAGGTGGCTGATCCCATCCTCGGCAACCGCAGCCTGGCGCTGCCTGAATTCCTCGCTGCGTGGCCATCGCGTGCCGTCTTCGTGGTGATCGGCAGCGATTTCGATCGCAACACGGTTCTGCTGCAACCCAGCGAACGGCCCAGTGCCCGCGCGCTCTACGCGCGACAGGGGCCGATCACCGATGCCGAACTGGTCGACTTCGGCTTCAGCCACGCCGACCTGTTCTGAAGGAGGTTCCGCCATGTTCCGTCACCGCCTGTTGATGGTCCTGCTGCTGGCCTGCCCCGCCCTGCCCCTGCAGGCGGCGGACGCGGCGCCCGGGCGCGGCCTGAAGGAAATCCCGGATCCCGAACTGAACCTGATGCGGGGCCGTTACACCGTGGGCGGCAATACTGTCGCCTGGTTCGGGGTGACGATGGTCTCGCAGTGGCAGGCCAGCAACGGAAGCGTGTTGCAGGGTGCGTTGACCCTGGGCATGGACTTCCGCGGCGGGGGCAGCCCGAAACTGAGCTTCCAGCCCAGCGTGCACGTCACCGCCGCAGATGCGCCGCTGCCGGACACGCAGGGTCGCCGCATCGACAGCAGCGGCCTGGCCAACGCCAGCGGCGTGGTGCAAAGCGTGCAGGTGGCCGGCGATGGCAACGTCGCCCGCAATGCGACCACGCTGGTGGTACGCAATGGCGCGGTGCCGGCCCTGCCGGGTGACGGTGCCCATTCGATCAGCGCACAGGCCGAAGGCGTCTCGGCCTCCGCGGTGCTCGACGGCAACCAGGCACGCCTGCTGTTGCAGGTAGATGGCCAGGGCCTGGTCCAGCAATGGATACGCAACGGCAGCGTCGGCCAGGGCATCGCCCTGGCCGGTGACGGCCAGATCGCCAGCAACCAGCTGCGGCTGGAGCTGGTGCGGGATACCGCGGGCGGCAACCTGCCGTTGAGCCAGAACGTGGCCCAGGCGATTGCGATGAACCGCGGCATGGGGCCGGGCCGGTAGTACCACGGCACGGCGTTGGGGGAAGCGTTCCACAACGCAGGACACGAACATGCACACCCTGATGAGGATCACCCCGTTGGCGCTGGCGGCGCTGGCGGGCACCGCCTTCGCCGCGCCACCCGCGGCGGATGATGGCGCCGACGTGCAGGCGCTGGCCAACCAGCTGGAGCAGCTCAAATCCAACTACGCGCAGGAAGTGCGGCGGCTGCGCGAACTGGACATGCAGGTGCAGGCGATGCAGGCGCGCCTGAGTGGGAAGGTTGGCCCGATGGCCTCGTCTACGGCTGCGCCCGTCGAGCATGGCTCGCCCCTGCAGACGTCACCGGGCAGCGAAGGCTATGCCAGCAGTGCCGCCGAGGCGCAGCAGGCAAAGCAGGAATCGCGGCGCAGCGTGGATGATGTGAAACAGCAGCAGTCGGCGCTGTTCTCGCGCCGCTTCACCGTCGAGAACAGCCTCACCTACGCCCGCTACGACCGCAAGCAGCTCACCCTCAATGGCTTCCTGGCGCTGGATGCGATCTTCCTCGGCAACATCGCCATCGAGAACGTCGAGTCCGATTCGCTCACCTACAATCTGGCCGCGCGCTGGGGCGTCAGCCCGAACCTGACGCTCAACCTGGACGTGCCATACCTGGCGCGGCGCACCGTCTACCAGAAGGGCGGTGCCGGCGGTGCGGCGGCCGCGATCGCGCAGGAAGAGACCAATGGCAACGGCCTGGGCGATATCGGCCTGAGTGCGAATTACCGCTTGTTCGGCGAGCGCGGCTGGCGCCCGGAAGCCGTACTCACCGCCGGAGTGACCGCGCCCACCGGGCGTGCGCCCTACGGCCTGGACTGGAAAGTGATCGAGCGCGATGACGATGACTACATCCGCTTCGCCGTGCCCAAGGAACAACCGACCGGCAATGGCGTGTGGCAGGCCAACGTCGGGCTGTCGATGGTCAAGACAGCCGATCCGGCGATCCTGTTCGCCAACCTCGGCTACGTGCATTCGTTCCCGCGTGGTTTCAGTGACATCGACAGCAACCCCGACACGGTCAACCCGGGTGACGTGAAGCTCGGCGGCTCGGTCTACTTCGGCGCCGGCGTGGCCTTTGCGTTCAACGAGCGCACCAGTCTCAGCCTGTCCTTCAGCGACCGCATCAGCGCCCGCGCTTCCACCCGTTTCCAGGGCGGGAAGTGGATGAAAGTGATTGGCAGCGACGCCAACGCGGCGTCACTGAATCTGGGTGTGACGTATGCGCTCAACCAGCACACCACGCTGGTGACCCTGCTGGGCATCGGGCTGACCCCGGATGCACCGGACTTCACGCTGGCGTTCAAGATCCCTTACATGCTCTGACCCGCCCGATCCGGCGACGCTGTGGCCGACAGCCCCTCGCCGCCGGATCGCGCTGCCCACGCGCAGGCCCTGTGTGTGCTCCAGGGCAACGCGCCAGCGCTGGCGACGACGGCGATGATCATCAGTTCCGCCGTATTCACGCCGCACCTTCACGGTGATCCCACCGCATTCTCCGTCGATTCCGCCAATCCGGCGGCGGCGCCATTTCCTACTCTGGCCCCACGGTGAAGCCCAGGCCGCTGCAGGCAACGCACCGTGACACTGGATACCACGCACTTCCACCCTTTCGCAGGAGCAGGACATGGCATTTCCAACCGCGGTAAACGACCAGATCACCGATTCGGTCACCCAGGCCAACACCAAGGTGCTGGGCGACGCGCCCGCCGTGGCAGTGGGCAATCTGTACCAGGCCACCGCACAGGCGCTGGCCAATGCCGCCCACAACGCCACCAACGCGCAGCAGCAGTCCTACGTCACCGCGCAGTCGGCCACCACCATGGGCGTGGCCACTCTGTACTCGATCGATACCGCCACCACGGCGGTAGCGAGCAAGGAAATCCTCAGCACCCGCGTCCGCGGCCTGGGCTCCTGATCTGTCGTTCCATCGCTGACCCGCCAACCTCAAGGAGATCGACATGGCATTCCCGACCGCTGTAAACGACCAGATCACCGATTCGGTCACCCAGGCCAACACCAAGGTGCTGGGCGACGCGCCCGCCGTGGCCATGGGCAATCTGTACCAGGCCACTGCGCAGGCGCTGGCCAACGCCGCCCACAACGCCACCAATGCGCAGCAGCAGTCCTATGTGACGGCGCAGGCGGCCACCACCATGGGCGTGGCCACGCTGTACTCGATCGACACCGCCACCACCGGCGTGGCCACCAAGCAGATCCTCGGCGCGTGATGCGCCGGCAGGCAAGGAGCTGAGCCATGGCATTTCCCACGGCCGTCAACGACCAGATCACCGACTCGGTCAGCCAGGCCAACCTGCAGGTGCTGGGCGTGGCGCCTGCCACGGCAATGGGCACGCTGTACCAGGCCACCGCGCAGGCGCTGGCCAATGCCGCCCACAACGCGACGCTCGCCCAGCAGCAGATGTATGTCACGGCGCAGGCCGCGACCACGATGGGCGTCGCGCTGCTCTACGCCGTCGATACCGGCGCCACCGGCGCCGCCACCCGGAAGATTCTCGGCTGATTCCATTGAGTGCCGGCAATCTCCGTTCCTGTAGTGCTGTCCACCCTAGGAGCTTCCACCATGGCATTTCCCACCGCCGTCAACAGCCAGATCACCGATTCGGTCTCGCAGGTCAACACCAAGGTGCTTGGCGATGCGCCAGCCATCGCAATGGGCAACCTGTTCGTGGCCACCAGCCAGGCGCTGTCCAACGCCGCGCACAACGCCACCAACAACCAGCAGCAGTCCTACGTGACCATGCAGGCGTCGACCACCCAGGGGGTGTCCACGCTGTATGCGATCGACACCGCCTCCAACGGCGTGGCCACCCGCGAAATCCTGGGCCTGCGCTGACGTGTCGGCCCGGCGTGACGCCAACCACCGCGCCCCCGCCCAGGGCGGCGTCACGTCGGGCCCCTGATCGATGGCCGCATCGCCCGCCACCGGCTACCTGCTGGCAACCACCAGCGCCGGATCCGGTGTGGCGATCGCCCTTGCCCCCTCGTTCGCGATGTCCGCCACCTACCTGGCGATGGCCGACAGCCTCGGCCTGGCAATGCAGAACGCGGTGGCCAACCAGCAACGCGGCCAGGTGACCGCCGGCGCAAGCCTGGCCCAGGTCCTGGCCCTGATCATCCAGAAGGGAGCCGTTCCGTCATGAGCAGTGAGAACACCGTCAACAGCCAGATCGTCGACAGCGTCAGCGCCGCCTCGACGTTGCTGGTGGCCCAGGGTCCGGCGCAGTCCTTCAGCATGCTGGACATGGTGATGCTGGAGACGCTGGGCACCGCCATGCACAACGCCGTCGCGCGCCAGCAGGGTGCAGGCATGGTCAGCAACGCAGCGGTCACCGCCACCTGCGCGAAGATGATCAACGCTCCCTGGCCGGTGCCGCCACCCGCTCCGGAACCCCCTCCGCCGCCGCCACCGCAGGTCATCCCCCTGCCCGGCCCGGTGCCGGCGCCCCCTTCGCCTGCGGCGGTGATCGCCGCGGCCACCGCAGAAGGAAAGACCGCCATCATCGTCCTGCAGGCACAGACCCACGGTGCCACTGCCGACGCTGCGGCCGCTACCAGCAGCCTGCATGCACTCCAAACGCTTGCAGGCAATGCGGCAGCGCCCGCGCCCGGTCCTGCGCCCGACCCCGCGTCCGGTCCGGATCCGGACGCAGGTCCCGCCCAGGATCCCGCGCCAGACTCCCCTTCCCCTTCCCCTTCCCCTTCCCCGGCAGACGACGCTGACGCCGGGGCCTGACAGACTGCAGGCCGCCTGCGGCCCCACTCGCCCATCAAGGAGCCCGTATGGACCCGAGCAACGTCAACGCCCAGATCATCGATGTGATCAACCAGGTGCAGACGGCCACCATGTCAGCGACCGTCGTGACGACCAGTGGTGCCGGCAAGGCCTACCAGTCGGTGGCCCAGTCTGCGGCGATCGCCGTACAGGATGCCGCCGACGCCCTGCGCAATGTCTCAACCATCGCGACCACCGCGGCCGGCGTGGCCATGGCCCAGTACCTGGCGACGGGGGACGAAAAGTATGCAAGGGTGCTCACGCAGGCGCAGAACATGATGCAGGGGGCCACCGCCGACTTCAACCGCGTCGGCAATGCCGCTGCGACCGTCCTCAAGGAATTTCCGGCCCAGTGAGGCCGCCAGGAGATCCACGCATGAGCATTTTCATTGCCGGTCGTTCCATCCCCCAGGCCAACCTGATCAGTCAATCCTGCAGGCATGTCCTTCAGTTCATCGACGGCGGCGAGCACTGGTTGAAGTGGGCCATGGAATCGCATGAGCACCGCTACGCCTTCTCCGACGAGGGCACGATGCTCGATGGGGTGCAACAGGGCCTGCACGGTTCGCGCATGACATGGTTGCCGCGCACCGGGTTGCAGATCGGCCCGGTCAAGCTGCTCAGCCTTGGTGCCAGCGACCTCGGTGCCCTGCGCAACATGGAGTTTGATGACGAGACACGCCTGTCGCACAACGAGGCACAGCGAGTGCTGGAAAAACACCGGCTGCTGACCAACGCCGAGCTCGGCGCCTCGCGCGCGTTCCTGGCTTCGATCGGCGCGGCCGACGCACCCCTGCTGCAGCAGCTGGACTTTCGCGAATCGGTGGCGCTCCACCAGCTGGCCGGTGAGGTGGGCATGTCCGCCGCAGGGCGCGACGACCTGGCCGACGCTGCCGGCTTCGCGCTGCTGCACGCGCGCAGGCCCATCGAGTTTGCCGACTACTTCCGCTTCTACCAGCGGGTGAGCACAGGAGGTGGCAGCCGCGAGCATCGGCTGACGCGTGCCACCCGTGCGTTGCAGCAGGTGCTGCCGATCCTGTTCGGCTTCCTGGACGGGCCGCAGCTGCCACAGTTGCCGTCGCCAGAGCAGGTGCGCGAGGCGATCGACGCAAGCCTGGCCGCGCACCGGCAGATCGGCTATGCCCGCATCTCGCTGGCCGCCCAGCAGATGGCGGCCTGCTTCGACGACGAACCCGAACTGCTGCAGGATGACAGCCGGTTGCGCGAGGCCGCGCGGTGGCAGCTGCGCGATGCACAGGAATTCCTCAACGAACATCCGGTTTCCCGTGGCCGGCTGGGCCAGGACGGTGCCAGCGTGCAGTTCGCGATCGATGGTTCCAGAGCGAAGGCGCTGATACAGGTGGAGGACAATGTGATCACCCTGCAGGATTACCGCCGAACCCGACGCTACCTGGGCGATGAAGCGCGGGTGGATTATCAGAAGGATGCAGTGTGAACCCGGCTCCGGCGCCAGATGGCGATGGCGTGCAGGCAGCAACAGAGGCCTTTGCTTCGGCAGCCGGCGCGGCCGTTGCTGCCGGACGCCTGGCGGCCCGGCAACAGGCGCAGAAGATCCTGGCCGATGCCCAGGCGGCATTGCGCCACATCCTGGGGGAGCGCAGTGACGGTGTTCCCCCCTCATCCCCAGCAGGAGCACCGACGATGACCTTCCCGACCCCGCTTCCCGGCAAGCCCACTCCCGCCCATCCGGCGGGCAGAACCCCGATGGAGATCGCCCAGGAACTGGCGGACGCCGCAATGGCTGCCAGTGAAGAAGGCATCCGCGCCGCGATGAAGGTTTCGCAACGCGCGGTCGAAGCCGCCGCCGAGGCCGCGCGACGCGCGGACGAAGCGGCCGAACATGCCGTGCAGCGCGCTGCTGAAGCCAACGCGCGCTGACGCCGCATCTGCCATCCCAACGCCCCGGGCAGGCCCGCGCCTGCACCGGGGCAATGTTCTTACTGGTGCGGGCTTCGCCGGTAGCTGCGCGGGCTGACCCCTACCGCGCGCCGGAAGCTCTTTTCGAAGTGGCTCAGGTCACCGAAGCCGACCTGCAGTGCGACATCGGTAATGCGCAGGCGCTGCCCATCCCGCAGCAGCTGCTTGGCGTGCTCGATGCGCAGTTGCTGCAGCAGCAGCTTGAACGTCGTGCCCAGCTCGCTGCGGAACAGGAATCCCAGGTGTGACTGGCTCACATGGGCCTGACGGGCAAGGTCGCCCAGCGTGAGCGGCTCTGCGGCATGGTCCTTCAGGTAGGCCAGGGCGCGTTTCAGACCGTCGTGCAGGCCTTCATGCGCTGCCCGCGGCGTATCCGGCTGCGCGGGCGCAGGACCGACGGTCTGCCCAACCGCGGGCAGCCGTTGCGGGGCGCGCCCGGCATCGCTGGCAACGTGGCCTGCAGCCAGATCCGGCGCGTGGCGTGCAAGATCCTCACGACGGATGCATCGGCCACCGGTCATCACCGCCAGCCGGACCACCACCCGCTCCATTTCCAGCAGATTGCCGGGCCAGTCGTGCGCGCACAGGGCTTCCAGCACATCGTCGCCCAGCACGCGGGGATTGAATCCATGCAGCTCCAGCGAACGCGCCGCCAGCGCGCCGATGTCCTCCACCCGTTCGCGCAGCGGCGGAATATCCACGGTCAGGAACTCCAGCCCGGCCAGCAGGGCGCGCGAGAACTGCTTCTCTCTCACCCGTTGTTCCAGGTCCGCGCTGGTCGACGCGATCACCCGTATCGGGCCGGCCGCCAGCGCGTCAGCATGAGCGGCAGGCAGCCCACGCATGCGATGTGACAGCTGCCCCTGCAGCGGCACCGGCAGTTCGTCGACTTCGTGGAAGTACAGCGTCCCGCCCTGTGCGCGCGCGAACCAGTCGCTGGCTTCGCCCAGCGGGTGAACACAGTTCACTTCGACAAACGGGCCCTGCCGGGAAGGGCCGCCACTGTGCAGGGCGGCGGCCAGCTCCATCTTCTCGGTACCAAACTCGCCGCGCAGCAGGACCGGCAACGGGCTGGCCGCCGCGCGCTCCACGAATTCATCCATCTGTTTCAGCGCCTCGCCGGCGCCGACCAGCAACAGCGGCCGGCTCAACGCCTGTTCGGCCCAGGCCTTGGCTTCGTAGCGCTTGATCAGATGCGCGCAACGCTGGGCAAACTGCTCCCCCAGCGCCAGGGCACTGCCATCCAGCCGGCCCTTCTCGCCTTCCAGGTGCAGCTCACCCAACACCTCGCCGCCATAGCGGATGGGAACCCGCTGCAAGGAAACCTCTTCCCCGGACGCAGCTGGCAACCCCGCAGCCGCCCCTGCCACCGCACCACGCAACCGCACTTGGCCACCCCGCATCACCTTGTGCTGGGACAGCTCCTTCACGAACGCGCCCAGCAGCTCGGGCAATGACGGATAGGGCCGATAAGCGCGCTGCAGCATCTCACTGACTTGCCTGTGCATCGAAACTCCCCTTTGGAATGGCGACCCGATGCATCTGCAACGGGCGATCTCGCGATGCAGGCCCTCCGGCATCATCGCGGGATGCTGCGACGTCCACGCCGCATGCCGTACCCGCTGGTCGCACCGCTGGTGCCGTGCACGCTGCCCGCTCCCGCAGTGCCGGGAACTGCCATCGCTGCTGGAGGTCGGCAAGGCGGACGTCGTCCAGGCCGGGGTCGTGCGCCAGAGGGCGGCACTGCCTGTGACGCGGCGCTCCCTGTGTTCCGGCCATCGCGTCCCTGGATTATGGGAAACGAGTTTCCAGAAAATAAGCATGATAATGACGTGAATATCCGCGCCGGATATTTGTCGCCCGCGTTTCCGTGCACCGCGCACCGCAAAGCAGGTGAAGGCAAGGCGCCGGGATTCCATCCACGCTGATGATCAACGCGTCTGAGCGAACCAGGGACGGGCACGTATTGCGCCGCCGTGACGGCTGCACCGCCTGCTCGCCCAGGCCCGCAGGCCACCGCGCCTGCCTGCCGCGGCGCCGCCCCCGATCAATGACCCATCGACCAGCAGAAGATTGCGCACCACGCACGGGTGGCATGCCTTCCGCTGCACCTGGCCTGTCGGCATACTCGCGCTCCCGACCGCAGCACGATCAAGGAGATCGACCGCATGGACCGCACCCCGCCACCCGTGCCCCCCAGGAACTACCTGATGTGGGCCATCCTGAGCATCATCGCCGGCTTCTGGCCGTTCGGCATCGTCGCCACCGTCTACGCCAACCGCAGCACGTCATTGGTCGCCAGCGGCCAGATCGGCGCGGCCACCGAGGCTTCGCGCAAGGCGCTGCGCTGGATGATCGCCTCCTTCCTCACCCTGCCACTGTGCCTAGCACTGATGATCGGCTATGCCCTGATCGCGCGCGGCATGGCCTGAAAGCCTGCCGTCGCCGTCGCGCCATGATGAATGGCGGGCGCGCGCGGCGGTGGCGGCGGCCCATCCCGCTCCTCTATAGTCAGTCCAGCTCGGCAGGCATGGTGCCTGCCCTCGAATCACAGGGAGTTGGACATGGGTCTGGTACAGGCGGTGAAGGGTGCGGTGGGTGGTGTGCTGGCCGACCAGTGGAAGGACTTCTACACCGTGCCCACGGGCCTGCCCTCGACGGCGGCCCTGTTCGCGGCGGTACCGCGCGGCACCAATGCCGGCCGCGGCTCCAATACCAGCGGCTCGTCCAACATCATCACCAACGGCTCGAAGATCATCGTGCCGGAGGGCTACGGCCTGCTGCTGTTCCAGGACGGCGCGATCACCGCGTTCGTCGCCGAACCGGGTGGCTACGAGTGGCGTTCGGACGATCTGAACTCGCAGTCGATCTTCGCCGGCGACGGCCTGGTCAGCACGTTCATCAAGCAGAGCTGGGAGCGCTTCAAGTTCGGCGGCCAGCCGGGTTCGCAGCAGGCGGCGTATTTCGTGTCGCTGAAGGAACTGCCGGACAACCGCTTCGGTACCCAGTCGGAAATCTACTGGGACGACGGCTTCCTCAACACCCAGGTGGGTGCGGTCACGCGCGGCTCCTACACGCTCAAGATCGTCGACCCGATCCTGTTCGTGAAGAACTTCGTGCCGGCCAGCTACCTGCAGCCGGGTCAGGTGTTCGACTTCACCGACCTGGACAACGCCGCCGCCAGCCAGCTGTTCAATGAAGTGGTCGGTTCGCTGGCCCCGGCCTTCAGCCTGTACACGAACGACCCGGGCAAGGGCAACCGCATCACCAAGCTGCAGCAGGATTCGCTGGGCTTTGCACAGAGCCTGTCTGCCGCCGTCGAGCAGGGCTACCAGTGGAAGTCCGACCGCGGTCTGGCCATCGTCAAGACCGCCATCGTCTCGATCGAGTACGACGCCAACACCCGCGAACTGCTGAAGACCGTGCAGCGCGCCGATGCCCTGTCGGGTTCGCGCGGCAATTCCAACCTGCAGGCCAGCGTCGCCCAGGGCATCCAGTCGGCCGGCGAGAACGGCGGAGCGGCTGGCCTGGTCGGTGTCGGCATGGCCTCGGGCATGTTCGGTGTCGGCGGCATGCAGCAGCCGGTCGCCCCGGCTGCCGACGACCCGGTGGCCAAGCTGAAGAAGGCCAAGGAAATGCTGGATCTGGGCCTGATCACCCAGGGCGACTATGACGCCCTGAAGGCCAAGGCACTGGGCCTGTAACAGCAGGACGCACAACGAACATGTCCGATCCCCGAAACGGCCCGCCGCCGCTGCCCGGATCCGCGCCCGCGACGCCGCCGCCCTTGCCGGCGGCGTCGTTGGATGGGCCCGGTTCGCCGCAGGACGTCCCTCCCCTGCCCGGCAGCTTCCCGCTGGACACCTCGAAACTGCCACAGGCCATTCGTGATGAAGTGGAAGCGCCCGACCCGGTGGCCATCGATACGTCGGCCAGCGAGCTGAAGGACGGCCTCAACCGCTGCCCGAAGTGCGGCGCCACCGACATCCGGCCCAAGGCCGGCACCGACATCCTGGTCTGCCTGTACTGCCGTCACGAATGGCATGGCGCACGCGTCGAGGAAGAGTTCGGCCTGGGCGAGGCCATCGACCAGCTGCGCGGTACGGTCATTGCCTCTGGCGCACGTGACATCGACGCCGACACCTCGGCACTGATGACGTTCAAATGCACCGGGTGCGGCGCTGAAGTCACGGTCAATACCGAGAGTACGATGACGGCGCGCTGCCACTGGTGCCGCCATGTGTTCGGCGTCAACGAGCAGATCGCCAACGGCGCGGTGCCCGATGCAGTGCTGCCCTTCCATATCAGGAAGGACGATGCGGTCGCGCGCATCCGCCAGTTCGTCGACAAGCGCCGCATGTTCGCGCTGAAGGCGTTCAAGGACCAGTTCACCCCGGAAAACGTGGTGGGCGTGTTCCTGCCCTACATGATCGTCGACAGCAATGTCAGCGCGGCCGTGGCCGGCAAGGGTGAGATCCAGACCCGGCAGTACACCGTGGGCAGCGAGAAGAACAAGCGCACCCTGTACGACGCCGATGTCTACCAGGTCGAGCGCCAGGTCGACTTCACGGTCGATGACCTGCCACTGGAATCCTCGGCCGAGCGCGGGAATCTCGATACCCGCGCCAACACCAACAACATCATCAACACCATCCTGCCGTTCGATACCAAGAACGCGGTGAAATGGAACGCCTCGTACCTGGCCGGCTTCACCTCCGAAAAGCGCAACCTGGATGTGGAAAAGCTGCGGCCGCGGCTGGAAGACCAGCTGCTGTCGATCGCCCGCGCACAGGTGGAAGGTTCGGTGAAGCGCTACAACCGTGGCGTGCGCTGGGAACAGGAGCAGCTGGAGGTGCATGGCACCCGCTGGGTGTCGATGTACCTGCCGGTGTGGTTGTACTCCTACCACCAGCCCGGCAAGAACGGCGGCATGCTGCACTACATCGCGGTGAACGGCCGTACCGGCGAAACCATGGGCAGCGTACCCGTGCAGCAATGGAAGATGCTGCTGGCGGCACTGGCCACCGGCACCGTCATTGAAGCCCTCGCAATTGCCTTCCTGGTGGCATCGACATGAGCGACGACAGTGGCCTCTGGCTGTTGGCGGCAGGTCCGGCCGGCGCAACCGCGCTGTACTGGGCGCTGTACCGCTATTACCGCAACACCGACAAATCGCACTCCTTCGAGCACGAGACCGCCATCGAGGCCAAGCCGGTCACCGGCTCGGACCAGCAGGTAGGCCGGGTTACCGGTACCGAGGAAAAGCGTATCCGCGGTGACAATGTGTATGAGTACCGGAAACGGGTGGTGCGGGTAAAGCCCGACCCGTAGCGCCAGGCTCCGCCTGGCTGCGGGTAGTGCCGGCCGCTGGCCGGCATTCCTTCGGTTTCTGGGCGCCAAGTGGGAGCCGGCCAGCGGCCGGCACTACCCTTCGCTGGGCTGCCGCCGCGCACACCCTCACACCGTCTCCCGCCCCACCGGTTCGATACTCGCGCGGTCCACCCTTCCGAGGATGCTGCAATGGCTGCCGTGCTCGCCCGTACCTGCCTGTCCGCGTTGTGCTGCCTGGCCCTGCCCGCCCTGGCCCAGGACGCCTCGTTCGGCTTCGGCGAACAGACCACCCACGCCGACCAGACCACGCAATCCAGCAGCACCCGGACCCAGAGCAGTGGCGCGGTGACCACCCAGACCACCACCAGCGGCAGCTCGCAGTCCGGGTCACGCAGCGAAAGCAAAGAGATCGACGTGGGCTTCGGTTTCCACGACGACAACGACGACTGGGGCCGCGACCGCCACCGTGGCGGCCGCGATGTGCGCGACAGCGATCTGTTCGGCAGCTGGACGCTGGGCCAGGAGAACGGCAACACCTGCTCCATCGAGCTGAAGAACATCGAGTGGTTCGGCGGCTACAGTGCCTACGTGCCCGCCGGCTGCCCGGATGGCTTCTTCTCGGCCAACCGTTGGGTACTGTCGGGCAACCAGCTGCTGCTCACCGACACCAGCAACACCGTGTTCGGGCGCTTCCGCGCGTCAGGCGGTGGGCGCTGGACGGGCTACCGTGAATCGGATGGGGCGCGTTTGTACCTCAATCCCAAGGGGCACTGATCGCGCCGTGCACGCAATGGGCACGCGCTGATCGGGAAGATCAGGCGTCCGCCCCGCCCCGCCGCCGAAATGTCCGCTCCCACCGGTTCCCGT
Source organism: Stenotrophomonas sp. YJH_SMC_69 (assembly GCF_059370495.1). NCBI lineage: Bacteria > Pseudomonadati > Pseudomonadota > Gammaproteobacteria > Lysobacterales > Lysobacteraceae > Stenotrophomonas > Stenotrophomonas sp. YJH_SMC_69. Next base: position 16,456 of record NZ_JCAFTS010000007.1, on the reverse strand, counting down.
CTGGTCATCTATGCCGCCCTCGCGGGCAACCTGGCCATTGCCATCGCAAAGTTCATCGCTGCCGGCATCTCCGGCAGCTCGGCCATGCTCAGCGAGGGCGTGCATTCGCTGGTCGACACATTGAATGAACTCCTGCTGCTGTACGGGCTGCGCCGTGCCGGCAAGGCGCCAGACCCGGTACATCCATTCGGCTATGGCCGCGAGCTGTACTTCTGGAGCTTCATCGTCGCCCTGCTGGTGTTCGCCGCTGGCGCCGGCGTCTCGGCGTACGAGGGCATCCAGCACATCCGCCGGCCGGAGCCGGCCACCAACCACGCGTTGAGCTACAGCGTGCTGGGCATATCCATCCTGTTCGAGGGGGCCTCCTGGTGGGTGGCGCTGCGCGAGTTCCGGCGTACCAAAGGCAAACTTGGCTACTTCGAAGCCTTCCGCCGCAGCAAGGATCCGTCCACCTTCACCGTACTGCTGGAAGACAGCGCTGCGTTGCTTGGGCTGGGCTTCGCGTTGATCGGCCTGGTGGCCGCGCAGGTGCTGGATATGCCGGTGCTTGATGGTGTGGCGTCGCTGTGCATCGCCGGCGTGCTGGCCGCAACCGCCTTCCTCCTGGCCCGTGAAACCAAGGGCCTGCTGGTTGGAGAGCCTGCCCACCCTGCGGTGGCCGAGCGGATCATGGCGGTGGCCGAGACCGATCCGGATCTGCGTCGCGCGAACGGCGTGACCACCATGCAGATGGGACCGGAACAGGTCGTGGCCATGCTCAGCGCCGAGTTCGAGGACGATCGGCACACCCCACAGATTGAAGCCTGCATCACCCGCATCGAAACGGCGGTAAAGCGCGAGTATCCGGAGCTGGTGGCACTGTTCATCAAGCCGCAGACGCCCGAGGTCTACGCCGCCCGGCGCGCCACGCTGGCGGCACCGCCCGCGCCGGAATGACGCTGCGTCTGCGCCCGTTTCACCAGTCCAATGCCACAGTGCCACCAACATCTGCCCGAACCTGCCTCTACCGTGCCGGATTGGTTGCCCGCCTCTCTCCAGATCCTCCCGCGCAGCTTCTACCGGCGCCCGCCCGTCGAGGTTGCGCCCGAGCTGCTCAACAAACTTCTGGTCCGTGACGATGGCCGAACGGGTCGCATCGTTGAAGTCGAAGCGTACGCAGGCAGCGTCGATCCGGCGGCGCACTCCTATCGCGGGCAGACGCCGCGCACGGCCAGCATGTTCGGTGAGGCCGGCCACCTGTATGTCTATTTCACCTACGGCATGCACTGGGGCAGCAACGTGGTCTGCGGAGAGGTCGGTGAAGGCGTGGCGGTGCTGCTGCGGGCCATCGAGCCGCTGGCGGGCCTTGAGCGCATGCACGAGCTGCGCCCCGCCGCGCGCCGGGATCACGATCTGGCCAGCGGCCCCGGCAAGCTCTCGCAGGCATTCGGGCTGGACCGCAGTTTCGACGGCGCCGACCTGGTGACTGGCAGCCATGGCATCGTGATCGCAAGCGATGGGACCCCGCCTCCGGCCGACCCGGTAATTGGTCCACGCATCGGCATCACCCGCGCGGTCGATTTCCCTTGGCGCTGGCACATCCGTGACAATCGTCACGTATCGATTCAGCCACGGCGTACTCCCGCCCCTGCGAGGAAACGATGATGACCCCGCTCGACAAACCACTGCGACGCGAACTGGACATCGATGGCCGGCCCCATACCCTCACCGTGGACCCCGAAGGCCTCAAGCTGGTCGAAAAGGGGCGACGCAAGGGCATCACGCTACGCTGGCAGGACCTGATATCCGGTGATGCCGCACTGGCCACCGCCCTGCAGGCATCGCTCCAGCAACACTGAGCGGGCGCGGCCACCTCACATCGGCATCACTCTGCCATGGCGATACATAACGCCGTGCGCACTAGCGTAGCGCCAGCCAGCTGCCGCAACCGCCCTCGCTACCCAGCCCTGAAAAGCGCCATGGACGAAGCCGAACGTCTGCTCGAAATCGAACGACTGCACCTGCTGGATACGCCCCCCGAGCCGGTGTTCGATGCCATCGTCGCCGCCGCCCGCGCCGCGACCGGCATGACCATGGGGCTGATCACCGTGGTGGCCGAAGACCGGCAGTGGTTCAAGGCCAATATCGGGCTGGAGGGCGTCACCGGAACGGCCCGCGAGATCTCCTTCTGCACGCATGCGATCCGCCACGACGAGCTGTTCGAGATACCCGACGCGCGCCAGGACCCTCGCTTCTCGACCAATCCCCTGGTGACCGCCGGGCCGCGCATCCGGCATTACGCCGGCATCCCGCTGGGCTCGGCCCATGGCGCACGCATTGGCACGCTGTGCCTGCTCGACCCGATGCCCGGCGTGCTGTCCCCCTCCCAGCGCGAACTGATGGTGCATCTGGCGCGGGTCACCACCCAGGTGCTGGAACAGCGCAGTACCCTGATGGCGCAGGTTGGCCAGGCGAAAGCGCTGCATCGCGAGCTGAAACGCAGCGAAGACTTCCTGGAGCGGACCAACCGCGCCGCCCGGGTGGGCGGCTGGGAGATGGACCTGGTCACCAACGAAGTGCGCTGGACCCGCGAGACCAAACAGCTGCACGGCGTGCGCAGCAACTTTGAACCGACGCTCGACACCGCGCTGTCGTTCTACCGCGAAGACAGCCGCAACATCATCCGCGCGGCCGTGCAGCGTTGCATCGACGAAGGCACGTCCTGGGAGGTGCAGCTGCCAATGACCACCGCCGACGGGCGCGCGATCTGGACCCGGGTGGTCGGCAGCCGGCAACAGGTCGACGGCCATCCGCGCCTGGTCGGGGCGATCCAGGACATCACGGACGAGCGAGCCGCGCTCGACGCGCTGGAAGCGAGCGAGACCCGCTACCGGCGGCTGTTCCACTACAGCCTGGGCCTGATCTGCACCCACACGCTGGACGGGACATTGACCTCGGTGAATCCCGCGGCGGTGCAGTCGCTGGGCTTCGAGGAAAGCCAGATGGTCGGGCGCAGCCTGTGCGACCTGATGCCACCGGAAAAACGCGAGGGCTTCAAGGCCTACCTCGCTCGGATCCAGGCAAACCACACCGACGCTGGCGTGATCGAGCTGATTGCCGCCGACGGTACGCGCCACTACTGGGCGTACCACAACGTGCTCGACAGCGAGGCCAGCCCGCCCTACGTGCTGGGGCATGCACAGGACGTCACCGCGCTGAGGATGCAGGAGCAGCAGCTGCGCGAAATGTCCTTCAAGGATCCGCTCACGCAGTGCTACAACCGGCGTTACCTGCACCGGCTGGATGAACTGATTGATGAGCGCTGGGCCTGCGTGATGTTCGATCTGGACCACTTCAAGCACATCAACGACACCCAGGGCCACCGCCGCGGCGACGCCGTCCTGGTCGAGTTCGCCACCTTCCTGCGCTCGCCGCTGGGCAAGGAGGAGACGGTGGTGCGGCTGGGCGGCGACGAATTCATGGTGGTACTGGTCGCGCCCGCGGATGGCCGGTTGAGCGAACTGGAGCACTGGTACCAGGACCACGCTGCGCTGTCGCCCAGCGCTTTCTCGATGGGTGCAGCCATCAATACGGCCGGTGAGCCCGTGGCCGACACCATCCAGAAGGCGGACAGCCGCCTCTACCGGACCCGCGCGCGCGTGCGCCGCGAGCGGCGCGAAGGCCCCGCCGCGCGTTGATCACGCCGGCCGCACCGTCACCCACGTCGGCGCGTGGTCGCTGGCCTTCTCCTGCAGACGCACCCAACGGTCGACGCCAGCGTCCTTCAGTCGCTCCGCCAGTACGGGATTCAACAGCAGATGATCGATGCGCAGCCCACGGTCGCGCTCGGCATGTCGGCGGAAATAGTCCCAGAAGGTGTAGATCGTGGCGTCGCCGTGCACCTTCCGCAGCGCATCGGTCCAGCCCTGCGCGAGCAGCCGCTCGAAGGCATCGCGAACCTCGGGCTGGAACAGCGCATCGCGGCGCCAGGCCTTGGGGTCGTAGACGTCGGCTTCGGTGGGAATCACGTTGAAATCACCCAGCAGCAGCGCCGGGTGCGGCAGCTCGACCAGGCTGCGCGCGTGCCGGATCAGGCGTTCCATCCAGCGCAGCTTGTAGTCGAACCTGGGCCCGGGCTGCGGGTTGCCGTTGGGCAGGTAGAGGGCACCCACGATGACCCCGTGCACCGCCGCCTCCAGGTAGCGGCTCTGCGTGTCGCTGGGCTCGCCGGGCAATCGGCGGCGGCTCTCGACCGGCGTGGTCCCCCGAGCCAGCAACGCCACGCCGTTCCAGCGCGCCTCACCTTGCCAGAGCGCACCGTACCCAGCCTCCTCCAATGACGCAGCAGGAAACGCGGCGTCGGTCGCCTTCAGTTCCTGCAGGGCAACCACGTCGGGCGATTCCCTGTGCAGCCAGTCCAGCAGCTGTGGCAGTCGCGTGCCGATGCCGTTGACGTTGAACGTGGCAATACGAAGCGTCTTGCGTCGGGCCATGCAGGAAGCCTCCTCGGTGCCGCGAATGAGCACTCACTCTGCGCGCCCGGGCATGCACGGGTCGTGGATGCCACGTCATGATGCGGTGCCATTCGTTTCACGAACCGCTGCCACGCGCGACAGCAGGCTGGTCACCCGTGAACAGTGCCGGAGAAGCCCATGGCGGTGCGTCCGCTGCGCGCCATCTACCAGATCGACCCCTACCTGTTCCGCGACAGCGACGGCCGCGGCTGGGGCACGCTGGATGGCATCACGGAAAAGCTGGACTACCTGCAGTGGCTTGGCATCAGCCATGTCTGGCTGCTGCCGTTCTACTGCAACGCCGGCCGCGATGGTGGCTACGATGTCACCGATCACTACCGTATCGATCCACGCCTGGGCGACCAGGCCGCGTTCCAGCGCCTGGTCGATGCCGCCGACGCACGTGGCATCGGCATCATCGTCGAACTGGTGATGCAGCATACCGCCAGCGCGCACCCGTGGTTCGTCGCCGCGCAGCAGGGTGACCCGGCCTGGCGCCGCTGGTACCTGTGGAGCGACCACATGCCTGACGACGGCCTGCAGCCGATGTTCCCGCCGATCGAGGCCTCTGTCTGGACCTGGGATGCCGAGGCCGGCGCGTTCAACCGGCACATGTTCTACTGGCACGAGCCAGACCTCGACCTGGCCCATGCGCCGGTACGCGAGGAACTGCTGCAGGTAATGACGTTCTGGCTGCAGCGCGGCGTGGCCGGCTTCCGCGTCGACGCGGTCCCGTACATGGTCGCGCGCGCCCGCCACGCGGACCCGCGCGACGACGGGCTGTGGCTGCTGGAGGCGATGCGCGCCACGGCAGACGCGCAGCAACCAGGGCTGCCACTGATCGGCGAAGCGGATGTCCGCGCGTCCCACTACGGTGACTTCCTGTGCCGCGGGCGGCGGCTTTCGCACCTGCTCGATTTCCACCTCAACAATCACTTCTTCCTGGCACTGGCACGCGGCGATGCCAGCGAAGTGGCCCGGGGCATGGCCGAATACGGCCCGCACGCGCCGCCGGACACACGCATTGCCTGGCTGCGCAACAATGATGAACTGGACCTGGAGCAGCTGGAGCCGGATGAGCGCGAAGCGGTGATGGAACGCTTCGCTCCTGAGCGTGGCATGCGCATCTATGGCCGTGGCATCCGCCGCCGGCTGGCACCGATGCTGGGGGGCGACATCGCATGGCAGGCGATGGCCTGGGCGGCGCTGCTGTCGCTGGGCCAGGTGCCGGTGGTCCGCTATGGCGAAGAGATCGGCCTCGGTGACTGCCTGGAGCTGCCCGAACGCAATGCCGTGCGCATGCCGATGCGCTGGCATGACGGCCCAGGGGCTGGGTTCACCGACCAACCGCGGCATGCCTGGCGCGCGCCACCGGCAGACGGCCCCTACGGTTACCGCACGGTGAATGTCGAGGCGCAACGCGCGACGCCGGACTCACTGCTGCTGCGGGTGCGCGAGCTGCTGCAGCAACGCAACGCCCATCCGGTGCTGCAGCAGGGGCCTCACACGCTCGACCCACCCTCACCCGCGCTGCTGATGCTCCGCTTCGGTGAGGCACCCCATCAGGCACTGGCACTGATCAACTTCGGCGACAACCCGGTTGAGGTGGACGTACCCCTGCACGGCCCGCTGCACACGCTGGTGCGGCACGGCGCCAAACTGCAGGGTCGCCGCTGCTACCTGCAGGGCCATGGCTATGCGTGGCTGGCTGCCGAGGGTGCCTGAGTACGCAGCGCAGGCAGTACGTGTTCGGCGAAGTCGTCGATGAAGCGTTCCTGCTCGCGGTTCACGTTGTGCAGGTAGATGCGATCGAACCCCAGGGACTGCAGCTCCTGCAGCCAGGCCCGATGCTGGCCCGGGTCTGCCGAGACATGCACGTGCTCACGCACCACCTCGGCGCTGACCGATCGGGCCTGTGCTTCGAACTGTTCGGGCTGGTCCAGGCCTTCAGCCAGTTCCGGCGGCAGCACGTTGGCGCTCCACTGCTCCATCGCACCTTCCAGCGCCGCCTGTTCGGCGCGCGCGTAGGAGAGCTTGGCCTGCAGGTACATCGGCTTGCCCCTGCCACCGCCGTCCTCAAACGCCGCCACCACACGCCGCAACTGCGCCAGTGGCTGGCTGATGGTGATCAGGCCATCGGCCCAGCCCCCCATCCAGCGTGCGGTTTCCTCGGTGACGGCCGCCCCCAGCAGCGGCAGGGGAAGCGCCGGGCGACTGTAGAGCCGTGCCTGGCGCACCCGGAAGCCACCGTCGTGGTCGACCTGCTCGCCGCCCCACAGCCGCCGCATCACCTCGGCCGCATCGCGCAATGCCTTCTGCCGCTCGCGCTTGGCTGGCCACGGCTGGCCGGTGATGCGCTCGTTCAGGGCCTCGCCGGTACCCAGCGCCAGCCAGATCCGGCCCGGCGCCAACTGCTCCAGCGTCGCCGCTGCCTGTGCCACCAATGCCGGGTGCTGGCGCAGCATCGGGCAGGTCACCATGCCCAAGGTCAATGCGCTCTGCACCGCCAGCGCGCCGGCCCATACCCAGCTGTGGCCGGACTGCCCTTGCGCAATCGTCCACGGGTGGAAATGGTCCGAGCACATCAAAGCCTCGAATCCCGCCTGTTCGGCGCGCAGCGCCAGGCCCAGCAAGGTGGCGGGCGGGAACTGCTCATGCGATGCGTGGTAGCCGATGGTCATCACGGATTCCGTGCGGGGACTGGACACGATGGCAACACCCCTCCAGCTAAAACGGCGTCATGGAAACGAACACCTCCTGCATCGGGCATCGACGCTGGGCTATCGCCGAAGGCTACATTCCAGCCTGGAGCAACGGCCCGTCGCCGGAGATGCAGAGTCACGAAACCTGCTGCGTCCTCAATGCGGGCAACGAGGACGCGCATGTCACGCTGACCCTCTACTTCGAGGACCGCGATCCTGTCGGTCCCTACCGGATCACCGTGCCAGCACGACGCACCTGCCACCTGCGCTTCAACGACCTGCAGGATCCGGCGCTGGTACCACGCGGCACCGGCTTCGCCACCCTCATCGAATCCGACCAGCCGATCATCGTGCAGCACACGCGGCTGGATTCACGGCAGCCGGCCAACAGCATCATGACCACGATCGCCCATCCGTTGTGAAGCACCGTGCGCAGTCGTCCACGCTGCCACGACACCGCGCCCTCCGGCCGTTTACCCGCGCCGAGCGAGACTGCCGCCAGGTTCCCTTTCGGAGAGTGACGATGGCCCTGCCCGACTACCCACGTCCGCCCTTCCCGGCGCAGCAGCAATCCTTCCCCGGCAAGACCGCGCAGATGCAGCCCCGGCCGGACCACGGCGAGGACAGCTACCGCGGCCATGGCCTGCTGCAGGGCAAGAAGGCACTGATCACCGGCGGTGACAGCGGCATCGGCGCAGCGGTGGCCATCGCTTTCGCGCGCGAGGGTGCCGACGTCGCCATCGCCTTTCTTGATGGCGAGCAGGACGACGCCCGCCATGTGCAGCAGCAGATCGAACAGGCCGGGCGCAAGGCCGTGCTGGTACCGTGTGACATCAGCGACCCGGCGCAGGCGCGCTCGCTGGTCGACCGCGTGGCCAGCGAGCTGGACGGTCTCGACATCCTGGTCAACAACGCGGCCTACCAGCGCTACTACGAGCACTTCGACGACATCACCCTGGATGACTGGAAGCGGACGTTCGATACCAATGTCCATGCCGTGTTCAATCTGACGCGGTTGTGCGTGCCACACCTGCGCGGTGGCGGCGCGATCATCAACACCGCATCGGTCAATTCCAAGCGACCGACCCCGAACATCCTTCCGTACTCTGCGACCAAGGGCGCCGTCGCCAACCTGACGCTGGGGCTGGCGGGCCTGCTGGCCGAGCATCAGATACGCGTCAACGCCGTGCTGCCCGGCCCGATCTGGACACCGTTCATTCCGGCAGGCATGGCTGCCGAAGAGGTCGAGCAATTCGGCTCGCAGACGCCGTTTGGCCGCCCCGGGCAGCCCGCGGAACTGGCCTCGGCCTACGTGATGCTGGCTTCGGACAGCGCCAGTTATACCTCCGGTGCCTTGCTGACCATTTCCGGCGGCGCGGCAACGCTGTGACCGCCCATGGCCGGACTGCCTGCCTGGATCGCGGATTGGCTGCTGGTGGTGGTACCGGTGGCCGAGGTGCTGGTCATTCTCGGGGTGGCGTGGCTGATGGTGCGTGCGCTGGCGTGGCTGCTCGTGCAGGCCCGGCAGCGCGGCAGGCTGGCTCCAGAGCTTCATGTAGGCCTGCGCCGCGGCGGTGCTTTGCTGCTGTATCTGGCGGCTGCGCTGCTGATACTGGAGCGACTTGGCGTTTCGCGCTCGGTGCTGTGGACCGCGCTGACCGGGTTCATGGCGGTCGGTGCGGTGGCGTTCTTCGCAGCATGGAGCGTGTTGTCCAACCTGTTCTGTTCGTTCCTGATCGTGGCTACGCGCCCGTTCCGCATCAACGACACGATCGAAGTGCTGGAAAGCGTGGACAAGCCGGGCCTGTGCGGCCAGGTGGTGGACATCAACCTGATCTACACCACGCTGAGTGACCGTGGCGAAGGCGCGCGCGGTTGTCTGCTGCGCGTGCCGAACTCGTTGTTCTTTCAGCGCATCACCCGGCACTGGGGTGACAGCGGCTATTCGCAGCTGCCAGGCAGCCTGCCGATAAAGGGCAAGGTGCGCTGAGCAGCTGTAGAGCCGAGCCCATGCTCGGCTCGCTGCGCGCAGCGCAGGGTGCGTCGCGGCCGAACGGAGCGCAGCCGAGCGTGGGCTCGGCTCAACAGGTGCCACAGCGGGCGACCCTACTCCGCTGCCAATGCCTGGATCGGGTCCAACTGTGCGGCATTGCGTGCCGGGAAGTAGCCGAAACCGAGCCCGATCGCAGACGAACATGCCAGCGCGGCGAGCACCGGCCCTGGCGTGAACAGGAAGGGCACCCCCAGCGACAGCAGGCTGGACAGCGCACCCACGGCGAAGGCCAGCAGTACGCCCAGCACGCCACCGGACAGGCAGATCAGCACCGCCTCGATCAGGAACTGGCGCAGGATGTCGCCCTGCCTCGCCCCCACCGCCAGCCGCACGCCGATCTCGCGCACGCGCTCCTTCACCGACACCAGCATGATGTTCATCACGCCCACGCCGCCAACCACCAGCGCCACCGCCGCGATCGCCGAAACCAGCGCCGCCATGGTCTGGCTGGATTTCATCACCGCCTTGCGGATCTGGTCCGAGTTGTAGATGAAGAAATCGCGACGACCATGCAGGCGCTCCAGCTCGGCGCCCAGCGAGGCCTCGGCGGCATTGGTGGGTACGTTGTCGCGTACGCGCACGGTGATGCTCTCCAGGCGCTGGCTGCCCAGCAGCCGGGAGGCAGCCGACGTATAGGGAACGTAGACGGTTGGCGTGGCCCCACCGGCGAATGCATTGGCACCCACCACGCCGATCACCTCGACCGGCATGCCGCCCAGCAGCACCGTGCTGCCGACGGGGTTGCCAGTGAACAGTGCCTTCGCTGCCTTCTGGTCGACCACGCCCACTGCCCGATGCGCCTCCACCTCGGCATCGGTGAAAAACCGGCCGGCCTTCAGGCGAAGCCCGCGCACGCGCGGCAGATCGGCACCGGCGCCCAGCACCTGCGTATTGGCTCGTCGGCCGCCCTGCAGTGCTGCTACCGAACCGCTGAGGTTGGGGCTGACACTGTCCACGTAACTCAGGGCGGCCAGGTGATCGGCATCGCCTACCACCAGCGTTTCGATCTCCGCCGAGCGCGGGTCACCGAAATCGGCGCCCGGGAAGATCTCCAGCGTGCTGGCGCCCAGCGCGTTTATCTGCGCCTCGACCTGCGCCTGCGCGCCTTTGCCCAGCGCAACCACGGTCACCACCGCGGCCACGCCGATGATGATGCCGAGCATGGTCAGCAGGGTGCGCAGGCGATGGGCCAGCATCGAACGCACTGCCATGCGCGTCGCCTCGCGCACGGCATCGATGCGGGCGCGCCGCTCGGTAGCCGCCGTGGATGTACGCGCCGGTGCGTCCGAACGCTGCCGCACCGAAGGGCCTCGCTCCTGGCGATCCGCCACCACACGCCCATCGGCGATCTCGATCACCCGTGACGCGTGGGCAGCAATCGCCGCATCATGGGTGACCAGGATCACGGTATGGCCCTGCGCATGCAGGCGCTCGAGCTCGGCCATCACCTGCCTGCCACTGGCATGATCCAGCGCGCCGGTCGGCTCATCGGCCAGCACGATCGCGCCGCCGTTCATCAGCGAGCGTGCGATGGAGACGCGCTGCTGCTGGCCGCCGGACAACTGGCTGGGCCGGTTCGCGGTCCGCTCGCCCAGGCCGAGCGTTTCCAGCAGCAGGCGGGCACGCGTGGTGCGCGCATCGGCCTCCACCCCGGCATAGACGGCGGGCAAGGCCACGTTCTCGGTGGCACTGAGGTTCTCCATCAGGTTGTAGCGCTGGAAGATGAAGCCGAAGTGCTCGCGGCGCAGGCGCGCCAGCTGGTCAGGCGACATCTGCTCGGTCGCAGCCCCCTCCACGCGGTAGCTGCCTTCGGTCGGCCGATCCAGGCAGCCCAGGATGTTCATCAGCGTGGACTTGCCCGAACCCGAGGGGCCGATGATGGCGATGAACTCGCCGGCATCGATGCGCAACGAGACCTCCTTCAGCACCACCACCTCGCCGGCGGCCGAGCGATAGGCGCGCGATACGCCCTTCAATTCCAGCAGTGCGTCGGCCATGCTCACATCCCCAGCAGGCTGGTGGGTTCGGCATCGCCACCGCTGGGCGCCTGGCCGACCACCACGTTCTCGCCCGCTTCCAGGCCAGAGAGGATCTGCACGGCGGTGGCGGTGCGCAGGCCGGTAGTCACAGCGCGCTCGTGGGCGCGGCCTTTCGCATCGACTACCCGCACGGTTGCGCCGTTGCCGTTCTTGTCGTCGGACTCGCTCAGGGCGGTCAGTGGCACCTGCAGTGCATTGGCCACGCGTGCCAGCTGGATCGTCACTTTCACCGTCATCGAAGGCTTCAGCATCAAGCCCGGATTGGCCACGTCGAACAGCCCCGCGTAGTACACCGCTTTCGGCGTCTGCGCCGATCCGCCGCTGTTGCCGCTGGACGCGTCGGCAATCGACGACGGCGCTGGCTCAAGCTGCTGCAGGTGCGATTCATAGCGGCGCCCGCTCGGTCCCAGCGTCGAGAACCACAACGGTTGGCCGGGTGCGATCAGTTCCACGTCAGCCTCGGCGATCTCGGCGCGCACCGTCATCGTGTCCATCTGTGCCAGCATCACGATGGTCGGCGTGGTCTGCATCGAGTTCAGCGTCTGCCCCGCCTTGGTGACGATGGCCACGATGTAGCCCTCGGACGGCGACACGATACGCGTGTAGCCCAGGTTGATGCGGGCGGTTTCCACCTGGGTCACCGCCTGGTCGATCTGCGCCTGCAACGCAGCGGCATCCGCGCGCGCCGCATCGCGCGCCACACGTGCCGCTTCGAAGCCTTCCTGCGAGACCAGCCGCGACGCCACCAGCTGCGACTGGCGATCGTACGTGCGAAGGGCCTGGCGGTAGCGCGCCTGGCTGGCCGCATGTTGCGCACGCAGCGCGTTGGCGGCGGCTTCGGCACTGCGCAGGGCAATGCGCTGCGGTTGTGAATCCACTTCGGCAATCAGGTCGCCGGCCTGCACGTGCTGGCCCAGCACCACATGCAGGCGCGTGACCTGCCCGGAGACCTGCGCGCCCACGGCCACCAGTTCTTTCGGATTGACCCGGCCGACCGCCTGCACGGTCTTTTCCAGACCGGCGACCCTTGCCGGTGCGGTGATCAACGCGGCATCCTCGCCATCGGCAAACGCCCACCAGCAACCGCCGCCGGCAAGAACGGCCAGCGTTGCGGCAATGATCCAGGTCCTGCGGTTGTTCATCGAAACTTCCGGGGGTGCGTGCAGTCGCCCGGTGCGACCGCCAGGGCCGCAGTCTGGAAGCCCCAGGTGGATGTTTCTTGGAGCGGCTGTGGAGATTGGATGGAGACGCGACCGCCGTTCAGGGACCGCGTCGGCCGCTGAATCCATGGCGCGGCTCCACGCAATCTCGACACAATCTCGACCAAGTCTCCATCAACGGTCGCTAGCCTCGGCGGCCTCGCCGACTGCCAGCCTGCCGTGCCCCTTTCCTACCCGGACCTGCCACCCATCGATGTGCGCCGTGCCTACCTGGCGTGGTGTGCGCCTTCGCCGTGGTTGATCGCACTGGTGCTGGCATCGACCAGCACATGGATGTGGGTCGCACCGTATCCGCTACTGCCGTTGCTGGCCGGCTTCGGGGCCGCCGCCCTGCTGGGGTTCCGCAGTGACGGGCCCGGACGCACCCGCCGCTCCGGGTCGCTCGCATCGCTGGCCTTGATCGGCCTGGCGTTCTGGTCGGCAACACCTCCGGCCGCCAACGTCAACCTGCATCTGCTGCTTGCGCCCGCCACCGCCGTGGTCGCCGCCCTGCTGGCAGTGCGCCTGCGCGCCATCGTGGGCATGGCCTCGCGGCTGCAGGCCCGGGTGAACGCCACCCCCATGGCCTCGCGCTGGAACGCGCTGCCTGCCGCGGTGTCTACCCTGACGCTGCAGCAGCTGCGCGGCGCGGGTTCGGTGGACCCCAGCCTGCAGCGCTCGCTGGTGCTGGCCACGCTGGCCTGGGCGGCCAACGAAGAGGCGCAGGCCAGGGAACGCCGACGATGACCCCGTCCCTGTCCCGCCCTGCCCGCCCTTGGCCTCGAACCTGCCGCTCGCAATGAAACACCAACTCCGTAACCGACAGCCGCCCTTGGTGCTGATTGCCGAAGATGAGGGCGAGATCGCCGACATCCTCGGTGCCTACCTGGCCCGTTCGGGCCTGCGCAGCGCACGCGCCGCCGACGGTGAGGCGGCGCTTGCCAGCCACCGCCAGCTGCGCCCGGACCTGGTACTGCTGGATGTGCAGATGCCCAAGCTGGATGGCTGGCAGGTGCTGAGCGAACTGCGGCGTCGCGGCAACACGCCGGTGATCATGCTCACCGCGCTCGACCAGGACGTGGACAAGCTGACCGGCCTGCGTGTGGGCGCTGACGACTACGTGGCCAAACCATTCAATCCCGCTGAGATCGTTGCACGCATCCAGGCCGTGCTGCGCCGCAGTGCCCGCAGCGTGGCCGAAGAACCCACCGGGCTGATCCGCCAGGGCCCGTTCGAGATCGACCTGCGCAGCCACGAAGTGACGGTCCGCAACGGCGAGCAGGCGCACGCACTGAACTTCACCCTCACCGAATTCCGGCTGTTGGTGCACATGGCGCGCGCGCCGCGCCAGGTGCATGCGCGGGTGGACCTGCTGCACGCCTGCCTGCCCGAGGGCGATGCGCAGGAGCGCACCGTCGACAGCCATGTCAGCAAGCTGCGGCGCAAGCTCGAGGATGTCGGCGTGATCGGCATTCCCGCCACCATCCGTGGCGTCGGCTACCGCTTCCTGGACTGAATGATGAACCCCAAAGGCAAGAGCATCGGGCGCCAGATCACGCTGTCCATCACGGTGGCCTCGCTGTGTTCGACCGTGCTGTCGATCAGCGGTTTCTACCTGTTCTACTACCTGCTGGAGGTGTTCTATCCGCGCTGGTATGACGAGCCGAAGTCCATGATGCCCTCCGGGCTGGAGTGGCTGTGGATCGGCCTGACCGCCACCGTGGTGGTGGCGTTGGCCACCCTGATCGCGTCTCGCCTGACCCGGCGCATCATCACCCCGTTGAATTCGGTGGCCGCAAGCCTGCGTCGCGTGGCCAGCGGTGACCTGGAGGCGCGCGCGCGCGGCGGCGACACCTCGATGGCCGAGGCCGCCACGCTGGTCAACGACTTCAATTCCATGGCCGAGCGGCTCAGCCGGATGTCCGAGAACCGTGTGTTCTGGAACGCGGCCATCGCACACGAACTGCGCACGCCGATGACCATCCTGCGTGGCCGCCTGCAAGGCATCGCCGAAGGTGTATTCGAGCCGGGCCCCGAGCAGTTCAACAGCATGCTCACCCAGCTGGAGGGACTGACCCGCATCATCGAGGACCTGCGCGTGGTCAGCCTGGCCGAGAGTGGCCACCTGGATCTGCGCCTGCAACGCAGCGACGTCAGCGTGCAGGTGGCGGCGGTGGTGGAGGCGATGTCCGAGGCGCTGACCGAAAGTGGCTTCTCGGTGAGCCTGGATGCGCGGCCGTCGCTGGCGGACTGCGATCCGGCCCGCATCCGCCAGGCGGTGCTGGCATTGCTGGAGAACGCCCGTCGCCATGCCATCCCCTGCCCGCTGCGGGTGCGCGTCACCCTCGCTGAGGGGCAGTGCGCGGTGGCCGTGGAAGATGGTGGCCCCGGCGTGCCGGACGACCTGCGCGACAGCATTTTCGAAGCCTTCCAGCGCACCGATGTGTCGCGCTCACGGCAGAGTGGGGGCTCAGGTCTCGGCCTGGCGGTCGTGCGTGCGATTGCCGTGGCCCATCACGGAACGGCGCAGTGCCGAGCTACCGAGCGTGGCGGCAGTTCGTTCGAGATCCGCTGGCCGGTGCACGTGCGCCGTTGAGGCCGTAGACGCTGCCCTGGTAGCAGCCCACCTTGGTGGGCACCACGCGCGTGGCTGAACGCCGCCGATTTCTCCACGCAATCTCCATCATCCCTCCATGCCCGCTCCAAAGGGCTGCAGATACTGGGCGCTACCCGGCAGATGGCAGGCATCCGTCCCCTGCCCTGTCCCCGAACCCCCCAGGCATCCCATGCAACACCCCCACGATCCAGCGGCCGCCGCCGGCAGCATCGGCCAGCAGAATGCGGCCGCCACGCTCAAGGCCATCCTGCGCACCTACCCCTGGCAGCTGACCGGCACGTTCTCGCTGGTGGCGCTGGAGAACACCCTGCTGCTGGCCTATCCGTTGTTCGCCGGCTTCGCGGTAGACGCGATCATCAGCGGCAACATCGGCCATGCCATCTCCTATGCCGGCGTGGTACTGCTGTTCTGGCTGGTGGGTGCCGCCCGTCGGGCGGTGGATACGCGCACCTTCACCCGCATCTATGCCGATCTGGCAGTGAGCGTGGTGCAGGCGCAGCGCCGGTTGGGCCAGGCGACGTCCACTTCGGCGGCACGCGTGGTGCTGGCCCGCGAGTTCGTCGACTTCTTTGAAAAGCACGTGCCGATCATCGCCACCGCGCTGGCATCGATGTTCGGTGCAGTGGCCATGCTGCTGGCGATCGAGCCGATGGTCGGTGCCGCTGGCCTGGCCACCCTGCTCGGCGCCCTGCTGGTGCTGCCCTGGTTCGCACGTCGCAACGAGCAGTTGCACGGCCGACTGAACAACCGCCTGGAACACGAAATCCGGCTGGTCGACCGGGTCAGCCCCTCGGTGCTGCGCCGCCACTACACCACGCTGTCGCGCCTGCGCATCCTGCTGTCCGACCGCGAAGCCGGCGCCTATGTGGTGATCGGGCTGGCTGCCGCGGCATTGTTCGCGCTGACCATCGGCCGCCTTGCCACCAGTGAAGGCGTTACACCGGGCCACGTCCACGCGGTGATGACCTACCTGTGGACCTTCGTCGGCAGCCTGGACGATGCGCCTTCAATGGTGGATCAGCTTGCGCGGCTGAAGGATATCGGCCGCCGCGTCAGCCCCGGCATGGACGATGCGGACCACAAGGGCGCCGCTTGACCGGTCGCTGCCCACCTTGGTGGGCACCGACGAGAGCAGCGCCAACCAAGGTTGGCGGCTACCAGGCCTGAGCAGTGTTGCCCTGGTAGCTGCCCACCTTGGTGGGCACCGACGGAAGCCAGCGCCAACCAAGGTTGGCGGCTACCAGGCCTGAGCGGTGTTGCTCTGGTAGCTGCCCACCCTGGTGGGCACCGATGGAAGCCAGCGCCAACCAAGGTTGGCGGCTACCAGGGCTGAGCGGTGTTGCCCTGGTAGCT
>NZ_JCAFTS010000006.1:0-303840 GCF_059370495.1 Stenotrophomonas sp. YJH_SMC_69 | reverse complement strand
GGCTGCAACTGGGGCCGCGGATCCTGCGCACGGAAACGGCCGGACTGGCCGCGATCGCGGCGTTGCAGGCGCGCTTGGGCGATCTGGGGTAAGGCTGATTCGTGGTAGTGCCGGCCGCTGGCCGGCATCCACGGGATCATGAGGTTGCCGGCCAGCGGCCGGCACTACCAGCTACCCGACCGGCGGATTGCCGATCAGGCCGCCAGCGAATGTCGACGCTGGAAGCCGCTCCCGCTGGCGGCATCGTGATTGCAAGCGGCAGGATTTCAGGGGCTGCAACTGGGGCTGCGGATCCTGCGCACGGAAACGGCCGGGCTGGCCGCGATCGCGGCGTTGCAGGCGCGGTTGGGCGATCTGGGGTAAGGCTTCGTGGTAGTGCCGGCCGCTGGCCGGCATCCACGGGATCATGGGGTTGCCGGCCAGCGGCCGGCACTACCGGCTACCCGACCGGCGGATTGCCGATCAGGCCGCCAGCGAATCCAGCGCCGCTTCCAGTGCATCCAGGTTCGGCAGCAGCGCGCTCTGCTCACCCAGCAGCACGCGCATGTGCACGATCTGCGGCAGGGTTTCTTCGGAGGCGTCGGCCAGCAGGCCGTCGCGCGGCACCGAGATCAGCTGCGGGAAGTTCTGCGTCAGCAGCGCGTAGTACGGGCGCTGCGCGTTGCCGCTGAGGGACTTCAGTACTACCACCTTGTTGTGGCCGGCCACCGTCTCTTCGCCCAGCCCGGAAAGGCGTGCGAACGACACCAGCGGCACCTGCCAGCCGTGCCAGCCGATCTCGCCAACCAGCCAGCGCGGTGCATCGGAGACCGGCTGCACCGGTACGCGCGACATCATTTCGGCCACGGTGGCATTGGGCAGCAGTACGCGCTCGTTGCCGGCCTGGATCAGGACGCCGCGGATTTCGTCGTTGCTGGCGTAGCTCATGGTGCCTCTCCGTTGTCGTCCTGCTCACCCCAGCGCGCGGCAATTGCCTGCGCCAGCTCCTGCGGTTCACCGGCCACCATGCCGGCAGCAACCACGGCGGTGGCCGCAGCCGGGTCGTAGCAGCCCTCGCCTACCTGCCCGGCCACCCACGCACCGGCGGCCGCCAGGTCCAGCGCCGGGCCGACATGGGCCAGGTCGGCACCGCTGAGCAGCACCAGCGCAGTGTGTGCGGCCGGCAATGCAGCGAGCGAAATACCGGTGGCATCGCTCTGGAAATGCAGGCCATCGCTGGCCGCGCGCACGCCGATATCATCAGCCAGCACGTGGACCTCGCCCGGCGCGGCGCGCTGGCCGGCCTCGGCCAGCTGCACCGGCAACGGCGAAACACGCGACATCTGCTTGACCAGGTTGCCGTAGCGGCCACCGTCCAGGCGCATGTGCACCAGGACCGGCACGCTCAACGACGCGGGCAGTGCGCCGAGCAGGCGACGCAACGCATCCGGGCCACCGATGCCGGCCAGCACCAGCACTGATGCGGCGCGCGCACCGGCCGGGGCGGCGGCATCCAGATCGACCAGGGTCAAATGATCGGTATCGAAGGAGGGCTGCGGCGCAGCGGCCGGCGCCGCCACTTCTGCCGGTGCCGGCGCTTCGATCGATTCCTCGACCAGCGACCAGGCGGTGTGATCGAAGGAGATCGGCGGTGCCGCAGGCGCCGCCGGTTCGGCCGGCGCTTGCGGCGGCGAAGGCGGATCCCGTGGTTCGGGCACGTCCGGCTGCAGTGCCGCCAGGGCCTGCTCCAGCGCGATCGGTTCGTGCAGGTGTGCCGGCGGCGAATACAGACCGTCGGCCGGAACGTCATCGGCCCAGCTCAGCGCCTGCGCCAGATGCGGCTGCAGGGCTTCTTCCTGCGGTGCCGGCGCGGGCGCCGGATGGCCGGGCTCCAGCTGCAGGCTGGGCTCTTCCTCGGCACCCGGCGGCAACACCTGCTGGTGGCCGTGCAGCTTGGCGGCCAGATGGCGCCCCCAACGCTGCGCCTCCCAGCCGTCGCGGCGCGCGGCCAGCTCGGCCTCATCGAACACCAGGGTCAGCCCCGGTGCCGAGAGCGCGGCGTCCAGCCGTTCCAGTGCGTCCTCGATGGCCGCTTCCAGCGCGATCACCACGAACTGCGGATCCGCAGCCTGCAGGACCTGTGGCTCCAAGCCGTTCGGGTCATCTTCCAGAACCAGCTGCACATCTGCATGCGACAGCGCCTCGCGCAGGCGTTCGCGCGCCGCACCGGGGCGGGCCAGCAGGGCGACGGCCGGGGCCGGATGGGTTTCACTCACGGACACGGGCGATCCCCAGCAGGTCGTACACGTTACGCATCAGGTCCAGTTCCTGGTACGGCTTGCCCAGATAACGCTGGACACCGATCTCGAAGGCGCGCTGGCGGTGCTTGTCGCCGCTGCGCGAGGTGATCATCACGATCGGCACATCCTTGTAGCGCGGGTCGGCGCGCATCGCCGTGGCCAGCTCGTAGCCGTCCATGCGCGGCATCTCGATATCCAGCAGCATCAGGTCTGGCACGCGCTCTTCCAGCCGCTCCAGTGCTTCCACGCCATCGCGGGCGACGCTGACTTCGAAGTTGTGCCGTTCGAGGATCCGTCCGGTCACTTTGCGCATGGTCAGCGAGTCATCGACCACCATCACCAGCGGCACCTGGCGTTCGTCGCGCGGTGCATTGGCCAGCACCGGTGCGGTCGGATTGGCGAGGAAACGGCGCACTAGCGGCGCGACGTCCAGGATCACCACCACGCGACCATCGCCGGTGATGGTGGCACCGTAGATGCCCGGTACCGATGCGATCTGCAGGCCGACCGGCTTGACCACGATTTCGCGGTTGCCCAGCACCTGGTCGATCGCCACGGCAGCGCGCAGGTCACCGGCACGCACCAGCAGCAGCGGCACCTGGTCCTGGCCATCGGCGCGTGCCGGGGCCTGCCCGACCAGGCTGCCGAGGTCATACAGCGGATAGTCTTCGCCGCTGTAGCGGTAGCTGCTGTCGGCGGCCTCGAAGCGTTCGCGTGACAGGCGGCCGATACCACTGACCGAGGCCACCGGCACGGCGAAGGTGGTTTCACCGATCTGCACGAACACCGCCTGGGTGACGGCCAGCGTCTGCGGCAGGCGCAAGGTGAAGCGCACGCCCTGGCCACGCACTGACTGGATGTCGACCGAGCCGCCGAGCTGGCGCACTTCGTTGCGCACCACGTCCATGCCCACGCCACGACCCGCCAGCTGGCTGACCTGGTCGGCGGTGGAGAAACCGGAGGCGAAGATCAGGTTGTCCAGTTCCTGCTCGCTGGGCTGCGCATCGGCGGCCAACAGGCCACGATCGATGGCGCGGCGGCGGATCGCTTCGCGGTCCAGGCCAGCACCGTCATCGGCCACTTCCAGCACGATTTCCGAGCCTTCACGGTGCAGGCGGATGGCGACTTCGCCCTCCTCCGGCTTGCCGGCGGCGCGACGCTGTTCCGGCGCCTCCAGGCCGTGGGCCACGGAGTTGCGCAGCATGTGTTCGAGCGGCGCGACCATGCGATCGAGGACATTGCGGTCCAGTTCGCCGTGGGTGCCCTCCAGGGTCAGGTGCACCTGCTTGCCGGTATCCATTCCGGACTGGCGGACCACGCGGCGCAGGCGCGGCACCAGGCCATCGAACGGCACCATGCGCGCGCGCATCAGGCCATCCTGCAGCTCGGAGCTGACGCGCGACTGCTGTTGCAGCAACGAATCGTACTGGCGTGACAGATCGTCGAGCACGCCCTGCAGGCCCCCGAGATCGGCCGCCGACTCGTTCAGTGCACGGCTGAGCTGCTGCAGCGTGGAGAAGCGGTCCAGTTCCAGCGGATCGAACTTCTGATCGGCCTGGTCCTGCTCACGCTGGTAGCGGGCGACGATCTGCGCCTCGGTTTCCAGGTCGAGTCGGCGCAGCTGGTCGCGCAGTCGCGCATTGGTGCGCTCCAGCTCGCCCATCGCGCCGCGGAAGGCACCAAGCTGCTGTTCCAGGCGCGAGCGGTAGATCGCCACTTCACCGGCATGGTTGACCAGGCGGTCGAGCAGATCCGCGCGCACGCGCACCTGTTCCTGCTGCGGGCGCGCCAGCGGATCTTCATCGATCACGCCTTCGGCCGGCAGCGGTGCCGACAACGGCGCATCGAGCAGTGCCGGCGCAGGGCCGGCGACCGCTGCCGACGCGGTTTCTGCAACGCTCGCCACGTCCGCTGCGCCTGCGGCAGCCGCTGCTGCTGCGGCAATATCGGTGGTGGTACGCACTTCGAACGCATCGACCAGATCCTGCGCCGGTTCCACCACGCGGTGGTTACCGGTGCGGGTCAGCAGCTGGTGCAGGCGATCGAATCCGCGCTCCAGCAACTGCACATCGCGGCGTTCGATCTCGGTGCGACCGGCGGCGACCGCCTCCAGCAACGATTCGATGCTGTGGCCGAGATCACCGATGGCGTTGATGCCGGCCATGCGTGCGCCACCCTTCAGGGTGTGCAGGTCACGCTGCAGGCCGGCCAGCACCTCGCGGTCCTGCGGTGCATCACGCAGCTCGCTGATCAGGCCATCGCAGTGGTCGAGCAGGTCCTTGCCTTCCTCGACGAAGATGTCGACCAGCTCGCGATCGTAGACGCTGAAGTCGAGCGTATCGGTGCTGTCTTCCGGCACCGGCATGGCAAGGATGTCAGGTGTCACGGTTTCAGGCACGTCGGCTTCGGGCGCGCTGGCTGCCACGGCATCCGACACCGCAACCGCGTCGACGCCGGCAGCTTCGGCGTGGACCTCCGCCTGGCCCGGCGCGTCTTCCAGTTCGAAGAAGCGTACCGGTTCGGCGGTGGCCTGCGCTGCGGCCTCCGCGATCTCCTCATTCACCGTCGCCGGGGACGGCTGATCGGCGCTCTCTCCTTCACCGATCGCCGCCTCCCCGCCGACGTCCGCATCCTCGGCAAAGGCTTCCGCCTCGCCCGGCGCGAGTTCGCTGGCCTGCAGGCCGAGCACGGGCCATTGCCCGTCGTCGGCCAGGGGCTGCTCTTCGTCGATCACGTGCAGGCCGGCCTCGAGCGCGGCTTCCAGCGAGACCGGTTCTGCAAACCCCGGCGCAGCCATTTCATCCTGCAGGCTCGACAGCTCGCTGTCGAGTGGCAGTGCAGCAGGCATTTCGAACGCCGTGGCATCAGCGACGTGCGCGCGATCGGCCGAGGGCGCATTCAGGTCAGATGCGACGGCTTCGACAGCGGCCGGAGTCTCTTCGGCGTCGCGGTCGTCAACCGGCAGCGCACTGGCATCCAGGTACGGCGACAGATCATCCACGACGGTCAAACCGGCATCGTCGGACAACCGCAGCACGCCTTCGGCCTCCGCCTCGACACCGGCTACGGCAACGGCTGGAACGTCGTCGGCCACCTGGATCGATTCGACCACCGGCAGCGACGCATCCTCCTCACCCGGTACGGACGGCCATCCGGCATCGAAGTAGCGCGAAAGATCATCGCTGGCCGTCAGCTCACCGACCTCCAGCCCGGCCTCGATCGCCACGTCGGCGACCGGGGCTTCGACAGTATCGGCACGTGCTTCCGCGTCCTGCTCCGGTGCGGCAAACGAATGCGGCACCGCATCAAATTCAGGCGCGACGGCTGTCGATGCATCCGCGTCCAGTTCCACCGGCGGTTCGTCATCCAGCGCCAGATCGTCTTCTTCGTCTTCCAGGCCCACCATCGGCCAGCGCGCTTCCGGCAACGCGCCAGCCAGCGCCTGCAGGCGCTGCGCGAGTACCTGTTGCGGCGCGATGCGCGGCTGTTCGGCCTGCAACGCTTCCATGGTGGCGGTGATCGCCTGCGCAGTCGCATCCAGGGCGGCTACGCCTTCATCACCCGGGACCACCTCGGCGGCCAGTGCGCGCTTGATGTAGGACTCCGCGCCGCCGGTCACCGCCGTGATCTCGGGCACTTCGGTCATCGCGAAGGCGCCGTTCATGGTGTGCACCGCGCGCAGCAGTGCATCGCTGACCGGTTGCGGCGCCTGCTGCGCCGAACGCAGCCAGTCCTGCAGGGTGGCCTGGTGGACTTCCACCTCGGCCTCGAGAATCTCGCGCAGCACGCTGTCGATGTTGGCCGGCGTACCGGCCACTTCGGCCTCCACGTCGGTATCGGCCGGCGCCGAGGCGGCAGCCTCCACATCGAGAATGCGGCTGATCTCGTCTTCGCCGTCAGCTTCAGCAACCGGTACAACCGGCGCAGCCGCACCCGGCAGCGGTACGTAGTAGGTTTCCTCGCCTGCGCCGACACGATCGGCAATGGCCTGCATGGCCTGCAGGTCGACGCTGATGCGCTGGCCGTGGCGCAGCGCTGCGTTCAGTTGTGGCAGCGCCGCATGTGCGTTGTCGACCATCGCCAGCACCGCCGGCGAGGCGGCGCGGCTGCCATCCAGCACGCGGTTGAGCATGCCTTCGATCTTCCACGCGAACTCGCCCAGCGTACGTGCGCCAACCAGGCGGCCACTGCCCTTGAGGGTATGGAAGATGCGGCGGATCGGGCGCAGCCGGTCCATGTTGTCCGGCTGCATGCGCCACGCCGGCAGCAGCGTGCCCAGATTGGCGAGCTCGTCGTCGAACTCTTCCAGGAACACCTCGCGGATGTCCTCGTCGATGTTCTCGGCGTCGTCGTCGAAGCCGGCGTCGAAGCCCGTAGTCGCGTCGGCATTGGCGTCGGCGCCGGTCGCAACGACTGCCTCCGGTGCCGTCGCGGTGGGCATCGCCTGCGGATTGAAGCCGGCAGCAGCTGCACTCAGCTCGGCGAAGAACTGGGCATCGGCTTCGCTGAAATCGATCGGCGCGATGGTGTCGATATCGATCACCGACACGGCCGGCGCCGACGTTTCCGCTGCCGGGGCGGGCGCTTCGATCGACGGCGGCGTGATCGACGATGCCGGCAGGTCATCCGGAGCCTCGTCCACCCTGACCTCCGCCGCAGGCGATGCATCGGCCAGCGGCGGCGCCACGGCATCGACGATCTCCAGCGACGGATGCAACCCGGCGTCATCGTCCAGCGACAACGTTTCCATCGCGTGCAGCGACAGCACATCGTCAGCGTTGTCCAATGCATCGGCGTCGAAGCGGAACACCACGTCGTCGGCCTCGGCAACCGCGCCCCGTTCGGCCGCTACCGGATCGAACACCGGCGCAGCATCGAATCCGGTCACGGGCGAAACCACGCTGTCCGTCGTCTCGTCGATCGCAGGCGCTGCGCTTTCCTCGAGCACCTGCGGCGCCTCGGACAGCGACCACTGCGGTGCATCGGCGTGATCGCTGTCGGCCAGTTCGAAGCTGACGGGATCGAAACTGGCGAACGTCGGCGCGCGTTCGTCGCCGGCGGGCGCGGCCGCCTCGGCTTCGGGGTAGAACGGCGCCAGCTCCCACTGCGGGACATCAGGCGCAGGTGCGCTGGACGCGGCGAAGACCAGCGATGCCTCGGCATCATCCTGTGTTGGCAGCGGCGAGGCGCCAGCATCCAACGGGCTGGCGGCCACGACGCCCGCGGTGCCCAGCGCGCCGAACATCAGGCTGTTGTCGGGCACCCTCGGTGCCGGTGTGGCCGGCGGCGGATCGAAGGTGAAGTCCGGCAGCGATACCGGCACGTCGCCGGCCGCGGGCGCAGCAGGCTGCACCGGTACCTCGATGCGCTCGGGCTGCAGCGGCTCGACCTGCACCGGCAGCGGCTCACGTTCGATCGCAAGCGCTGCCGGCGCTTCCGGTGCGGCGGCGTTGCGTTCGGGCAGCGGCCAGTAGCGCAGTGCCTCGAGGCTGCTGCGGGTGATTTCGAGGATGTCTTCGCGGCCCGGGCGACGATCGCGCAGGGCTTCCAGGTAGTACTCCAGGCTGGCCATGGCATCGGCCAGGGTGTCCAGCTGGCGGCCGCTGGGCACGCGCTGGCGGCCGATCAGCTCGGCCTCGATGTACTGCTGCACGCCACGCAGGTAATCGGCGGCGGTACCCAGGTCGAGCATGCGCAGCGCGCCGGACACATCGCCCAGCAGGCGCGGTACATCCTGCAGCTCGGCATGGTTCCAGCTGGTTTCGATGAAGGCGACGAAATGCTCGCGGGCGGCAGCGAAGTTGGCGATGGCTTCATGGGCCAGCACTTCCACCGTGCGCCGGTTCTCCACCGCGCTCGGATCGTCCTCGCCACTGCCGCCGGCGCCCAGATGGGCAACCTGGTCGTCCAGCGAGGCATCGACGTACAGCAGCGCACCGGCGATATCCAGCAGCAGGTTCTCGTCGATCTGCTGGCGCCCCTCGACCACGCCACGCAGCGCGTCGCGCTGCTGCACGACCACGCCACGGGCCACGCCCAGGCCCATCATGCCCAGCGTGTCGGCCACGGCGCCCAGTTCGTTGGCCTGGGTCTGCAGCTGTTCCGGTGCACCGCCGGTGCGCAGGTGCAGGTCAAGCGCATCCTTGATGCGCAGCAGTTCTTCCTTCACTGCGCTGCCGACGGTATCGAGCAGCTCGCGGTTGCGCCCGCTCAGGCTGCCCCGGGCATGGTCCAGTTCGGCCTCGGTGGCGGTGATGCTGTCCGGCGCAAAGGCCAGCAGCACGCTGTCGTTGACGCCTTCTTCGCCACGCGACGCGCGGATCTCGTTGAGCAGCGGCATCAGCACGATCGGAATGTCGCGATGGCCGTTCTGCAGGCGCTCCAGATAGTCCGGCAGCAGCACGCTGCCACGCATCAGGGTCGCACAGGCTTCATCCCGGTCGGCCACCTGGCCGGCGCCGATGGCATTGGCCAGCTGCTCCAGCTCTTCGGCCACCATCGCCGGGGCATACAGTTCAACCATGCGCAGGGTGCCCTGCACCTGGTGCAGGTAGCCGGCGCAGATGCGCATGCGGCTGGCATCGCTCGGGTCTTCCGCGTAGTACTCGACCTCGTTGCGCACCTGGCGCAGGGTCTCGTCCAGCTCGGGCTTGACCCAGCCCAGCGCTGCGTGGCTCATCGCATCGCGCAGACTGCTCATGGACGCGCTCCGTTCGCCGCCGCGCGGTGGCCGCGCGGATTCTGGCGTGGGGAATGGAAATGCTTCATCGACTGGTTCCTTGCTCGCCGCCCTGCCCGCGTCACGCCGGCAGCTTGAAGTCGGCGACCGAACGGCGCAGGTCCGCCGCCAGCTGCGCGAGGTGGCCGATCGACTCTGCGGTCTGCCCGGCACCCTGCGAGGTCTGGCCGGTGATCTGCCGGATCACGCCCATGGTGCGGGTGATGTCCGAGGCCGCGGCCGACTGCTGCTGGGCGGCGATGGAGATGTTCTTGATGAGGGTATTGAGGGCGTTGGACACGCGCTCGATCTCGGTCAGCGCGGTACCGGCGTCCTCGGCCAGGCGCGCACCGGACACCACTTCGGACGTGGTCTGCTCCATCGAGGTGACCGCTTCGTTGGTATCGGCCTGAATGGCCTGGACCAGGTTTTCGATGCGTCGGGTCGCACCCGAGGTACGTTCTGCCAGGCGCTGCACTTCGTCGGCCACGACCGCGAAACCGCGGCCCGCTTCGCCCGCCGACGCCGCCTGCACCGCCGCGTTCAGCGCCAGGATGTTGGTCTG
Source organism: Stenotrophomonas sp. YJH_SMC_69 (assembly GCF_059370495.1). NCBI lineage: Bacteria > Pseudomonadati > Pseudomonadota > Gammaproteobacteria > Lysobacterales > Lysobacteraceae > Stenotrophomonas > Stenotrophomonas sp. YJH_SMC_69. Next base: position 294,278 of record NZ_JCAFTS010000006.1, on the reverse strand, counting down.
CTCGGAAATGTCATTGATCAGTTCCACGATCGAGCCGATTTCCTGCGACGACTCGCCCAGGCGCTTGATGCGCTTGGAGGTTTCCTGGATCTGGTCGCGGATCTGGTCCATGCCCTGGATGGTCTCGCGCACCACGCCGGCGCCTTCGGCGGCGATCACCACCGAGCGCTGTGCCACGTCGGCCGACTCGGCCGAGTTGCGCGACACCTGCTCGATGCTCGCTGCGATTTCACCGATGCGGTCCGAGGCGGAGGTGATCTGGTTGGCCTGGTGGCCCGCCGCCTCTGCCAGCTGCATCGCGGTGGCCTGGGTTTCCTGGGTGGACATCGCGACCTTGGCCGAGGTGTCGTTGATGGTGGTCACCAGGTGGCGCAGCTCGTCCACCGCATAGTTGATCGCGTCGGCGATCGCGCCGGTCATGTCCTCGGTCACCGAGGCCTTCACCGTCAGGTCACCCTCACCGAGCGAGGAGATTTCGTCCAGCAGCCGCATGATCGCCTGCTGGTTGCGGCTGTTGAATTCCACCTGGGTCTGGTAACGCAGTTCCTGCTCGCGCGAGCGGCTGCGCACGTTGGTGGAGACGAAGCCGATGATCGCGATCAGCGACAGCGCGCCGGACACCACGCCGATCCAGAAGTTGGGGAACAGGCGGGTGTCGGACACCGAGCCGAACGAGGAGAACGCATCGAACAGCTTGCGGCTGTCGTCCAGCATGTGGGCCGAGCCCTGGCCCAGCGCGGTCGCCGCCGACTGCGCCGCGAACAGCTGGCGCGAGCTGGCCAGGATCGCATCGGCGTCCTGCTTCATCGCTTCCCACTTCTGCTGCGACTGCTCCAGTGCGGCCACGGCGGCAGCACCGCGCACGGCGGTGATGCCCAGTTCCTCGTTGCCGTTGCGCAGGCCGTCGAGCACCTGCGAGAACACGGTGATGTCACGCGCCAGCGCATCCCCGGAGGTCGCTGCGGCGCTGCCACCGGCACGCATTTCGGTCACCCGACGGGCCATCGAACCGGCCACCACGACCTGCTGCAGTGCGCTGTACACCTGCGACGAGGGGGCGCTGGAGGCGGACATCGCGCGCACCAGCTCGTTCAGCTGGGCCTGCAGGCCCGGTACCGCGCCGGTGAAGTTGTTGGCATTGCCGGCCAGCGCCAGCACCGCCGGCTCGCTGGCCACCAGCTGCCCGGCCTGCTTGCCCAGCGGCGCCCAGGTTTCGCCCAGGGTGGCGATGGCGCCGGACACGCCCGGCTCCTTGCCATAGCGGCCCTGCAGCGTCGACACGTTCTGTTCGATCGCGTTGCGGGTGGCCTTGAAGGCGGTGAAGGCCTGGGCGTTGCCGCCGACCGCGTCACGTCCCTGGTTGGCCAGCTGCTGCGACAGCACCTGCAGGTCGGCGGCCTTGGAGCCGGCGTCGGCAAGGCGGCTGCCCTGCCAGGTGGCGACGCCGGTGTTGACGCCGAACAGGATCATCGATGCCAGCAGCAGGAACAGCCAGAGGTTGCTGCCGCCCAGCCGCAGCTTGCCGGTCTTGGTGGCGTCCGAAGCAGTACTCATCGTTCAACCTCGATCTTCAATGCAGGGGGCGATGCCCGGCCTCAGGCCGCGGCTTGCCGGAATTCAGGGGTGCGCGACAGCAGCGAGAGCGAGAACACGCCCCAGTCATGGCCGTCGGCATGGAAGGCACGGTCAACGAAATGGCCGTAGCGGCCTTCGGCCAACGTGCCCGCGTCGATCTGCTGGTCCAGCTCGAAGCTGCGCTGGCCGAACAGTTCATCGATGGTCAGTGCGACGTCGCCGCCAGCCTGGCGCATGATCAGCACGCGCTGGCCTTCCTGCTGCACGGTGCGCGTGCCTTCCAGGAAGTACTTCAGGTCGACCACCGGAAACAGGTTGCCACGCAGGTTGCCCACGCCCAGCAGCCAGGGCTGCGCGCAGGGCACCGGGGTCACCGGCGGCATCGGCACGATTTCCACCACTTCGCGGAAATCGGACACCAGCCGGCGCTGGCCGACGCGGTAACCGACGCCACGCCACAGGTCCTGGGCGAACTGCCGCCCGGGCAGCTGCACTGCATGGGCCAGGCTGCGTCGTTCGTAGGCTTCAAGGATGTCGAAGGGCGAGCGCATCAGGCCACCAGTTCGTTGATCCGCGCGATCAGTTCATCCTCGCGCGGCGGCTTGACGATGTAATCGGCTGCGCCCTGGCGCAGGCCCCAGGCCTTGTCGGTTTCCATCGCCTTGGTGCTGACGATGATCACCGGGATGTGCTTGATCGCCGCATCGCGGGCCATCGCCCGGGTGGCCTGGAACCCGCTCATGCCGGGCAGGACCACGTCCATCAGCACCAGCTGCGGCACCTGGTCGCGGACCAGCTGCAGGCCATCCTCGGCGTTGTCCGCTTCCAGCACCTCGTGGCCGGCACGGCGCAGCCACTGGGTGAACACCGCGCGGTCGGTCGGTGAATCCTCGATCAGGACGATACGAGCCATTGTGCCTTTCCCCCCTGGTCAGGCGTTGACGTATGTGCGGATGGCACCCAGCAGTTCTTCGCGCGTGAAAGGCTTGGTCAGGTATTGCTCCGAGCCGACGATGCGCCCCCGCGCCTTGTCGAACAGACCATCCTTGGACGACAGCATGATCACCGGGGTCGCCTTGAACAGCTGGTTGCCCTTGATCAGCGCACAGGTCTGGTAGCCATCCAGGCGCGGCATCATGATGTCGACGAAGATGATCTGCGGCTGCTGGTCTGCGATCTTGGCAAGCGCTTCGAAGCCGTCGGTGGCGGTGACCACCTCGCAGCCTTCGCGCTTGAGCAGCGTTTCCGCAGTCCTGCGGATGGTCTTCGAATCATCGATGACCATCACCCGGAGTCCTGCGAGTTCCCCGCCCGCAGTCGTGTTTTCAGTCATTGCCTATCCCCAAGCGCACGGCCCAATCTCTGGCGGGAGCCGCTGCGAAAGCGTATCTATATCGCACTTCCCGCGCCCGCTTCAAGGCCGGCCTGCCGCGCAGGGGGTAGCACCGGGCTGAACGTGACCGGGTTCGCAATGACTGCGCTGCCGGCAGGCGGACGCTGCGTTGCACTACGGCGGGGAGGCACACGGCCGGCGTTGCCGCTACCATCAACGCCTTGCCTGACAGGTGCGCCCATGCCGTTGAACGTCATCGTGGTGATGGACCCCATCGCCCACATCAAGATCGCCAAGGACACCACCTTCGCCATGTTGCTGGAAGCCCAGCGCCGTGGCCATGCCCTGCACTACGTGCGGCCCGGCGGGCTGGCCCTGGAAGGTGGCGTGGCGGTGGCCCAGACCGCACCGCTGCAGGTGCGCGACGACCCGGCCGGCTGGTATGAGCTGGGCGCGTTCAGCCGTACCGAGTTCGGTCGCGGCCAGATCGTGCTGATGCGCAAGGACCCGCCCGTCGACGCCGAGTACATCTACGACACGCAGGTGCTGGACGTGGCTGCCGCTGCCGGCGCCTGCGTGGTCAACAACCCGCAGGGCCTGCGCGACTACAACGAGAAGCTGGCCGCCCTGCTGTTCCCGCAGTGCTGCCCGCCGACCCTGGTCAGCCGCGATGCCAAGGCATTGAAGGCCTTCGCGCTGGAGCACGGCCAGGCCGTGCTGAAGCCGCTGGATGGGATGGGCGGCCGCTCGATCTTCCGCAGCGGCCAGGGCGATCCGAACCTGAACGTGATCCTGGAAACCCTGACCGACGGCGGCCGCAAGCTGGCGCTGGCCCAGAAGTTCATTCCCGACATCACGGCCGGCGACAAGCGCATCCTGCTGGTCGACGGCGAACCGGTCGACTACTGCCTGGCGCGCATTCCCCAGGGTGACGAGTTCCGCGGCAACCTGGCGGCTGGCGGCCGTGGCGAAGGGCGCCCGCTGAGCGAGCGTGACCGCTGGATCGCCGGCCAGGTTGGCCCGGAGATGAAGCGCCGTGGCATGCGCTTCGTCGGCCTGGACGTGATCGGCGATTACCTGACCGAGGTCAACGTGACCAGCCCGACCTGCGTGCGCGAGCTCGACGCGCAGTACGGCCTGAACATCGCCGGCACCCTGTTCGACGCGCTCGAGGCCGGCCTGCGCTGATGGCGGCCGCACCTGCCGTCCTGCCCCCGCCGGCGCGCGAAGCGCAACGGCTGGGCGCGACCATCGCGCTGTCGATCGTGGTCCACGCCCTGCTGATCCTGGGCGTGGGTTTTGCGGTGAAAGGCGACGCACCACTGGTGCCGACGCTGGAGGTGATCTTCAGCCAGACCCGCACCGCACTGACCCCGAAGCAGGCCGATTTCCTTGCCGCCGCCAGCCAGGAAGGTGGCGGCGAGCACGACCGTGCGCAGCGCCCGCGCGACAACCAGGCCGGCATCGTTCCGCAGGCCCAGGCGGGGCTGAGCCCGGTGCCGCAACAGCAGCAATCGGCCGCGCCGGCGCCCCCGCCGCAGGCGCGGGTGGTCAGCAGCCGCAACGGCGAAGAGGCAGTGGCCCAGGCGCAGGCGCGCCCGACACCGGAGCAGCCGGAACCGGATGCACCGCTGACGGCACGCGAGCAGCGTGATGCCGAGATGGCACGGCTGGCGGCCGAGGTGCATCTGCGCTCGGCGCAGTACGCCAAGCGCCCGAACCGCAAGTTCGTGTCGGCCAGCACGCGCGAATATGCCTACGCCAATTACCTGCGCGCCTGGGTCGACCGCGCCGAGCGCGTCGGCAACCTGAATTACCCGGACGAGGCCCGGCAGCGCCGGCTCGGCGGCCAGGTGGTGATCAGCGTGGGCGTGCGCCGCGATGGCAGCGTGGAAAGCAGCCGGATCCTGCGTTCAAGCGGGACGCCGTTGCTGGATGAGGCGGCGCTGCGGGTGGTGCAGCTTGCGCAGCCATTCCCGCCGCTGCCGAAGACCGAGGACGAGATCGACATCCTGCAGGTCACCCGCACCTGGGTGTTCCTGCCGGGTGGCACCCTGCACGACGACCGGTAGGGGTTTGTTGCCCGGGCCTGCGGCCCGGGACCCGCTGGAAGGCTGGAGCAACGGCAACAGCAACAGCGGCGGTTGGGATATTGGGTTTGGCGGGGCGGTATGGGCTTGCAGGAAACGCCGTAAACCCGTCCCTGGGGGCTCGATGGCGCCTTGCTCGTGTGCGCTGTCCTGCGCACGCGGCAAGACCGGGGTTGAGCGTCCTGCCCAACCCGCCCGAGGCGTGCCTCGGGCCCATGGCGCCAACGGTGCTGCAAGCCCATACCGCCCCGCCTCTGACAGATCCCGACGCATCATTGCTGTTGGTAGGTGTCGACCTTGGTCGACACACATCCACGCTACGCGTGGATGCGAGCGAAGCGATCCGCTGTTGACTTTGATTTTCTTTTGATTTTCCGTGGCGGACGCACACGGAAACTGTCAGAGGTCGGGCGGGGTGGGTTCGCGGGGGTGTCCGCGGCATGGATGCCGCGGCCAAGCCCCCATGGGTGAGGGCGCTTTGCTTGCGAAGCACTGCTTCGCAAGCGCCCGAACGCACAGCCGCCAGCGGCTGGGCCGGACCGCGGAGCGGGGTTTACGGCGTCCCCCGCGAACCCACCCCGCCCGGCCAAGCGCGGCTTTGGTTTATGCGATCAACCAACCCCGCCACGAGGGGCTCAGCCGTTGGCCTTCGCCTTCGCCTCGCGCGCGGCCTGCTGCTCGACCAGGGTCAGTGCCACGTTGTCGCGCAGGTAGGCCGGCTCGACCTTCTCCGGTGCAATGGCTTCGCCGCGCGCGAACGCCGGCACCGCCAGTGCGAGCACGTCCGACGCACGCGGCAATGCCGTGGCGTCGAATCCGCGCAGGCCAGTACCGAGCTGCGCGACCAGCGCACCCTCGGCTGCGGCGAACCCGGTACCGACACCGTAGGCCGACAGCCCTTCCGGCAGCGCCACCGCTGCCGGCGCGCAGACGCGCTCGGCATCGCGCGCAACCGGCAGGCCGTCCACGCGCTCGACGCGGGCGACGTAGAGTTCGCCCATCCGCGCATCGATCGCCGACAGGATCTGCGTTTCTTCCGCCGGTGCGCGCAGCGCCAACACCTGCAGCGTCGAGACCGGCAGCAGCGGGCGGTCCAGTGCCAGTGCGATGCCCTGGGCAATGGCAATCGCCAGGCGCACGCCCGTGAACGCACCCGGACCGCGACTGAGGGCGATGCCATCAAGCTGGCGACGGCTGATGCCGGCGTCGGCCAGCAGCGCCTCGGCCCACGGCAGGCTCAACTCGGCGTGCCGGCGCGGGGCGATCTCGAAGCGTTCCAGGACCTGCCCATCGACATGCAGGGCAACGGAACAGGCTTCGGTGGCGGTTTCAAAGGCAAGCAGTTTCATTGGATCAGGTCAGAACAAGGGGAACGTGGCACCGGGAGCAGGCTCCGGGCCCGCCGCAACGGCGGCCGGGGCAGCCGCATCATCGGCCACGGGCAGCCATTGTGGCCTAAAGAAGGCCTGCACATCGGCCAGGCTGCGGGTGCGCCGGAACGGCGGCAGCGACTCAAGAAAGACCCGGCCATAGCCACGGTTGAGCAGGCGCGGATCGCACAGGACCAGCACGCCCCGGTCGCTTTCGCTGCGGATCAGGCGGCCAACGCCCTGCTTCAGGGCGATCACCGCCTGCGGCAGCTGCTCGTCGCGGAACGGGTTGCCCCCCTGGCTGCGGATCGCCTCCAGCCGCGCCTCGTATACCGGGTCATCCGGTGCCGCGAACGGCAGCTTGTCGATCATCACCACGCTCAGCGCTTCGCCGACCACGTCCACGCCCTCGCGGAAACTGGCCGAGCCCAGCAGCACGCCATTGCCCGATTCGCGGAAACGCTGCAGCAGCGCCGCGCGTGGCGCCTCGCCCTGCACGAACAACGGCCACGGCCCGTCGCGCAGTGCCTCGGCGGCCTCGCGCAATGCACGGTGCGAGGCGAACAACAGGAACGCCCTGCCCTGCGAGGCCTGCAACACCGGCCGCAAGGTCTGGATCAGCGCGGTGCCAAACCCGCGCGCCGCCGGATCGGGCAGGCCTTCGGGCAGGTAGCACAACGCCTGCTCGGGCCAGTTGAACGGGCTCGGCTGGACCAGCGTGTGCGGATCGTCCAGGCCCAGGCGCGTGGCGATGTGGTCGAAGCCACCGCCCACGGTCAGCGTGGCCGAGGTGAAGATCCATGCCGCGCGGCTGCGCTCGCGATGCTCGCGCAGCGGGCCGGACACATCCATCGGCGTGCGCTGGCAGCGGAAACCACGCGGGGTGAGCTCATACCAGAGCACATCGGCGGCACGGGGGGTCTCCGCCGGATCGGTATCGAAATCGAGGGTGGGCTCATCATCGCCCAGCCAGCGCTGCAGCCGCGACACCGCCTCGCGTGCCCGCGCATGACAGGCATCCAGACCCGCCGCCGCCTCGCGCAGCGGTTGCAGTGCCTGCTCCAGCGTCACCAGGCCGGCCATCACCGTATCGAATCCATCGCGCACCTGTGGCATCGCCAGCGCACGCCACTGCGTACCCCGTGGCGGCAGCCCCTCCATCGCCGAGCGCAGCGCCAGCAACGCCTGCTGCAACTGGTCGACCGGTTCCTGCAGGGCCGACTGCGCGCCGCCTACGCCGCGCGCCTCGGCCAGGCAGTCGCGGCCGAGTTCCTGCCACGGGCGCATGCCGAAGCCTTCGCCGAAAAACTGCGCGGCCAACTCGGGCAGCTGATGCGCCTCGTCGATGACAAAGGCCTGCGCCCCCGGCAGCAACTCACCGAAGCCGTCCTGTTTCAGTGCCAGGTCGGCCAGCAGCAGGTGGTGGTTGACCACCACCACGTCGGCAGCCTGCGCACGTTGGCGCGCGCGCACCACGAAGCAGTCTTCCCAGAACGGGCAATCGGTACCCAGGCAGTTGTCGACCGTGGAAGTGACCATCGGCAGAAGCGGCGAGTCATCGGCCAGGCCTTCCAGTTCGGCGATGTCACCGAACTCCGAACGGCCGGACCAGGCCAGGATGCGCTGGAACTGCGCAGCCTGCTCCGGGCTGGAAAAACGCGGTTCGCCCCGCGCCTGCTGCAGGCGGTAGCGGCACAGGTAATTCGCGCGTCCCTTCAGCAGCGCGCTGCGCAGGCCAACGCCCAGTGCCTGGCGCACGCGCGGCAGATCGCGGTGGTAGAGCTGGTCCTGCAACGCGCGGGTACCGGTGGAGATGATGGTGCGCAGCCCGGACAGCAGCACCGGCACCAGATAGGCGAAGGTCTTGCCGGTGCCTGTACCGGCCTCGGCCAGCAGCAGGTCGCGCTGCTGCAGCGCTTCGGCGATGGCGTCGGTCAGGTGCAGCTGTGCCGGACGCGGGACAAAGGCATCCAGATGCGAGGCGAGCGCGCCGCCTTCGCTGAGGGCTTCGCGGCTGGCATGGACAAGGTCGGACATCAGAGGGAGAGGATACCCGGCCGGGCGCTGCCCGGCACCCGTTTCAAGCCAGGGCAACAGCAACAGCGGTGTTCATGGCTCTGGATTTTTACGTACTGGGCAGGCCGGGAGGGGCAGGCAGGACACGCCGTAAACCCATCCATGGGGGCTCGATGGCGCCATCCATGGCGCCAACGGTCCTGCCTGCCCCTCCCGCCCCACCCTCGACAGTTTCCCAGTGACGGATGCACGCGCGGCGTCGCGTCGAGCTTGCTCGACTGCCCTTTCAGAAGCGGTGGGTGGAACGGAAACAAGAAGGGGTCGGATCCGTTTTCCTGCGGAAAACGGATCCGACCCCACAACGAGTGCGCGCAGCGCGCGACCCGCTTTTGATTTTCTTTTTCTTTTCCGTGGCTGGACGCACACGGAAACTGTCAGAGGTTGGGCGGGGTGGGTTCGCGGGGGTGTCCGCGGCATGGATGCCGCGGCCAAGCCCCCAGGGACGGGTTCACGGCGTCCCCCGCGAACCCACCCCGCCCGGCCAAGCGCGGCTTTTGCTTCTGGCTTCAGCGACCAACCCACAGCCACGAGGGGCTGTGCCGTTGGCTGAAAACTCAGTACCGCTTGATCCCCGGCACCGTGCAGCCCTCAATCTGCGCATGCGCCGACACCGCATTCTCCTTCTCGCCCCGCGCCAGGCGCGACTGCTCGATCGTCGCCCAATGCCGGCGGCACAGCGGCCCGGTCTTCGAGCCCAGATCCACCGCCTTGCGCGCGAACGTCTCCGCCTGCGCCCACTGGCCCTGCAGCAGCGCCAGTTCGGCACGTTCCTGCAGCACTGCCGGGTCACCCGCCACGATCTCCAGCGCGTGGTCCAGGCTGCTGGCCGCGCCGGCCAGGTCGTTCGCCTGGCGTTGTGCCAGTGCAGTCACCCGCAGATCTTCCACCTGCGAATCACGCAGCGGCTGTACCGACAATTCCTTGTCGTCCGGACCCGCTGCAGCATCCACCGCAGCCAGGCGCTGCGCCGGCGTGGTGGTATCGACCGGCTTGACCACCGGTGGTGCGCTGCTCACGCAGGCGGCCAGGGCCAGGCTGAGGCCGGTCAGGGCCAGGGGCTGCAGCAGGGATCGCATGTTCATCGGCATCATCGGCTCGGGGGAGGAGTGGCGGCGGCAGGTGCCGCGGCAGGTTCGGCAGGCGCTTCCGGCTTGCGGTCCAGGCCGAACCAGCTGCGCCAGCCACCGCCCTCGCCGTCGGCCTCGCCCTGCCCCTCCGGCGACGCGGCCGGCGCGCACGGCGCATAGGCAGGCGCATAGCCCACCACGAACGGGAAACGACGCGCGCCGGGGCAGCCTTCATCGGTGCTGTTGAGGCCGGTGGGGGCCACCGACTGCCAGTCCAGGCCCTTGTTGCTGACCCGCAGCGGCGCGCTCGGCAGGCGCTGGAAGATGCCCGACCAGACCCGCATCGCGCCGGTGGCGCCATACAGGCCGGCCTGCGCGTTCTGGTCGTTGCCGATCCAGATCACTGCCAGGTGATCACCGGTGTAGCCGGCATACCAGCTGTCACGGCCATCGTTGGTGGTGCCGGTCTTGCCGGCGGGCTGCAGGCGGCCGAGGCCATCGGCATTGAGCCGCTGCGCGGTACCGCTGGCGACCACCTGCTGCAGGCCGACACTGATCAGGTTGGCGGCAATCGAGTCGCCTTCCTGCGCCGGTGCCGGGGTCTTGTCGTACCGCTTGAGCAGCTTGCCCTGCGGATCGAGCACGCCACGCACCGCGTGCAGCGGCTGGATCTCGCCGCCGGACGCCAGGAACTGGTACAGCTGCGCCATCGCGTACGGGCTCTGGTCGGTCGAGCCGAGGATCACCGCCGGGTTGGCGTCAGCCTTGATGCCGGCCAGGACATGGATCAGCTGGGTCACGCGCTCCGGGCCGACCTGCATGCCCACGCGCACCGTGGCCTGGTTGTAGGAATGCGCCAGTGCGTCGATCAGGCGCACCGTGCCGTGGCTGCGGTTGTCCGCGTTGCCGGGACTCCAGTTGCGGCCGCGGCCGAGCTGCACCGTCACCGGCGAATCATCCACCCAGCTGGCCAGCGAGTAACGGTCCGGCTGCGCCAGGGCCAGCAGGTAGACGAACGGCTTGAGCAGCGAACCGACCGGACGCTGCGCCTCGATCGCGCGGTTGAAGCCGACCTCGGACACCTCGCGGCTACCGATCACCGCCAGCACGTCGCCGTTGTGCACGTCGGTCAGCACCATGCCGGCCTGCAGCTCGGGGCGGCGCTTGCTTTCCAGCGACTTGATGGTGCGGGTCACCGCGCCTTCGGCATAGGCCTGCGCGGACGGCGACATGCCGGTCATCACGCTCAGGCCCGCGCCCTGCAGCGCCGATTCCGGATAGTCATGGCCGAGCTGGCGGCGGACCAGGTCAACGTAGGCCGGGAAGCGGTTGGCTGCCACCAGGCCCGGCGTCTTGGGCACGCCCAGCGGTGCCTTCAGCGCGCGCTGGTACTCGGCATCGTCGATCAGCGTGGCCTCATGCAGCTTGCCCAGCACGAAGTTGCGGCGATCCAGCGCGCGCTCCGGGTTGCGCCGCGGGTCGTAGAAGGACGGCCCCTTGACCAGGCCGATCAGCAGTGCGATCTGCTCGGTCTCCAGCGACTGCAGGTCACGGCCGAACCAGAACTCGGCGCCGGAGGACATGCCATGGATCGCCTGGCTGCCGCGCTGGCCCAGGTACACCTGGTTGAGATAGGCCTCGAAGATGGTGCGCTTGTCATAACGCGCTTCCATGATCAGTGCGTACAGCACCTCATTGAACTTGCGGGTGACCGTCTGCTCCTTGCCGATGCCGAGCAGGCCGCTGCGGGCCAGCTGCTGGGTCAGCGTCGAAGCGCCCTGGCGGCTCTGGCCACCGGAACGGATCGTCACCCACACCGCGCGCGCGATGCCGGACAGGTCGATGCCGTGGTGGCGGTTGAAGTCCTTGTCCTCCACCGCCTGCAGGCCAGTCACCAGCAGGTCCGGCGCCTCGTCCATGCGGATCAGGCGGCGCTCTTCCTGCTTCTGGCCGTACAGGGTGGCGATGCGCGCCGGATCCAGCCGCGCGGCCTTCAGCGCCTTGCGGTTGTCGGCGTCGCGCAGCGAGGCCACGCCGCCATCGGCCAGCGACAGCTCCACCCGGCGCGGGGCCACCCGGCCGTCAACGTCGTTGAAGCCGCGGCTGGAGATGACGAAGCGCCCGCCGTTCACCGCATAGGTGGCCGGCTCCTTGCCCTGCCCGTCATCGCGGTAGGCAGAGGCGGCCAGCTCGGTCTTCAGCGTAGACGCATCCATCGCCTTGCCGGGGGTGAGCACCAGCGGGCGCGCGTACACGCGCGTCGGGATCTGCCAGCGCAGTTCACCGAAACGCTGGGTCACCTGTTGGTTCAGGTACAGCGTATAGGGAATGAGGAAACCCAATCCCAACGCGACCGCAGCCATGCTCCAGGTGATCAGCCGGCGCCGCCACAGCGGACCGTTGTCCTGCTGGTCGTCGTCGGAATCGTCGATGTCGTCGGAATCGTAGCGTCGGGGCACGGGAATGCGAGAATGTAGGGTCTGGCGAGTCTACCCCAGCCGCTGCGGCTGGCGAATTCTCCCGGGTTCCCCTGCTTAAGCTGGAGTTGCAACCGGATGGCGATGTCCCTGGCCGAGATCCGATACCTGATCAACCGCCTGTCGGGCCTGGCCCGCCGGAGCCTGGCAAGCCTGCGCACCCGTGGCTGGCGGGCCACCTGGCAACGCATCCGCGTGCATGCCCAGCGCGCCGTCCCCGCCCCGCGCACGCCACTGTTCCTGCCGCCAGCGCAGGATTTCGCCCCCTTCACGGTGCCGTTCAGCGAGTCGCCGGAGGTGAGCATCGTCATCCCGGTCTACAACCACGTCGCCCACACCGTGGCCTGCCTGCGCGCCCTGGCGGCGCACCCGCCGGCCGCCGCGTGCGAGATCCTGGTAGTGGATGACGGCAGCAGCGATGCCACCGTGCAGTGGATGCCGCAGGTGGCCGGGCTGCGCTATGAAGTGCGTGCGCACAACGGCGGCTTCATTGAAGCCTGCAATGACGGTGTATCGCGCGCACGCGGCCGCTACGTGGTACTGCTGAACAACGATACGGTGCCGCAGCCGGGCTGGCTCGACGCCCTGCTGGACACCTTCGGCAGCGTGCCCGACGCCGGCCTGGTCGGCAGCCAGCTGCTGTACCCGGATGGCCGCCTGCAGGAGTCGGGCGGGGTGATCTTCGCCGATGGCAGTGGCTGGAGCTACGGCCGCTTCGAGGCCGCCGATGATCCGCGCTTTGCCAGCCTGCGCGACGTCGACTACTGCTCGGGCGCGGCGCTGATGCTGCCACGCGCCCTCTGGCAGCAGCTGGACGGCTTCGACACCCGCTACAAGCCGGCCTACTACGAGGACACCGACCTGGCCTTCCGCGTGCGTGCACACGGCCTGCGCGTGCTGGTGCAGCCGGCCAGCCGGGTGATCCACGACGAAGGCACCAGCAACGGTACCGACACCGGCAGCGGGGTGAAGGCCTACCAGGTACGCAACCAGGCCATCTTCGCCGCCCGCTGGGCCACCGAACTGGGCCGTCATCCGGCGGTCGGCGAAGTGCCGTCTCCGGCGCTGCTGCTGCGCGGCCGGCGCCAGGTGCTGATCCTGGACGAGGAAGTACCGCAGCCGGATCGCGATTCCGGGTCACTGCGCCAGGTCAATCTGATCCGCCTGCTGCTGCAGGGCGGCGCCCACGTTGTGTTCGTACCGACCCGGCGCGAGCACGCCGGTGCGGCCACCGAAGCGCTGCAACGGATGGGCGTGGAAGTCTGGTACGCGCCCTTCCTGGACGGCGTAGCCGGCTGGCTGCGCAGCCACGGATCGCGTTTCGACGTGGCAATGCTGGTGCGTCACCACGTCGCCCACGAATGCCTGCCGCTGCTCAGGCGCTATGCACCGCAGGCACGGACCGTGTTCGACACCGTTGACCTGCACTACCTGCGCGAACGCCGCGGTGCCGAAGTCGCCGGCGACGCAACCCTGCTGCGTGCAGCGGAACGTACCCGCAGCAGCGAACTGGCCGTGATGGAGCAGTGCGACATCACCGTGCTGGTCAGTGCGGCCGAACGGGAGCAGCTGCAGTCCGATGCGCCGCAGGTGCGGGTGGAGCTGATCTCCAACCTGCATGAGGTCGCCGGCGCCGGCGCTGTATTCGAGCAGCGGCGCGACCTGGTGTTTGTCGGTGGCTTCCGTCATCCGCCGAACCTGGACGGCATGGAATGGTTCATCGGCGAGGTCTTTGCCCGCATCCGCGCCCGGTTGCCGGAAGTGCGCCTGCACTGCATCGGCGCCGCGGCGCCGGAGTCGCTGCTGGCACTGGCCGCACGCCAGCCCGGTGTGCAGATGCACGGGTTCGTCGAAGACATCACGCCCTACATGGACGGCGCGCGCATCGCCATTGCGCCGCTGCGGTTCGGCGCCGGCGTGAAGGGCAAGATCAACCTGAGCATGGCCCACGGCCAGCCGGTGGTCGGTACCACCTGCGCCGTGGAAGGCATGCACCTGCATCCCGGCCAGGACGTGCTGGTGGCCGATGACGCTGTCGGTTTCGCCGATGCGGTGATCCGCCTGTACCAGGATCCACAGCTGTGGCAGCAGTTGTCCGATGCCGGCCTGGCCAACGTCGCCCAGCATTTCTCACTTGATGCCGCCCGCGCGACCGTGCAGCGGGTGTTCTTCGCCTAGTCCGCCCGTCCACCGGCGCGACGCAGGCGGTCTTCGAACGCCGGCAGTTCGGCCAGGTCCGGTTGCAGCAACCGCGCCTGTTCGGCAGCGTGCGCGGCAAAGGCCAGGTCGCCATTGCCGAGCCGTTCGCTGCCGATCGCCAGCCAGCGCTGGGCCAACCGCAGCCGCGCCGAGGGCAGGCCCGCTGCGGTCGGTGACAGCGTCTGCCAGGCCTGCAGGCAGGCACCCGCCGCCTGTACCCGGTTCTGCCGCAGATTGTCGTCGAAGCAGCGGCGACTGGCGGGCAGCAGGCGTGCTGCGGCAGCCTTGACCCGCGTGTCGCGGGGGGCCAGTGACTGGGCTTCGCGCAGTGCGTCGAACGCGCTGTGCCCCGGTGGGCTGATCCACTGCCCTGCACGTTCGGCACGCTCGATCTTGCGCAGGTGGTCGCGCAGCTGGCGTTCGCGCTGCGCCGTACTGATCGCGGGCTGCTGCAGGGCCTGTTGCGCCTGGCGCGCACGCTGCAGGCGCTGTGCCAGTTGCTGCCGGATTGCCTGCGAAGCGCCCAGCTCCGCCGCCAGGGCTGCATCGCGTTGCGCCGCATCGAACTGGAAGTCGTCGGCGGATGTCTGGCTGCGCACGACCACCGCCTGCAGCGCCTGCTCACGCCCCCGCTGGGCATTGGGATCATCGGCCGCCACCGCAAGCACTGCCAGGAAACCCTGGGCCGCGGCGTCCAGCTGCTGTCGTTGCAGTGCCCGCTGCGCCTGCTGCAGGCGCTGGTCCACCGCGCGCGCCAGGGCTTCCTCGCTGGCCGGCAGATCGGCATGACCGGCATCGAACTGGCGGGCACGACGCAGGATCGCGGCCGCCTCGGCCAGCTCTCCGCGCCCTGCCAGCGTGCGCGCCTGCAGCAGCAGGTCGCTCAGCGCATCTTCGCGCCCTTCCAGCGCCGGCAGGTTGTCCGGCTGCAGGGCAAGGATGCGCTGGAACAAGGGCAACGCACTGCTGTCGCCATCATCCAGGCGTCCGGCCGCGAACGCGTTGCGCGCCTGGGCCAACAACGCACCAATACCGGCTCCGGCACTGCGTCGCGCCTGCAGCTGGCGGGCGACCGCATCGGCTTCGCCCTGCGGCACCTGCAGCTCACGGGCCAGTGCCAGTGCCTGCGCGCTGCCGTCCAGGTCACCGGCGTGCAGGCGATCGCGCGCCTGTTGCAGCGCTGCCGCGCCGGTATTGGCCAGGCCCTGGCGCGCCTGCGGGCGATCACCGTCCAGCGCCAGCACCGCCTGGTAGCGCTCGCGCGCACCACTGCCATCGGCATCGCTCAAACGGCCGGCGGCCAGCGCACGATCCCCCTCGGCCAGCAGCTGTTCGATCTGCGGCTCATCCCAGAACCAGTCGGCCAGCGGCTTGCGCAGCAGGACCAGCAGCACGAACACGGCCAGCGCCGCAAGCAGCGCCCAGCGCCAGACCCGGCGCGCATGGCGTGCCTGCAGCCACCACCAGCGACCCTCGCGACGGACGCGGTCCAGCGCAGGATGTTCAGCGCCATGCGGGCGATGCGGGGGCTCGCGTTCCATGCGTGCAGGGTAGCCGGGGCAGCGTGAAGCTCAGCCGAGGCGACGTGCCTCGCTCACGCCCGGCAGCGCATCAAGCTTGCCCAGCAGCGTCGACAACTGCCCGTAGTCGCTGACCTTCAGCCGCAGCCGCAGATGGGCACGGCCACTGTTGCGCACGTTGTCACTGTGGATGTCGAGCACGTAAGCGTCTTCCTGGGCGATCAGGTTGGTGATGTCCTTCAGCAGCCAGCGGCGGTCGACCGCGTCGACCACCACGTCCACTTCGTAGCCGCCACCGGCCTGGCCCCACTCCACCGGCAGGATGCGCTGCGGGCTGGCGGCGGCCAGCCGGGCCAGCGCGGCGCAGTCTGCACGATGCACAGTGACACCACGGCTACGGGTCAGGTAGCCGACGATCGGCTCGCCGGCCACCGGCTGGCAGCAGCGTGCCAGCTGCACCAGCAGGTTGCCCACGCCCTGCACGGTGAACTTGGACTTGCCCAGGTTCTCGCGGCGCGCGGTCGGCCGCGGCAGGGGCGGCGCGGGCGCGGGCTGGCTGGCGGCACGTTCCGCCTCCAGCAACGTCCGGCTGACCTGGTTCGGGCCGGTATCGCCCAGCGCCACCTGGATGTACAGGTCATCGACGCTGTCGGCATGGAACTTCTTGGCCGCGACGGCCAGGTCCGAGTGCTGCAGGCCCAGCCGCTTCAGCTCGCGCTCGAGCAGCTCGCGACCGGCCTGCACGTTGCGCGCGCGGTCCAGCTTGTGGAACCAGCTGCGCACCTTCTCGCGCGAGCGGTTGCTGGCCAGGAAGCCATTGGCCGGCATCAGCCAGTCGCGGCGCGGGTCGGCCTCCTTGCCGGTCAGGATCTCGACGCGGTCGCCACTGCGCAGGCGATAGGTCAGCGGCACGATACGGCCGTTGACCTTGGCGCCGCGGCAGCGGTGCCCGACCATGGTGTGCACCTGGTAGGCGAAATCGAGCGGCGTAGCGCCCTGCGGCAGGTCCAGCACCTCGTCCTTCGGGCTCAGCGCATAGACCCGGTCCTCGGTCAGCTCGGCATCGAGCGCCCCGGCCAGTTCATTGCCCTGCCCGTCCTGCGCCTGCTCCAGCAGCTGGCGCATCCAGGTGATCTTGCGATCGAAGGACTTCTCCGCGCCCTTGCCGCCTTCCTTGTACTTCCAGTGCGCGGCCACGCCCAGCTCGGCCTGCGAGTGCATTTCATGGGTACGGATCTGCACTTCGATGGTGCGCCCTTCCGGGCCGACCACGGCGGTATGCAGCGAGCGATAGTCGTTGGCCTTCGGGCGTGCGATGTAATCATCGAACTCGCTTGGTACCGGCGCCCACAGCGCGTGCACCACGCCCAGCGCGGCGTAGCAGGCGGCGACGTCGTCGACCATCACGCGCACCGCACGGATGTCATACAGCTGGTCGAAGGCCAGCCGCTTCTTCTGCATCTTCCGCCAGATGCTGTAGATGTGCTTCGGGCGGCCGCTGACTTCGGCCTTGATGCCCTGGGCGACCAGCTCGCGCGACAGCACCTTCTTGACGTTCTCGACGTAACGCTCGCGGGCGATGCGGGTTTCGTCCACCTCGCGGGCGATGCGGCGGTAGGTTTCCGGTTCCAGGTGGCGGAACGCCAGGTCCTCCAGCTCCCACTTCAGCTGCCAGATGCCCAGGCGGTTGGCCAGGGGCGCGTGGATGTCGCGGGTCAGCTGGGCCAGCGCGCGGCGTTGCTCGTCGTCCAGCTTGTCGGCCGCGCGCATCCTCGCGAGCTGGCGCGCCAGCAGGATCGGCACCACGCGCAGGTCGCGGATGATCGCCAGCAGCAGCCGGCGCAGGCCCTCGCTGTTGCGTCCGGCCTCACGGCCGGCGTGCAGCGCCCACACCGGGTCGGCCGCATCCTGGCCATCGAGCAGGCCGATCACCGCCGCCTGGTGGCTGCCCAGCGGCAGCTGGTCCAGGCTGGCGCGCAGGCCCGGCAGGTCGAACAGCAATGCTGCCACCACCGCGCCTTCGTCGGCCGAGAGCATCGCCAGCGCATCAAGGGTATCGCCCAGCACCGACCAGGTGGCACGCATCTGGTGGTCGCAATCCGGCGCTTCCCAATGCTCGCGCAGGGCCTGGCGCAGCGGAGCAGGCAGCACCGCTGCCGAGGGACGGTTCAACAAGGCATCCAGGCCAGGGACGGAAGCGCGGTTCACAGCATCGAGCAGGCAAGACAGAGGCCCCTACACTAGCGCCGGCGCCGTTCAGGGACAATCACTGCGGCCACCATCACCCGGCATGAAGACATGCCGCTACACTCGCCAACACATCCAGGAGAGACCCGCCATGCCTTCGATTGCCCTGCGCGTCCGTCCACGGCTGCTGGCCTGTGCCGCCGTGTTGCTGTCCCTGTCCGCGCCTGCGCTGGCCCAGCGCGTGGTGGAGGGCGACCTGCAGCAGCAGATGTCGCCCACCGAGTTCAAGGCCGCCGGCCTGGACAAGCTCAGCGCCGCTGAACTGGCCACGCTCAACCGCTGGCTGCAGGGCAAGGTCGAGGCGGCCACCACCCAGGCCGTCGCCGCAGCGCGCGAAGAAGGCCGCCAGGAAGTGATCAAGAAGAACCGCGGCTTCCTGGACTTCGGCAGCAGCGAACCGATCGAAAGCACCCTGCAGGGCGAATTCCGTGGCTTCGGCCAGGGCCGCCGCTACGTGCTGCAGAACGGCCAGGAGTGGGAGCAGATAGACGCCACGCACTATTCCGGTGGCCGCAAGGAAGCGCCGAACGTCAGCATGCGCCCAGGCCTGATGGGCGCCTGGTACATGAAGGTGGACGGGGTGAACGTGCAACCGAAGGTTCGTCGCACCAAGTAACGCCCGGGCATTCCGGCCGTGCCGGATCCATGCCCGGCGGCCATGGTCGCCCGATGGGGCGACCATGGCGCGCGTTCACGCCTGGCGAAGTGCAGCCACCCGCTGCGCCAGCTTCTTCGCCGAAATGCCGTTGCGTGCCCCCAGCTCCTGCGCGAACAACGACACCCGCAGCTCTTCCAGATCCCAACGCAGCGCCTGCCATTGCGGGCGATCACGCAGGCCCTGCTGCTCGCCCGCTTCCAGCGCCTCCAGGAACGGGTGCAATTCCAGCATGCGCGCCTGGTCACGCGGCGGATCACGCTTGGCACGCTCGGTGCGCAGGATCATCGCCTTCAGGTAGCGCGGGTACTGCGCCAGCGCGTCGGCCGGCGTGTCGCGCAGGAAGCCGGGGTGGATCAGCCCGGCCAGCTGCGCTTCCATGTCGTCCAGGTTGCCACGCGCCCAGCCCATCAACGGCGCCTCCAGCAACGGCTTCAGTTCCGCCACCAGCGCCAGGATGGACTCGGCCAGTTTCAGCCGCGACATCGCCTCGCCGAACAGGGCCTTGGCCGCATGCTCGCGGCGTTGCTCGAAGACTGCCGCATCGCGGATGTCTTCCAGGCCTTCGGCCAGCACCGCGTTCATCGCCGCATCCACCAGGTCTCCACGCAGGCGTTCCTGCGATTCGATCGCGGCATACAGCAGGCCGGTCTTGGCACCCACCGGCAGCTGCTTGCGCGCCTGCTTGACCTTCTCGGCCAGGGCAATCTCCAGCAGCCGGCGCACACCCAGCGGGTGGGCCTCCTGCGCCTGCTGGCGATCGGCGAAGATGCGCAGCGCCACGCTGTCGCCCTCGTCCAGCAGCGCCGGATAGGCCGGAACGCCGGCTTCACCGGGCACCTGCAGCGGAATCGGCGCGGCCGGGAACGTGCGCAGGCCATCGGCCGCCATCTCGCGCCCCGCCCGTGCAGCGAAGGCATCGCCGGCACGGCCGCCGAATTTCGCGCGCAACGCATCCAGATCCCGCGAGGTCGCCAGCACCTTGCCGTGCTCGTCGCGCAGGCGCAGGTTCATGTGCAGGTGCGGTTCGATCGAAGCGGGTTCGAAATCGAGCGCCGTCACCGTCGCGCCGGTGGCACGTGACAAAAAGCGCGCCAGTTCGCCAGTGATGGCATCGGCGCTGGGCTGCGGGAATGCCTCGAAGAACGCACGACCGAAGTCCGGCGCCGGCACGTAGTTGCGGCGCATCGCCTTGGGCAGGCTGCGGATGAGTGCCGAAGCCTTGTCGGCGACGAAGCCAGGCGCCAGCCAGCCCAGCTGCACCGGGTCCAGCGCGTTGAGCAGGTGCAGCGGCACGTCCAGGGTCACGCCGTCATCATCGGCACCCGGCTCGAAGCGGTAGTGCAGTGGCAGGCGCGCCTGGCCCAGTGGCAGGTACTTCGGGTAGCGCTCCTGTTCGCTGCCCTCACCCGGCAACAGGTCGACCAGTGACCAGTGCAGGGTCTTGCGCTGTTCCGGCGCCAGCCCCTTCCACCAGGTATCCAGCCCTGCGGCCGAATGGATCTGCGGCGGCACCCGGTCCAGGTACCAGCGCGCCTGCCAGTCCTCGTCGGCCACGATGCCGGCGCGGCGCAGCTTCGCTTCCTCCTCGCGGGCGACCTCCAGCACTTTCTGGTTGTCGGCCACGAAGCTGGCGCGGGTGTTGATCTCGCCGGTCACCAGCGCCTGGCGCACGAAGATGTCGTGCGCCTCGCCCGGTGCGATGCGGCCGTAGTGCACCGGCTTCTTCGGTGCCAGCACCAGGCCGAACAGGCTGATCTGCTCGGAGGCCAGCACCTGGCCCTGCGCGCGCGACCAGTGCGGGTCGAAGTGCTTGCGCAGCAGCAGGTGCGGCAGTTCGGCGATGACCCAGTCCGGCTCGATCGCGGCCAGGGTCATGCCCCAGACCTTCTGCGTGTCCAGCAGGTTGGCCACCAGCAACCACGGCGGCGGGCGCTTGGACAGCGCCGAACCGGGGAACGGCAGGAAACGGCGCTGCCGTGGCGCCTGGAAATCGCCCTTCTCGGTGCGGTGCCCGATCTGCGTCGGCAGGCCCGCCACCAACGCCCGGTGCAGGGTCTGGTAGGCAGCCGCGCGCACGCGTTCGCTGAAGCCGCCGCCCGCCGGTGCCTGCTCCTTCTGTGCACGTACGGCCACCGGCGTCGGCGCCGCTTCGGCCTTGCCTTCGCGGGCCAGGCGTGCAGCGCGGTGCAGCTGGCCACGGGTGGCCTTCACTGCGGCGGCATCATCACGCGCTGCCGCCGGCGCACTGCTGCCGGCCAGCAACGGCGCCATCGACGCCTCGTTGGCCTCTTCCTTCCAGCCCAGTTCCTCGCACAGCAGCCGCAGCTGGCGGTGCAGCTCGCGCCACTCGCGCATGCGCAGGAAGCCGAGGAAATGACGGCCGCACCAGTCGCGCAGCTTGGACTGGGTCAGGTCTTCATGGGCCTGCCGGTAGGCATCCCACAGGCGCAGCACGCCAACGAACTCGGAACGACCATCGGCGAACTGCGCATGCGCGCTGTCGGCGGCACCGCGTGCTTCGGGCGGACGTTCGCGCGGGTCCTGGATGCCCAGGAACGAGGCGATCACCAGCATCGGCCGCAGGCAGCCGGCGGCCTGCGCGGCGACCAGCATGCGCGCCAGCTTCACGTCCACCGGCAGGCGTGCCATCTGCTTGCCGATGGTGGTCATGCGCCGCTCGGCGTCGATCGCACCCAGTTCGGTCAGCTGCTGCCAGCCATCGGCCACCGCACGCTCGTCCGGCGCTTCCAGGAACGGAAACTCCTCGATGCGGCCCAGGCCCAGCTGCAGCATGCGCAGGATCACCCCGGCCAGGCTGGAGCGGCGGATTTCCGGATCGGTGAACTCCGGCCGCGCCTGGAAATCGGCTTCGGCGTACAGGCGGTAACAGATGCCCTCGGCGATGCGGCCGCAGCGGCCCTTGCGCTGGTTGGCGCTGGCCTGCGAGATCGGCTCGATGTGCAGGCGGTCCAGCTTGTTGCGCGGACTGTAGCGCTTGACGCGGGCAAAGCCCGGATCGACCACGTAGCGGATGCGCGGCACCGTCAGCGAGGTCTCCGCGACGTTGGTGGCCAGCACGATGCGCCGGTTCGGCCCGGGATTGAACACCCGGTCCTGGTCTTGGTTGGACAGCCGCGCATAGAGCGGCAGCACCTCGGTGTTGCGGTACTTGCGGCGCTCCAGCGACTGGTGCGCATCGCGGATCTCGCGTTCGCCCGGCAGGAAGATCAGCACGTCGCCGCGCGCATCCAGGCGGGTGATCTCGTCGATGGCCGACACGATGGCGTCGTTGACGGTGCGTTCGCCCTGGTCTTCGCCCTCGCCTTCCAGCGCGCGATAGCGCACTTCCACCGGGTAGGTGCGGCCTTCGACGCTGATCACCGGCGCATTGTCGAAATGCTGGGCGAAGCGTTCGGTATCGATGGTGGCCGAGGTGACGATCAGTTTCAGGTCCGGGCGCTTGCGCAGCAGCTGCTTCAGGTAGCCCAGCAGGAAATCGATGTTGAGGCTGCGTTCGTGCGCCTCGTCGACGATGATCGTGTCGTAGTTCGACAACCAGCGGTCACTGGCGATCTCCGCCAGCAGGATGCCGTCGGTCATGAACTTGATGCGGCTGTCGTCGCTGACCTTGTCGTTGAAGCGCACCTGGTAGCCGACCAGCTGGCCCAGTTCGCTCTGCAGTTCCTGCGCCACGCGGCTTGCCACCGCACGTGCGGCAATCCGTCGCGGCTGGGTGCAGCCGATCATGCCGGCCTGGCCACGGCCTGCGGCCAGGCACAGTTTCGGCAGCTGGGTGGTCTTGCCCGAGCCGGTTTCACCAGCGATCACCACCACCTGATGGTCGCGGATCAGCCCGATGATGGCGTCGGCTTCACGCGCAATCGGCAGCTGCGGGTCCAGAGTAATGGACGGCTGCTGCTGCGCCCGGACCTGCCGGCGCTGCACCGACGCCTGCAAGGCCTGCTCGAAGGTAGCGGCCAACGCCGCATCCTGTGGCTTGGCCTGGCAACGCGAGAGCATCCCCAGCAAACGGCCCCGGTCGCGGCTCATGGCGCCGTCGATGGCGGCGCGCTGTTGGCGCAGGCGGGACGATGGATTTTTATCGATAGAGTTCATCAATCGGTTCGTTCAAAACTTTGATAGCGACCAGTCATCACGACCGGTTTATTGTGAAGGCCAACGATTCCACAAGGAGGAACCCCATGGCGAAGACCAAGAGCACGACCAAGGCCAAGACCGGCAAGCAGAAGCTTGCAGCGGCGGCACCGTCGGCGCCGAACATCGATATCGGGATCACCCAGGGCGACCGCAAGAAGATCGCCGACGGTCTGTCGCGCTTCCAGGCCGATGCGTTCACGCTCTACCTGAAGACGCACAACTTCCACTGGAACGTGACCGGGTCGATGTTCAACTCGCTGCACACCATGTTCGAGACGCAGTACACCGAGCAGTGGGCGGCACTGGACGACGTGGCCGAGCGCATCCGCGCGCTGGGCTTCAATGCCCCGGGCTCCTACCGGGAATTCGCTGCGCTGACCTCGATCGCCGAGGAACCGGGCCTGACCGACAGCGCGGACTGGCGTGAAATGGTACGCCAGTTGGTGGTCGCCAACGAAGCAGTCTGCCGTACGGCACGTGAAGTGCTGGAGGTGGCGGCCAAGGGAGACGACGCCCCGACCGAGGATCTGATGACCCAGCGGCTGCAGACCCACGAGAAGTACGCCTGGATGCTGCGCTCGCTGCTGCAGTAAGAGTTGGGGGGCCCGGCAGGGCTGCGCCCTGCACCCGCAGAGGCCTTAAAGCCAAGGCCAGAGCCAGAGCAAAAGCTGGCCTCCTGTGGGTAGGCGGGATGGGTCCGGTGGCAGGGGACGCCGTGAACCCGTCCTTGGGGGCTTGGCCGCGGCATCCATGCCGCGGACACCCCTGCCACCGGACCCACCCCGCCTTCGGCAGTTCTCCGCGATCTGCCGGCAAAGCCATTGGGGTCAGATCCGTTTTCCCCAGGAAAACGGATCTGACCCCATTTTGTTTGTCGAGTTCTGACAGTTTTCATCCACGCATGGCGTGGATTGATCTGGCCCCCCGTCACCGGGAAACTGTCGGGGGTGGGGCGGTGTGGGCTTGCAGAACCGTTGGCGCCATGGATGGCGCCATCGAGCCCCCAAGGACGGGTTTACGGCGTGTCCTGCAAGCCCACACCGCCCCGCCCAATAAGCAGACAGCCCAGAGCCGGCTGTTGCCTTTGACGTTGCACTGGCTTGCAGCAGGTGCAGGGCGCAGCCCTGCCGAACCCCTACCCCTCCCTCCGGGGTAAACTAACCGGATGGCTTCCCGTCCCGCGCACGACCTGCTCCAACGCGTCTTTGGTTACGACGATTTCCGTGGTCCGCAGCAGGACATCGTGGAGCATGTGGCTGCCGGTCACGATGCCCTGGTGCTGATGCCCACCGGCGGCGGCAAATCGCTGTGCTACCAGGTCCCGGCCCTGCTGCGTGACGGTTGCGGCATCGTCATCTCGCCGCTGATCGCGCTGATGCAGGACCAGGTCGAAGCCCTGCGCCAGCTCGGCGTGCGCGCCGAGTACCTGAATTCCACCCTGGATGCCGAGACTGCCGGCCGCGTCGAGCGCGAACTGCTCGCCGGTGAGCTGGACATGCTCTATGTCGCTCCCGAGCGGCTGCTGACCGGTCGCTTCCTGTCGCTGCTGTCGCGCAGCCAGATCGCCCTGTTCGCCATCGACGAAGCACACTGCGTGTCGCAGTGGGGCCACGACTTCCGCCCGGAATACCGCCAGCTGACCGTGCTGCACGAGCGCTGGCCGCAGATCCCGAGGATCGCGCTGACCGCCACCGCCGATCCGCCAACCCAGCGCGAGATCGCCGAGCGCCTGGATCTGCAGGAAGCACGCCACTTCGTCAGCTCCTTCGACCGCCCCAACATCCGCTACACCGTGGTGCAGAAGGACAACGCCCGCAAGCAGCTGACCGACTTCCTGCGCAGCCACCGTGGCGAGGCCGGCATCGTCTACTGCATGTCGCGGCGCAAGGTCGAGGAGACCGCTGAATTCCTCTGCGGCCAGGGCTTCAACGCCCTGCCCTACCACGCCGGCCTGCCGCCGGACGTGCGCGCGAACAACCAGCGCCGCTTCCTGCGCGAGGACGGCATCGTGATGTGCGCCACCATCGCCTTCGGCATGGGCATCGACAAGCCGGACGTGCGCTTTGTCGCGCATACCGACCTGCCCAAGTCGATGGAAGGCTACTACCAGGAAACCGGCCGCGCCGGTCGCGATGGCGAGGCCGCCGAGGCCTGGCTGTGCTACGGCCTGGGCGACGTGGTGCTGCTCAAGCAGATGATCGAGCAGTCCGAGGCCGGCGAAGAGCGCAAGCAGCTGGAGCGGGCCAAGCTCGACCATCTGCTGGGCTACTGCGAATCCATGCAGTGCCGCCGCCAGGTGCTGCTGGCCGGTTTCGGTGAGACCTACCCCCAGCCCTGCGGCAACTGCGACAACTGCCTGACACCGCCGGCCTCGTGGGACGCGACCATTCCGGCACAGAAGGCGCTGAGCTGCGTCTACCGCAGCGGCCAGCGCTTCGGCGTCGGCCACCTGATCGACATCCTGCGTGGCAGCGAGAACGAGAAGGTGAAGCAGCAGGGCCACGACAAGCTCAGCACCTATGCGATCGGTCGCGATCTGGATGCGCGCACCTGGCGCAGCGTGTTCCGCCAACTGGTCGCCGCCAGCCTGCTGGAAGTGGACAGCGAGGGCCACGGCGGCCTGCGCCTGACCGACGCCAGCCGCGACGTACTGACCGGCCGCCGCCAGATCAGCATGCGCCGCGACCCGGCCAGCAGCACCAGCGGGCGCGAGCGCAGTGCGCAGCGTACCGGGCTGTCGGTACTGCCGCAGGATCTGGCGCTGTTCAACGCCCTGCGCGGCCTGCGTGCCGAACTGGCCCGCGAACAGAACGTGCCGGCGTTCGTGATCTTCCACGACAGCACCCTGCGCAACATCGCCGAACAGCGCCCGACCAGCCTGGATGCACTGGCACGGGTCGGCGGCATCGGCGGCACCAAGCTGAGCCGTTACGGCCCGCGCCTGGTCGAGATCGTGCGCGAAGAGGGCTGACGGTATCGCGTTGCCGCGCTGCGCGGCCGCCGGGCATGGTCCCAACGGCACGCGGGCGCCCCGGTCGAGCCGAGCCCACGCTCGGCTGCCCCTGCGCGAACAGCAGCCGAGCGCGGGCCCGGCTCCACCTTGGTGCAGCTCCAACCTTGAACCGGCCATTCAGCCGGAAGTGCATCCGCGCCCGCTTGCGGCTAGATTAGCGCCATGTCCCTGGCCTCGACCCTGCTTCGTGTCGTGCTCATGCTCAGCCTGTTGCTCAACGGGCTGAACGCGGCCATGGCCAGCGGTCATGAAGAAATGGGGCGGATGGCACACGCCGTCGCGGCAGCCGCAGCTGGCGGTGACGCCGACTGCCACCACCACGCCGGCATGCAGGCCGACCCGGCCCCGCAGGCCAAGGCCTCCGCCCACGACGCCCACTGCCAGATCAAGGACTGCGTGCGCAGCTGTGCCCAGCACCCGTTGCTGGTGGTGCAGCCGTTGCCGTTCATGGCCGGCCCGGCGCTGTCGCTGGCCCCGCAGCCGATGCCGGCCACCGGCCGTCCGGCGCCGCCGCTGCCGCCGATCTCACGCCCTCCCATCGGCTGATTCCACATGCACCGTGCGCCCTGCGCACCGTAGCCGGCCACCTGCCGGCGTCTTTACGTGTCTGGAGTCACCACCATGAATACCCGCATTCCCCCCGGTCCGGGCGCCGTGCCCATGCCGTCGCGCCGCCTGTTCGTGCAGGGCCTGGCCGCCGGCGGCGTGGTTGCCGGCATCGCCGCCGTCGGCGTACCACAGCGCGCGCTCGCCGCCGCCACGGCCACCCCGCGCCTGGCCGGCGCCCCAGCCGTGCTCAGCGACACCCGCATCGAACTGGCCATCGGCGAATCACTGGCCAACTTCACCGGCCGCACCCGCCCGGCGATCACCGTCAATGGATCGCTGCCGGCGCCGATCCTGCGCTGGCGCGAAGGCCAGACCGTGGACCTGTTCGTCCGCAACACGCTGGAACGCCACCCGACCTCGATCCACTGGCACGGCATCCTGCTGTCGGCCAACATGGACGGCGTGCCCGGCCTGAGCTTCAACGGCATCGGCCCCGGCGAGACCTACCACTACCACTTCCAGCTGAAGCAGTCGGGTACCTACTGGTACCACAGCCACTCGATGTTCCAGGAGCAGGCCGGCCTGTACGGCGCGCTGATCATCGATCCGGCCGAACCGGCGCCGTACCGGCACGACCGCGAGCACGTGATCATGCTGTCCGACTGGACCGACATGGATCCGGGTGCGCTGTTCCGGCGCATGAAGAAGCTCGCCGAGCATGACAACTACTACAAGCGCACCCTGCCCGACTTCCTGCGTGACGTGAAGCGCGGGGGCTGGTCAGCCGCGCTGTCCGACCGTGGCATGTGGGGGCGGATGCGGATGACGCCGACCGACATCTCCGACATCAACGCCCACACCTACACCTACCTGATGAACGGCACCGCCCCGGCCGGCAACTGGACCGGGCTGTTCCGCAGCGGCGAGAAGGTGCTGCTGCGTTTCATCAATGGCGCCTCGATGACCTACTTCGACGTGCGCATCCCCGGTTTGAAGATGACCGTGGTCGCCGCTGATGGCCAGTACATCCACCCGGTCAGCATCGATGAATTCCGCATCGCGCCGGCCGAGACCTACGATGTGCTGGTGGAACCGAGCGGCCAGGATGCCTACACGATCTTCTGCCAGGACATGGGCCGCACCGGCCACGCTGCCGGCACGCTGGCGGTGCGCCATGGCCTGCAGGCGCCGATTCCCGAGCGCGACCCGCGCCCGTTGCTGACGATGAGCGACATGGGCCACGACATGGGCAGTGGTGGCCACGGCGGCCACGACATGACCGCGATGAAGGGCATGGAAGGCGGCTGCGGCGCCAGCATGGGCCACGGTGCGCATGGCGGCGGTGATGCCGCCAGCAAGGCGCCAAAGCACCCGCCCAGCGAGCGCAACAACCCGCTGGTGGACATGCAGAGCTCGGCGACCGAACCGAAGCTGGACGACCCCGGCATCGGCCTGCGCGACAACGGCCGCCAGGTGCTGACCTATGGCGCGATGCGCAGCCTGTTCGAGGACCCCGATGGCCGCGAGCCCAGCCGTGAGATCGAACTGCACCTGACCGGGCACATGGAGAAATTCTCCTGGTCGTTCGATGGCATTCCGTTCGCCAGCGCCGAACCGCTGCGGCTGAACTACGGCGAGCGCATGCGCATCGTGCTGGTCAACGACACCATGATGCAGCACCCGATCCACCTGCATGGCGTGTGGAGCGATCTGGAGAACGCGCAGGAGGAATTCCAGGTGCGCAAGCACACCATCGACATGCCGCCCGGCACCCGCCGCAGCTACCGCGTGCGCGCCGATGCGCTCGGCCGCTGGGCCTACCACTGCCATCTGCTGTACCACATGGAAGCGGGCATGATGCGCGAAGTGAGGATCGAAGAATGAGCCGCTCACTGCTTTCCCCCAGCCTGCTGGCCCTGGGCCTGGTCGCCGCATTGCCGGTGTTCGCGCAGTCGCACGCCGGGCATGACATGGCCGCGATGGATCCGCCCGCAAAGACCGCCAACGCGCCGGTCGAACAGGCCGATCATTCGAAGATGGATCATTCGAAGATGGATTCGGGCACCACAGATCATGCCGGCATGGATCACTCGAAGATGGACCATGGCGCGATGCAACCGGCGGCGATGGACCATTCGCAGATGGACCACGGGGCAATGGGCCATGCCACGCACGCGCCCACCGAACCGCGCGACCCCATCCCGGTGCCGTCCGATGCCGATCGTGCCGCTGCATTCCCACCGATCGCGCACGGCGCGATGGAGCATGCGCCGGAGATCAACAGCCTGCTGCTGATCGACCGCCTCGAACATTGGGACGGCAAGAGCAGCAACGGCCAGGCCTGGGAGGCCACCGGCTGGATCGGTGGCAACATCAACCGCCTGTGGCTGCGCACCGATGGCGAACGCAGCCGCGGCCGCACCGAGTCATCGTCGCTGGAAGCACTGTATGGGCGCAGCGTGTCGCCGTGGTGGGACGTGCTGGTCGGCGTGCGCCAGGACTTCCGGCCGGCCGACTCGCGCACGTGGGCGGCCATCGGCATCCAGGGGCTGGCACCGTACAAGTTCGAGAGCTCGGCCACGCTGTATATGGGTTCCGGCGGCCAGGTGCTGGCCAAGGCCGAGGTCGAGTACGACGTGCTGCTGACCAACCGCCTGATCCTGCAGCCGCTGCTGGAAGCCACCGTCGCTGCCAGGGATGAACCGGAGTACGGCATTGGTCGCGGACTGAACAAGGTCGAAGCCGGGCTGCGCCTGCGCTATGAGTTCAGCCGCCGCTTTGCGCCATACATCGGCATCAGCCACGAGCGCACGTTTGGCGACACCGCCGACTACGCCGGCGACCACGCGCGCGACACACGCTGGGTGGCCGGCGTGCGCATGTGGTTCTGAGCAGCGGCTCGTGCGCAATGGCCAGCCCCGGCAGCCGCCGGGGCCGGCTACACTGCGCCACGTTCCAGTGCAGGCACCGCCATGTCGTTGCAGATCCGCCGCGCCACCCTTGCCGATGTCGACGCCCTGTCGGCGATCGCCATCACCACCTACACCGAAACCTGGGGCGACTCGTACCCCGCGCAGGAGCTGCATGATTTCCTGCAGGCGCACTACAGCAGGGAACCGCAGCGCACTGAACTGTCCGACCCACGCAGTGCCATCTGGCTGCTGATGGACGGCGACGCCGTGGTCGGCTACCTGGCCGCCGGTGCCAACACCCTGCCGCATGCCGATGCACGCGAGGGCGACATCGAACTGAAGCGGTTCTACATCCTGGCCGCACACCAGAACGGCGGCCATGGTGCACGCCTGATGGACGCGTTCATGGCCTGGCTGGACCAGCCGCGGCGCCGCACCCTGTGGGTGGGCGTATGGGAAGAAAACTTCGGCGCGCAGCGCTTCTACGCGCGCTATGGCTGCAGCAAGGTCGGCGAGTACGACTTCATCGTCGGTGATACCCACGACCGCGAGTTCATCCTGCGGCGGCCATGATCATGCAGCCCATGTAGCGTCGAGCCATGCTTGGCCAGGGTCTGCAATATCCAGTCGAGCATGGCTCGACGCTACAAACTAGAAATCGAACAGTTCCGACAGGAAGCTGTCCTTCTTCTTTTTCTTGTAGCCCTGGCCCCGGTTGTCCTCGTAGCGCTGGCCGAGGTGGCGGGTATCACGGTGCATCACCGGTGGCGGCGACGCCGGCTGAGCCAGCACGGGCGCTGGCGGCGGTACGGCCGCACCGGCGCCTGCGCGCTCGATGATCTTGTCCAGCTCACCACGATCCAGCCACACGCCGCGGCAACTTGGGCAGTAATCGATCTCGATGCCGTGGCGTTCGGCCATCTGCAGCGTCTGGGTCTTGCACACGGGGCACAGCATCGGTATTGCTCCTGTCGGTCTGGTTTCGACTGTACCTGCACCGCGATGACTGTGCGGCAACGCGTGACCGATGGCACAGGGACTTCCGGCGCGTGCCCACATGCGTACCGCGCGGCACACTGCGCCCTTGTCCCGCAGGGAATGCGTACATGACCGTGTTGTCCCGCCTGCCCACCACCGCGCGCCTGTTGCTGGTGCTGCTGGGTGTCGGCCTTGGCCTGAACCTGCGGGATATCGCCGCGGCCATCGGCACACCGGTTCCCGCACTGCCCATCCCCTATGGCGGCAGCCTGTTGGACAACGCTCTGGCGGTGCTGGTGGCACTGCTGCTGGCCGCGCTGCTGCGGCCCCGTGACATGGGCCTGATGGCCAGCTTGGGACTGCGCGGAAACGGCTGGGGCGGCCCGTTGTGGGTGCTGCTGGCCAGCCTGCCCTGCTGGCTGGGACTGGCGCTGCTCGGAACTCCGAACACGGCGCTGACTGCGCTGGATGCCACGATGCTGGCCGCGCTGTTCCCGCTGGCCGAGGAAGTGCTGTTCCGTGGCCTCGGCTTCGTGCTGCTGGTGAAGATCGTGCGCGGTCCGTGGCCGTTGCTCGCGCTGCCGCAGGCACTGCTGTTCGGCATGGTGCACTGGCTCGGCTTCGGCGGGTTCGACGGCGGCGGCATCGCACTGTTCATTGGCGCGGTGATCGCGCTGGGCGGCTTCATCTTCGCCTGGCTCGACCACCTCGACGGCGACACCCTGTGGTGCGGCCTGGTCCTGCATGTTTCGATGAACCTTGCCTGGAATGTGTTCAGCCTCGATGACGCCATCGCATTGGGTTGGCAGGCCACCTGCCTGCGCATCGGCACCGCCCTGCTCGCGGTGGCGGTGCTGGCCTGGCACGTGCGGTTCAGGCGCCAGAGAGGGCTGTAACGCCCGCTTAGCTTGCCGTGCACGTCGGGATCACTACCGGCTTGCGCATACTTGCGCGCCTTTTCACCGTTGCTGTCCGGAGTTGTCGCGTCATGTTGCTGTCCAAGCGCCACGTTGAACCCCGCGTCCTGCTCATCGAGGACGCCGAGGAAACCCGCGAGCTGAGCCGACTGGCGCTGGAAAGCCAGGCCTGCCACGTAGTGGGCGTGAGCTCTGCCGAAGCGGCGCTGGGCCTGCTGGCGGCCGGTGAGCGTTTCGACCTGCTGTTCACCGACGTCAATCTGGGTGCGATCAGTGGCATTGAAGCCGCCAACCGGGTCCGCAGCCTGTATCCCCAGCTGCCGATCCTGGTGACGTCGGGCATGGACCAGCACCAGGTGCTGCCGCAGCTCCGCGACGGCATCCATTTCCTGCCCAAACCCTACAACATGAGCGAGCTGCTCGACGCCATCCGGCTGTGCTTCCGGCACGCCGATGTGGGCGTATTGACCGGGCCGGATGCACAGGCGGCCTGAGGCACCCATCATCCGCTGCTGTACGGCCCGGTACCCGGGAACACCTTCAGCAGCGCGCGGGTGATCATGTCCGGGTAGACGGTGAAATGGTCCTCGCCGTCGATCACCATGTTCTCCACCTTCAATGATCGCCCGCTGCTGCGCAGCTGCTCGGCGAACTCGGCGTTGTGGCGCAGCATGTCGTTGCGGGTGAAATAGCGCGGCTCCGGCTTGACCGTTTCGAAGCTGCCGATCGACAGCACCACCGTGGTCGGCTGCGCAGGCGCCTTGGCTTCGGCCAGCATGCGCGGCACCCGATGGTTGTCGAACCACAGCGACGGGCTGGACAGGATGTAGCTGCGGAACATGTCCGGGCGCGTGGTCAGCACGTAGGCGCCGAACAGGCCGCCATAGGAATGACCGGCATAGGCTCGCCGCGCCGGATCGGTGCGGTAGCGCGCATCGATCAGCGGCAGTACGCGCTCGGCGAGGAAGTCGCGGTAATGCGCGGCGCCGCCGTAGCTGACGTCGTCGCTGTAGTCACGCGGATCGGTGCGCGCCGGATCGCTCGGCGTGTAATCCCGCGAGCGGCTCTGCCTGGAGGTCAGGCCTTCCTGCGGCGGCAGCCCGACCAGGATGAAATCCTCGATGTTGACGCCCTTCTGCCCGACCAGGTTGCGCACGCTGCGCACCAGCGGGAAGCTGTACAGCGCATCGGTCACGTACAGCACCGGATAGTGCTTTTCCGGATGTGCGGCGTAGTCGGCCGGCAACGCCACCCAGATCGGGTAATCGCGTCCCACCGGGTCGTGCACGCGCAGCGCCTCGGTATCCGGCAGCACCACGCCCTGCGCGGCGGTGGCCGCGCTTTCCTTCGCTTCATCCGGAGTTGCCGGTGGCGCCACCGACATCGCACAGCCCCCCATGGCCAGGCAGGCCGCCACACTCCATCCACGCACACGCTGCATCCACACTCTCCCGTTGCGGGCGACGCACCCGGGTGGCGTCGCTACCGCATCCTCACACGTCGCGCGGCGCCGCGCCACGCGCGGTCAGGGCGAGGCCGGCGGCGGCGCCGGGAACAGTGTGCGCAGCGCCTGCAATGCGGCCGGGTGGTAGACGGTCGCGTGGGTTTCCTCCGGCAGCGGCAGGTACTTCACCAGCGGCGACGGCGAGGCCTGCTGCAGCAGCGCGGCCAGTCGTGCCGTGGAGGCGGCCAGTTCCGGTTGCCCGCTGCTGGCCAGGAACACGTGCGGCTGTGCACGCGTCACCGCCGGCAGCTGCCGGGATGCTCCGGCCAGCATCGCACCACGGTTCCACCACAGGCTGGGGTCCAGCGCGATATAGCTGTTGAACAGCGTCGGCTCCTGCAGCAGCGTCTCGACCACGAACAGGCCAGCCAGCGACTCACCGATCAGCGCACGCTCGTCTGTGGTCGGGTAGCGCTGGCGTACCTGCGGCATCAGTTCATCACGCAGGAAGCTGCGGTAGGCCGCCGAGCCACCGATGCGTGGCGCGATCTTCTGGTCCTGCGGGTCGCTGCTGGGGCCGGTCATGTCGCGGCGGCGCTCGGTATTCTCGATGCCGACCAGCAGGAACGGACGCATGCTGCCATTGCCGGTCAGCACCTGCACCAGCCCTGCCACATGCAGGAAATCCTCGCCGATGCCGCCATCGGCCATGTACAGCACCGGCAGCGGCGCCTTCGGATCCAGGCCCCAGGGCTGCGGACGATAGACATTGATGCGGCGGGTCTCGCCCAGTGCCTTCGACTGCACGGTGAAGGTCTCGCCGATGACCAGTGGTGCGGCCGCAGCGGTCGATGCCGGCGGTGCTGCCGGCACGGTGGGAACAGCTGCGAGGCCCGGCCCTGCGGCGGCCAGCAGGATCAGAGCGGAGAGAGCGACGACGCGCATGCGAACTTCCATTTTCGAGAGGACGGCCAGCATAACTGCGCCGGCGCCCTCAACGGCGATCCAGTTCGATCACGGCCTGGCAGGCACGGAGCTGGTCGTCGGCATCGCGTCCGATTCGAACAAGCGCTGCCGCAACCTCTGCTCGTAACCGGGCGCCCGCATCACGTTCGCCGGTGCGGGCGGCGGCTTCGGACAGACGGCCGGTATGGCACGCGGCGAGGTCGTCGCGCAGGCGGAGAGTGCCAGCGCGCAGGGCAGCCACCACATCGGCATCCACCTCGGCCGCGCGCTCACGATCCTGTTCATGTTGTTCCCCCAGTGAGGCCATCGCCTCGCTCCGTTCTTCCTGATCCCGGCGCAACCGCCGTTCGGACTGCACCGCGCCGGCCTGTTGCTCCACATCGGCACGCGCCATCGCGAGGTCGCTGCGATCACCGCGCCAACGCCAGCCAGTCATGAACATCAGCAACGACCACAGCAGCAGCGACGCCATCACCACCAGCATGCGCGGCATGGGTCACTGCTCCGCCAGGCAACGCGCATGGCGCTGCTGCTGGCGCTCCCACACTCCCCAGCACACGGTGTTGGGGCGGCCGTCGATGCGGGTTGAACAGTCGTAGCCCCCTGCCCGCCTCCACAGCAGCAAGGCATCGCAGGCCTGGTGATACTCACCCTGCAGCAGATGCCGGCGCATCGACGACGCGCGCCAGTTGCCGATGCCGTACTGGTAGAGGAAATCGACATAGACGTCGTACTCGCCCTGGCTGAGCGCCACACCGGGCAGCGACGCGCGGAACTCCCCTTCCTCCCTGGCCAGATGAGCCTGCACGGCATGCAGCGCGCGTGCCGGCGTGGTGCGGTCGCCCAGCCTCACCGGCGTGCCATCCTCGCGAACGGTCGAGCCGAAGCCATAGGTGGGCCGGTCATTGCGCGTGGGCACCACTGCGGCGTCGGTGTATCCCTCGCGGTCAACGATGGCGATCAGGCCCGCAGCACTCAGCGCAAGCGCGGCGACCAGGCTGCGTACCGGCAATGTACTGCCGGGCCGGCTCATTCGCGCTCCCTGCGGCGCCATTCGCGCAGCCAGCGCCAGCCCAGATAGGCAATCTGCGCCGCCAGGTAGATGATGG
This sequence comes from Stenotrophomonas sp. YJH_SMC_69, assembly GCF_059370495.1. Taxonomy (NCBI): domain Bacteria; kingdom Pseudomonadati; phylum Pseudomonadota; class Gammaproteobacteria; order Lysobacterales; family Lysobacteraceae; genus Stenotrophomonas; species Stenotrophomonas sp. YJH_SMC_69. The sequence goes on along the minus strand of NZ_JCAFTS010000006.1, from coordinate 259,620 downwards.
TGAGGACCACGACCAGGCGGTCCAGGGTGATGCCGGCTGCAAGCGCACCGGCGACGGTAACCGGCGGCGCCGACTTGATGGCCGCCGCGCCGGCCGTGCTGATGATTTCTTCTTTCATGATGGGTCCTGGAGGGAATGCAGGCCGCGTCGCATCGACGTGGCCCGAAGAGGTGCCCGCCCCGCTGCCGGCTCGGCACGAGGGTTGTTCCGGTCGGGAGGCGGGCGGAAGATCGGTTCCGCCGCTCATGCGGCCTGGGCGATGCCCTCCATCCAGCCACGTACGCGCTGGAAGCCAAGTTCGACCAGGTTGAGGTAATGCCGGTTGGATACCGGCCGCTGCCCGCTGTTGGCCAGCAGCAGATTCGCCGTTTCGAATCGTTCGACCTTGCGTCGGCCACGCCCGCAGTAGTAGCCGCGCAGCGCACAGGCCATCGCCACGTTGTCACGCGCGACCGCCGTGATGATGTCTTCGATCTGCTGCGCCAGCTGATCGGTTTCCAGAGGCTTGTAGCCCTGGGCCCGCCCCGGCATGTCACCACGATGCTCGATCAGCACCGCCAGCAGGTTGCGCGACTGGAAGCCGAGGTATTCGCAGTCGCGATGCAGCGCATATTCGCCGCCCCAGTGCTCTAGGCGGCTGCGGACATACTCACCGAACGTATCAAGCTGCATGGGTGGCTTCTCCTTTGACGGGCGACGGGGCCGGACCGAACACATCCGGGCGCAGGGATTCGCGGCGCACGGTGCCCGCAGTGGCCAGCTCGATGCGCCGGCACAGGCGCGCGCCGGGCAGCTTGTGGCCGCGGGCGATCATGTAGAGGGTCCGCAGCGCGCAGCCGGTCTGGTGGGCCAGGCGGCGCATGACGGGACAGCTGGGGGTGCCGTAGCCCCCTTGGGAGATGGCGTAGTCGATGAGGTTCATGGGCCACACATTACTGTCACGGTAATGGATAGTCAATACCGTTTTGGTCATTTGCTGGATTGGTAATGCAGCGCACCATCTACAGATGGACGCCAGTACCGCTCGCACCCTCAACATGCGCCTCCGCGTGGCCGCCGCCGGCGGCCCGGCCGAGTGGGCCCGCCTGTACGGTGGCACCCGCTGGGCCCAGCCCCAGGTCAGCCAGTGGATTTCCGAGAGCAACCCGAAGAGCATCGGCCATCGGCTTGCGCGCGATCTTGAATCAGTGATGCAGCTTCCACATGGAACGCTGGATCGCGTCGATCAGGACGGAGACGTGTCGCTTCAGTCTCAATCTACGGGACTGGATTTCGAGAAAATGAGCGCTGCGGTCAAGGTGCTTTCGCACTACCTGGAGCTGGTCGGCGATCCACCGGAATGGATCTACGATCCCGTGCTGCTGGAGACCGCATTCATGGTCGTGGACGAGTTCGGTCAGCCCTCTGCACCGGACAATGTGCTCGACCTGACGAAGCTTCTGGCAAGACGGATCAGGGAGGCAAAGGATGACTCACACGCGACTCGAGGAGCTCGCACAGCGGTTGGCCGCTAGGACCCAGGAACTGCGCGGCGAGCGCACCCCGGCGCCGGCATTGCGGGTGGTGGCGGGAGACGCACATGTGGTCCGCGGGGAGAGGCGCATGGACGCGGTCATGCGCGAGTGGCATTGCCGCATGATCCGCAACGTACGCCGACGCTGGGGCGAACCCATGCAGCATGTGATCGATCAGGCATGTTGCGGTGTGGTCAACATCGAGCAGCTCGCCGACGACGCACTGATCCAGTTGCACAAGGACATGGAGCGCGCGGAGGAGTGTATCCGCGAGGGCATTTCCTTCCACGACGCCGGGCTGTTGCGCGCGCATTACGGCTGACAGCGTCCCTGGCCGGCCGGAAACGGCCGGTTCTGATGAGATCAATTACCTGAAATTACCTTTATTGTTACCTTAAAGGTAATTTTTTTAAGGTGAGCGACGTGGGGGCAGCAGCGACGGAAGCGGGTGCGCGGAGCGCCGCCTCCCCGCACCCGCTGCCAGCGGGCGCCGGGGAGTCGATAGCACCTGCAACACCGCATCGTTGCAGCGGCGCTTCCCCCATTGCGGAAGTGCTTTGAAGGAAGCAACAAAAAAGGCGCCCCTTGGGCGCCTTCTTGATCGTCAATGCAATGGTGGGCCGTGAAGGCTCCCAACCGCGCAGCTAACCCCGCGAACTTATTCGGGTTTCCCAAATTCAAGTTTCGCAGCTACCGCCAAAGTTACCGTCAGCGGTGTCAGGCTGCCGCGATGTTAGCATCACGTTCGGCCACACGCGCCTGCATCCACTCGGCGACCTCGATCGATACCCAGACCGCTGCCGTCGCCGACAGGTGTACCGGCCTAGGGAACTTCCCCTCCTTGATCCAGGCGTACAGGGTGGATTTGCTCACTCCAACTGTGGCGAGCACTTCGGGCAGGCGCAGGAAGTGGAAGGGAACCGGGGCTTGCTGAAGATCGTTCATGGGGTTGCGTCCTCAAAACAGAAAGGCCCGCCAGCGGTCCGGTCGCTGAGGGCCTCGATGAGCTGGATGGATTGGGGTGAAAGGATCGCGGCGGTGCGCCGCAGGGGCCTAAGGGGGTACGGGGGTGATCCGCGAATGCGCGACGGGTCAAATGCCCTCGCGGAATTTTGCGGTGAACCATTTCAGCCCCGCTTGGCACCGCTTAACGAAAGCGCTGCTTAGGCGGCCAGGGGCACTACAGTCGTACCGGGGTGGCCCTCGGTCGCGCGTTGGCGCCGAATGGTGCCAGCCTTGCGGCGATGTCTGACCCAGTAGCCCTTGCCGTTCTGAGCGAACCCTTTGGCGAGCATTTGACGGATCGTGAGGCAGCGGCGGGGGTTGGCCGGATCGTCGAAACTGCCGACGCGGTGGCGGTCGAAGACCGAAACGGAATTGAAGAACTGGCCGCAGGTCGGGCACTGGCAGCGGTTGCCGGAAAGTTTCATGTTGGCGTTGCTCATCGTGGGCATCCTCGTGGTGGTGACAGACAGGCGCGCACGGCCGCCCCTGCCGCGTGCGGCGACAAGGGGCAATGCGCTGGGGAAAAGGCGTTGGCACCGTTTTGCGAAAACGGGCCTTGCAGCACCGGGGCGGTGCGATGGTTGCGGGGCGGCCCTCAGACGGGCCTTGGCTGTGAATGGTGCCGGCTTAGCGGCGGCCTCCTAGCCTTGATGGCGGAGACCACACAGCAGTAGAGGAGATCAGGGAGCAAGACCGCCGAAGTCGAACCCAACGACAATCAAGGCGGACAGAGGAGCACCTAGGATCACCTCGGTGGAACCATGGATAACTCGTGGTGGTGAATCTCTGGTCTTAACCGCCAGGTGGTCTATGGAACTCTATGGCACTGAACAGTCCCACCTCGGTGATCCGTAGTGGCTCTTAGGAATAACCTAGGTCTCCCCCTCCCCCTATAGTCCCCCTCCCCTTCAGGCGGAAGCGGCAGGGCGGGCAGACGGCTGGTGCCCTCTCGACCAAGCGAAGGGCAGGCAGGGCAGGCATAGGTGCCTATTGCGGGGGTAACAGCCAAGCAAACTTCGCCGAAAATTCGTTTGTTCCCCCGTACGTGACCACTATATCTAACGTCGGCGATCGTGCAGCTAACGTGCAAATTCTAGGTAGAACAAAGTCGACTGAGCTGCGGGCTTCTCTATCCCTACTACAACTACTAAAACCCCGGCTCACTCGTAGTCGTCTGCCAGCGCTCCAGCGAACAGTCCGGCCGCGTCCTTGGCCTCGGCAATGGCCTTGCGCACTTCCGGGCGGGTCAGGTCCAGCGCGCGCAGCTTGCCGTTGGCCGCTGCGACCGACTCTATGCGCCGGTAGGTCCCGGCATGGGTCTCGGCGTACTGCGCCAGTCCTTGCAGCTTGGGCAGCGCATCGGCCAGGTGCAGGCCGTGCGGGTCTACCAGGTCAACCACCACCTTGCCGTTCTGCTCGGCGAAGAACAGGAAGTCCGGGCGGACGATCTTGTATTGGTCAGCCTCGACGTAAGCGATGCCCAGCGACGACTGCCCTGGATGCTGCGGGTTGCGATACCAGAAAGCGAAGCCCTCGCGCTTGGTTTCGGTCTCGAAGACCGTGGTCTCCCAATCGTTCAACTGCGTCGGATAGTTCCCGCCTTCATCGCACAGCAAGTGGTGCTTCCAGGTCGGCAAGTCGGTTTCCTTATCGCCCTCGCGCACCTTGGTCATCTCAAACTTGCTTTCCGGCTTGACCAGGCCCACGTCCTGCGGCTCGGTGCTCATCTCGATGATCTGCCGGTAGGCTTCTTGGCGGTCGTGCTTCAGCACCTTGATCCGCGGCGCGTATTCGGCCAGCCAAGCCTTCGCCAGCTTGCCGGCCTCGGCGTCGAAGTAGGCCTGCACTTCCGTCACCAGGCCCAGGCCGGCGACGGTCACGCGCGCCTCCATGATGGCTTCCAGGTATTCCTCGGGGTCTTCCTCCCGATCCGCCACCTTGTCGGCCAGGTACTCGACGTAGGTGCGCGCAATGTCCGGACTGAAGATGCGCGCCGCGCGCCGGTAGGCGTCGTCGATCACCGCGATGTCGGCTTCCTCCCAGAACTCGTTGAAGGTCATCGCCTTGTTCTTCAGGCTGGCGACCACGGTTTTGCCGTCCACCACCAGCACTGAATCGCGCTTGGTCTTGATCTTCTCGGCGTTGTCTTTCTGGAACTTGTCCAGAGCCGCGTGCAGGGCCGCATGGGCTTTCCTGCCGGCACCTTCGAGGATGCCGTCATCGGCCAGTTCCTGCGCCAACGCGGTCAGGCGCTTGGCTGGTTTGGCGCTCTTTTGTGGCCGGGTCTGCGACGGCAGCGCCTCGAAGGCCTTCCACACAACCGCCGAAGCGGCCGGGTTGGGCTTCATCTCCACCGGGTTGACCAGGATGCGCCCGGTCGGCGGGGTGGTGTCGTCGCCACGGAGCAAGGCCTTGACCACATCATCCACGGTCTTGCGGTTGAACTTCGGCAGCAGGCACTCGACCGAATTCAGGCGGTCGTTGCCGGGAATCCGCCGCGCCAGCGGGGTGCGCACCATGCGGCCGAGCAATTGCGTGATATGGGTCTTGTCGCTGGCGGCGCGGAAGGAAACCATCACTTCGGCGCGCGGGCAGTCCCAGCCGGTACTGATGGCGTCCTTGGCGATCAGCACGCGCACCGCGGTCGATTCCTGCACCCGCTGCGGCTCGATGTAGGGCACTTGGTGGCCACCAAATCTCTGCGTTGTGTGCTCGCCGAACACATGCGCCACGCTATCGCGCGGCAATTCCGGGTAGCGCGCGAACAGCGTATCCAGCCAGCGCCCAACTTCGTTCGGGTCGGGGGTGTTGGGCACCTGGAACACCAGCAGCGGCACCACTTCGCGCGATTCTTCCTGCTGTCGCGCGTACTCGGCCCAGACCTCGGTCGCTTCCTTCAGCTTGTCGGCGGCGCGGCGCACCAGCACGGTATCGAAGTCGCCGGTTTCATCGGGAACATCAAGAATGATGTCGTCCTTGATGAGGCCGGATTCCTGCACTTTGACCGGATCAACCACCACATTCGGTAGCTTGACGTGCTGGCCCGCGCTCGCAATCGCCTTGTCGAAGCGTTCCACCGTGGCCGAGATGCCCCACGCCACCGGGATGCCCTTCACCCCGGACGCGCCGTTGATGATCCGCTGCACGATGGTGCTCCTGGCCGTTTCACTGGCAGCGCTCGGCGTGCCCATGCCGCGATGCGCTTCGTCCAGCACCAGGTACAGGGTCAGGCCGGGATCTTCGATGGTGTTCTGGATGGTGTCCCACAAGGTGTATGCCTGCGCATCCGGCCGCTGCTCGAACAGGCCGCCCTTGTCGTCGAAGCCGCGTACCAACAGGCTGCTCTTGCTGAACTTCTGCGTGTTGAGGAAGTAGATTTTCCCGGCCTCGAACTTGGGCCGACTGAAGGGGTGCTCGACCACCACCATATCGCTGTGGTTGATGCGGTCGCTGGCTTCCAGCAGGCGGAAGCGCGTCTGCTCGTTCAAGGAGGGATCATCGCTGAACCAGATCACCACCGCGCCGGGGTCGGCGTCGAAGTCGAATTCGTCGTCGCCGTGGAATAGCGCCTCGAACGCGGCGGCGGCCATGACGGTCTTGCCTGCGCCGGTCACGGCGGTCAGGGAAAAGGCGCTCTTGTCGCCCTCGTTGTGCCAGTAGCGACGGGCCTTCCTGAGATTGGCCAGGGCATCGCGCACGGCGTCGCGCTGGTAGTCCTTGAGGGTGAACTTCATACCATCATTCCCCGTTAGTAAAGCTGAAATTGGTCAGGTACGACTCGTACAGGCGTACCGGCTCGACGCCTTTGGGCAGGCGCCTGGCGACGGATTGGAAGCGGCGGTCGTCGTCGGTGACGATGAAGGCCAAGCGCGCGTCATGGGCCTTGGCCAAGGCCGTGATGAAGGGTGTGGCCTTATCCACTTCGGTCAGCAAACCATACGCATCGGCCACAGCCCAGCCTTCGACGGGCAGTTTGTCGATGCGCTTGCCGCACGCGCCTGCGCGCAGCCACAGCAGCGGCGCGATGCGGGCATACGCCAAGTTATGGCCGACCGACTTCTCAGCTTCGTAGGTCAGGGTGAAGAACTCGGCATTCTCCTCGAACCCGTCGGCCATCGGGAACTCGTCGGTGAACTTGTAGTCGCCTTTGATCGGCTCGCCATCTGGGGTCTTGCCAGTAATGGCTGCCTGCACGCGTGGCTTGGTGATGTAGTCGCAGATACCCCACTTCTCCCACTCGGGATCACCCGGCCGAAAGCCTTGCTCACGCAGAGCCTTCTGCTCGTCGGCCGCCACTTCGTTGTTGGTGACCGATATGCATTGCCGACGGCCGCCGTACTGCTTGTTCAAGCGCATAACCGCATGCGCCGTTGTGCCTGAGCCGCTAAAAAAATCCAAAACAAGTGCACCAGGTTTGTCTTTAATGAAGAAGCGCAGGGTATCTTCAACCGCGTACAGTGACTTTGGGTAAGGGAAGCTTCGCCCTGGCATCAGCACCTTGTTGAGTCGTGTTCCATGTGCAGTTGCGTCGTGCGATGTTCTATTCCATACAGTTTTTGGAAAACTTTCACGCTGAGAAACGTCCGTGTGCTCAAGGATCAGAGAGTTATCTTCACGCTTCCCGACGACCTCAATTTGACCAGATTCAATTCGCTTCTGATCGCCTTGGCGAACGTATTGAATGCTCCAGTATCCGGTCTCCTCGTCTTTCTTCCCAACCCTCAAGAAGCCGCCCTCTATCAGCTTCTTGGCAGTATCCGGAATAGCACCCCACGTAGCCGCCTTGCCATCATCACGTAGCGGCCAAACAGCAATGCGGTCTTTAGTTTCAGCGAACTTAGGAGCGGAGAGACCCTTCCCAACCGGGTCGCCAAGCTCAAGAATCAAAGACCTCTGCGGATCAATGAAAATTGGATAGAATTGGCCCTCTAGCTTCTCTCGTGGCGTACTGGTTCGCATAAAATTGAACCACACGCGACTTACCTTCCCCTTCCCCTCAGCGGAAAGCATGTTGTCGTTCGTTCTTCCGATTTTCGAAGCCCCGACTCGCGCAATCAGCAAATACTCTTCAACTCGTGAAAATTCACCATCACGGCTCGTTCCGTTCTGACTTATCACCGAGGTGATCATCTGAACCTTTGCCTCGGGCAGAACCTGCTCAAGAAGTAGCCTGAGCCTATGAACTTCCTTTTCGTCGATAGTGACGACAAGGACTGAATCCGCAGGATTCAGAAGCTCTTTTGCAATCTGCAATCGACGTTCCATCATCGCCAGCCATTTGCTATGGCGATACAGGTCATCCCTCTCGACGTAATCGTTGTTGTACTTCCAGTCCTTTGCACCTGTGTTGTACGGAGGGTCAATATAGATGGCATCCAATTTGCCTCGGTGCGTATAGGTCAGCGCCTTCAGAACGTGGTAGTTCTCGCCATTGATGACCGTGTGGAAAGGCTTGTCGCCGCCGCGCGTTACCTTGCCCGTGCTCACGAGGCCGGGATGGATCAAGTCGCGGAACTCGGCGACCACCACCAGATCATCCCGCGAGACCGACTGCGTTTCCGGCTCTTCCACACCCAGCAATTCCAGGTCGGCGGTCTTCGTCGCCTTATGGATGGCCTTTACCTGCCAGAGTCGCTGGTCGCCCTTCTTGGTCTCGCCGCGCGGCGGTAACACCCGCACCTTGTCGCCCTTGCGAATTGGTCGTAGCGGCAGTTCCACCGCTTCCGGGCTGTGCCGTTCGAAGTTCAGGCCGAACGGCAGGCGCGACGACAGGACCTTGAACTCCCTGTCCAGGTCAGCCCCCAACTGCGGATCTTTCTTCTTCGCCTGGGCGATCAAGTCGGTCAGTCGGGACACATCGGCTCCTGTGGTGCTGCGGGCGGCCATCGAAGGCCGTATGAAGGCCGCGCGAGATTCCCCAAGTGCGGCCATGTCGATTTGCCATTCTAGCCGCCAAGCGCCATGAAAAAAGACAGATCAGGGTAGACAAAGGCAAAGAAAAATCGGCACCGACCGTGCAGCCTGACAGTGGGGGCGCACCACGCGGCGCTGCGGTCGATGCCCGGCCCGCGCGCTGCCCGCACGGCAGCGCTTCGGGATGCGAAGAAGGCCGCACAAGGCGGCCTTCGGTGTACCTGGAATATCCTGGCGCGCCTACGCGACGCGCTGCTTGAACGGCACGATGTTGCTGCCGGTTCGCAGGCCGTCCAGATAGTCGGCCCACACCTGCATCATCTTGCGACGCTCGGCCAGATGGGCGGTACGGTTGTAGGCACGGCCGTTCGGGTCGCGTACCGCGTGGGCCAACTGGTGCTCGATGAAGTCAGGGCGGAATCCCAGCACTTCGTCCAGGATGGTGCGTGCCATCGCGCGGAAACCGTGAGCGGTCATGGTGTCCTTGTCGTAGCCCAGGCGGCGCAGCGCGGCGTTTAGGGTGTTCTCGCTCATCGGCCGGTCGCGCCCCTTCACGCCGGGGAAGACGTACTCACGGCGGCCGGTCAGGGGCTTCAGTTCGCGCAGGATGTCCACCGCCTGCGCCGCCAGCGGTACCAAGTGGGGCTGCTCGGTCTTGCTGGCGGTGTAGCGCCACTCCGCCGCGTCCAGGTCGATGTCGGCCCAGCGCGCGCCCCGCAGTTCGCCAGGGCGCACGAAGAGCATCGGGGCCAGTTTCAGTGCCGCCAGCGTGACCGGGGAGCCGTCGTAGCCCCAGATGGACCGTAGCAGCCCCGCGACTTTGGCCGGCTCGGTGATGCTGGCGAAGTGTTGGGTCTTCGGAGATTGCAGGGCGCCCTTCAGGTCGGTCGCCGGGTTGCGCTCGGCCTTGCCGGTGATGATGGCGTAGCGGAACACGCGGTCGGCCAGTGCCCGCGCGCGGTGTGCGGTCTCAACCACCCCGCGTGCCTCGATCTTGCGCAGGGCACCCAGGAGCGCGGGGGTGCTGATTTCGGCGACGGGCAGGACCGCGATGGGAGCCAACTCTTGCTCGGCCAGGCGGCGCTCGCGGGCGAGGGTGCCTGCTGAGAGATTGGCTTCCTTGGTCGCCAGGTACTCGGCCGCCAGGGCGGCGAAGGTACTGGCGGCACGCTCAGCCCCGGCGGCCTTGATTGCCTTGCGCTGTTCGCCGGGGTCGATGCCTGCGGCCAGCAGCTTGCGGGCTTCTGCCTGGCGCTGGCGGGCGTCAGCCAGGGACACTTTCGGGTAGGTGCCAAAGGACAGGGTATTGCGCTTGCTGGTCACGGGGCGGCGATAGTCGTAGCGCCACCACTTGGCGCCATCGGGTCTCACCAGCAGGTAGAGGCCCTTCCCGTCGTTCAGCTTGAAGGGCTTGTCGGTCGGCTTGGTCTTGCGGATTGCGGTCTCGGTCAGCTTGCTCATGGCGGTAAAGGGATGGGCGGTAACTGGGTCACTGGGTACGCCTGTTACCGCAAAACCTACCGCCAGCTACCGCCGGCTTGTCAAGGACCGCCTCGGACTGCGGCGGACGCCAGACAACAAAAATCCCCAGAATTTCCGGGGTTTTCTGCACTGTACCGGACGATGCCGGTCTCGGGATTGGTGGGCCGTGAAGGATTCGAACCTTCGACCAAAAGATTAAAAGTCTTCTGCTCTACCGACTGAGCTAACGGCCCGATGCATCGCCCGGCCTTTCGGCGGGGTCCGCATTCTACCCTACTTTGCCGGGTCGCGCGAAGTACAGGGGTGTTGCGTGTCCCGGCCAGCGGCCGGCACTACCCGGTCGGGTCAGCCCGCTTAAACCTTCCGGGCCTTCCACGCATCCCATCCATGTTCACCACCCGGAGCCACGGATGCGCCTCACCTGCTGTCTGATCGCCATCCTGCTGTTGCCCTGCACAGCAGTGGCCTCGACGTCCCAGGTCGTCACTGACGACATCGCCCGCTTCTGGGCCACCTATGACGCGGTGCGCGCCGAGCCTGATGCCGAACGCCGCGTGGTGCTGGTCCAGCAACGCTACATCGATCCCGGCAGCCCCGGACTGCATGCACTGATGCAGGTCCGCAACTACACGGCCCGCGAATACGCCGAGGCCATGCAGTCATGGCCACGCTTCTGGACTTCGGTACGGCCGTTGACTGCGAACGCGCAGCAGGCCAGCGCCACGCTGGACCGGGACCTGGACGCGTTCCGCGCGCTCTACCCTGCACTGCGTCCGGCCACCATCACCTACGCGATGGGCGTGCTGCGTACCGGCGGCACCACGTTGGGCGACAAGGTGTTGATCGGGGCGGAGATGGCGCTGGGCGATGAGCGCGTGGACGTAAGCGAGCTGCCCGAGCCGATGCGCGGCCGCCTGCGGATCTTCTACGACAGCCGCCCCGGTGCGAACAACGCGCAGAACAACCTGCACGAGTACGTGCATACCCAGCAGCGCGAGACCACTGGCAGCCTGGCCCAGTACGCAGTACGCGAAGGCGTGGCCGAATACGTGGCAGAGCGCATCAGCGGTCGCCGTCCGGCACTGCCGCTGTACGCCTATGGGCCCGCGCACGAGGCACAAATCCGCACGCGCTTCCTTGCCGAGATGCACGGTGACAGCCTGGACAACTGGCTGTACAACAGCGCGCGCAATCCGTTCGGGGTGAGTGATCTGGGCTACTACGCCGGATACCGCATCGCGCAGGAGTACATGCGCCAACAGACCGACGAGGGGGCCGCCATCGCGCGGATGATCGAACTGGACTACGCCGATCCGGACGCGGTGCGCGGCTTCATCGAGGCATCGGGATGGTTGCAGGTCCGGTAGGTCAAGGAGTGCGAACCAACGGTTCGCACCCACCGAGAGGGGCGGCTTGCACACACCAAGAAGGGGCGGTTCGCACCTGCAGTGAAGCCGGCCAGCGGCCGGCTCTACCAGACGCGGTCAGGCGTACAGCGTGGGGTCGGGCACGCCGGCCTCGGCAAAGCCCTGCGCGCGCAGGCGGCAGGCATCGCAATGACCGCAGGCGGCGCCGTGAGCGTCGGCGTTGTAGCAGGACACGGTCAGGCCGAAGTCCACGCCCAGGCGCACGCCTTCGCTGACGATCTGGCCCTTGCTGAGGAACTGCAGCGGTGCGTGCACCTTGATGCCCGCACCTTCCACGCCCGACTTGGTGGCCAGGTTGGCCAGCGCCTGGAACGCCGCCACGAACTCGGGGCGGCAGTCCGGGTAGCCGGAGTAATCCACGGCGTTGACGCCGCAGAAGATGTCGTTGGCGCCAAGCACTTCGGCCCAGCCCAGGGCCAGCGACAGCATGATGGTGTTGCGCGCCGGCACATAGGTGACCGGAATGCCGGCACCGCCGGCCTCCGGCACGTCGATGTCGTCGGTCAGTGCCGAGCCGCCGATGCTGCGCAGGTCCACGTCCACGGTCTTGTGCGCGACCACGCCCTGGGCCTTGGCCACGCGGGCGGCAGCGTCCAGTTCGGAGGTATGGCGCTGGCCATAGCGCACGCTCAGGGCATGCACGGCGAAGCCCTGTTCCTGGGCCATGGCGATGACGGCGGCTGAATCCATGCCGCCGGAGAGAAGCACGACTGCCTTCTTCATGGGAAAAACATCCGGTTGGGAGGGGAAAGCCAGCACGCTGTCCCGCGCCGGAGTTACATCAGGGAACGCTGCGCCGGCTCATCGGCCCGGCTCGTCGTTCCACAGGATTTTATGCAACTGCATCTGGAAGCGCACCGGCAGCCGGTCTTCGACAATCCAGTCGGCCAGCTGCCGCGCGGTGATCTCGCCCTTGCTGGGCGAGAAGAACACGGTGCAGCGCTGCACCAGGCCGTGCCCGGCGACCATCGCCTTGGCCCAGTCGTAATCCTCGCGGTTGCAGATGACGAACTTGATCTGGTCGCGGGCGGTCAGCAGCGGCAGGTTTTCCAGGCGGTTGCGGGCGGCTTCGGCCGAACCCGGCGTCTTGATGTCGACGACGCGCGACACCCGCGGGTCCACCGCGCTGACGTCCAGCGCACCGGAAGTTTCCAGCGAGACGTCCATGCCGGCATCGCACAGCTTTTCCAACAGCACCAGGCAGCGCTTCTGCGCCAACGGCTCGCCACCGGTCACGCAGACGTGGCGCACGCCCTGGGCCAGCACCTCGGCCACGATGTCGTCGATATCCCACCAGGTGCCGCCGTGGAAGGCATAGGCGGTGTCGCAGTACTGGCAACGCAGCGGGCAGCCGGTCAGGCGCACGAACACGGTTGGCCAGCCGGCGGTATCGGCTTCGCCCTGCAGCGAGGTGAAGATCTCGGTGATCTTCAGGCGTGGCAGGGGCGACTGCACGATCTCACTGGGCGTGGCGGCGGCGCTGGACGGAGTAACGGCGGTCATGGCGGGTACTTCTTGGTGGGACACGTGGCGGGTGGGCTACCGTGGCCGGTAACGAACGCAGCCGAGCATGGCTCGGCTCTACGAAAACAACCGGGCAGACAGGGCCCGGCGCTGCCGGATCCGGGCGGGTTTGCCGAACCGGAAACGAAAGCAGCCGAGCGTGGGCTCGGCTCTACAGGGCACCTATTGTACGCCGGGTCAGCGGATCTGCTTGCCGAGGCGGATGGACTGCAGACGGTCCTGCGCGGTGCGCGCGGCGTCCGAGCCGGGGTACTGCGCCACGACGGCCTCCATCGTCTGCTGGGCCTGGTCGACCTTGCCCTCGCCATACTGCGAGAGGCCGACCTTGAGCAGGCCGCCGGCGGCCTTGTCGTGGGTCGGATAGCGCGAGAGCAGTTCGCGGAACTGGGTCTCGGCCATCGGGAAGTTGCGGGTGGCGTAGTAGCTCTCGCCCAGCCAGTACAGCGCGTTCGGCGCGTAGACGCCGTTCGGGTACAGCTGCAGGAAGCTCAGGAACAACTGCGCCGAATCATCGTACTTGCCGGCCTTCAGCGAATCGAAGGCGACGTTGTAGGAGGTGCGCTCGTCGCCGGTGGCGGCAAGACTGCCGGCATCACCGTGGACGGAAGGCGGCCGCTCGGAAGTGGCCGCCGCTGCGGGTTTTGCCGGGGCCGGTGCGGCCTTCGGCGCGCTCGCCGGAACGGGCGGCAGGGCCGGGGCGGCATTGCCCCCTTCCAACCGGTTCAGGCGGCTGTCCAGATCCAGGTACTGGTCCTGGGCGGACTGCTTGAGCTGGGCGTTGTCGTGCTGCAACTGCTCGATCGAGGCCTGCAGGCTGGTGACCTGCTGCCGCAGCTGATTGATCTGGTTCAACAGGTCCTGGTTGGCGCTGTTGTTGTACATCTGCTGCTCGAGCGCGCCGACACGGTCGGCCAGGCTCTGTCGCTGTGCATGCGCCGGTGCGGCAGCCACGAGGGCTGCCGCAACGACCAGCATCAGTTTGATGCCAATGCGCATGGATTACTGCGCGGTGTAGACGATTTCGACGCGACGGTTCTGCGACCAGCAGGACTCGTTCGACTCGGTGCAGACCGGACGCTCTTCACCGTAGGACACGACGGTCAGCTGCGAAGCCGAGCCACCGTTGGCCTGCAGGGCCGAGTTGACGCCGTTGCCACGACGCTCACCCAGGGCCTGGTTGTACGCGCGCGAACCGCGTTCGTCGGTGTGGCCCTGCAGGGTGATGCGCGAGGACGGACGGTCACGCAGGTACTTGGCGTGGCAAGCCATGATGGCCTGGAATTCCGGCTTCACGTCTTCCTTGTCCAGGTCGAAGTAGACAACGCGCTGGCGCAGGCAAGCGTCGGTGTCCAGGTCGCCCGGGCCGTACAGGCCGGAGGTCGACGGACCGGTCGGGGTGGTGGTGGAGGTGCCGGTGTCGACCGGGGTTGCCGGCTCTTCCTTCACCTTCTTCGAGCAACCGGCCAGGACGGCCACAGACAGCAGGGAAACAAGCAGAACGCGGGTGGACTTGTTCATGGCGATACCTTTGTGGCTCCTAGGCCGATGAGGGGTTCAAGACAGCGAAAATATTAACACTCTTTTAGCGCTGGGTACGGTATGGGGACCATGCCGGTTCGCGCACATCTCCGTCAGCCAGAACCAACCGCTGGCGCACGCGCGCATCGGCGGAAACGGCGTACAGCACACCACGGCCACCCTCGCGGGCGGCGTACAACACCATGCTTGCGTTGGGCGCAAAGCTCGGAGATTCATCCAGCGAACCCGGGGACAGCGTGCTCCAGCGGGGCGAACCCAGCGAGCTGTCCATCATCGCGATCTTGTAGCTGTTGCCCGAGCCCTGCGCAACGGCGATCTTCTTGCCGTCGTAGGACACCGAGGGCTTGGCATTGTAGTTGCCCTGGAAGGTCACGCGCTCGGCACTGCCGCCACCGGCGCCGACCTTGTAGACCTGCGGGCGGCCGCCGCGGTCGGAGGTGAAGTACACCGCGCTGCCATCCGGCGCCCAGGTCGGCTCGGTGTCGATGGCGAAGTGGTTGGTCAGCTGGGTCAGCTGCTTGCTGCCCAGGTCCATCACGTAGATTTCCGGGTTGCCCGAACGCGACAGGGTCAGGGCCAGCTTGCGGCCATCGGGTGAGAACGCCGGGGCGCTGTTGATGCCGCGGAAGCTGGTGACCAGTTCGCGCGCACCGGTGCCGATGTTCTGGATGTAGATCGCCGAATTGCCACGCTCGAAGCTGACGTAGGCCAGCTTGCTGCCATCCGGGCTCCACGACGGCGACAGCAGCGGCTCGGCCGAACGCACGATGGTCTGCGGGTTGTAGCCGTCGGAGTCGGCCACCATCAGCGCATAGCGCATGGCATCGCCCTTGCCGCTGGCGGTCACGTAGGCGATGCGGGTCCAGAAGGCGCCGCGCACGCCGGTGATCTTCTCGTAGATGGCGTCGGCCATCTGGTGGGCGACGTCGCGCATGGCGTTGCCACGGGCGGTCATCGCCAGGCCCAGCAGGCGCTCGCCCTTCGGCACGTCGAACAGTTCGTACTCGACGCGGTAGGCACCGGCACCGGCATCGAGCACGCGGCCGACCACGATGTAGTTCTGCTTCAGCGCGCGCCAGGTGGCGAACTGGATGTCACCGCCACGCACGGGCTTCTCGACGATCTGCGCTTCCGGCAGCGTGCGGAACTGGCCCGAACGCTCCAGGTCGGCGCGGACCACGCCGGCGACGTCGGTCTGCGGAGCGGCCGACGAACCCTGGTAGGGCATCGGCACGATGGTGATCGGCAGGGCGGAGGCATTGCCGCCGATGATGTCGATATCCAGCCCCTTCTGCTGCGCGACGGCAGCAAAGGGCAGCAACAGGGCCGCAAACACGGCAAGCCAGCGAGGCATCTTTTTCATGGAGCGCTCAATAGGGGGAAACCGGAACGAGGGATAACAAAGCAGGAGTGAACCGCTTCGCAATCATGAACCAAGGGTACGTGAATTCCGGGTCAGTTCCAGCCCGTCCTCTCACGCACCGTTAACGTCGTGGCTAACATCGCACCTGCCTGCCCCGGTCACGCCGCCCCTCGGGGCGGTGTTCGACAGCAGCCTGCAGCCTGCCCGGCCGAAACCGAGCACGCCAGAGGCAAGCGCGACATCCGTGGGCAGGAGTGGCCCGAGGCCACCCCTGCCCTGCCCGCCTCAGCGATCCTGGGCGGTAAAGGTGAAGTTGAGCGTACGCGCGAACACCGACTCGAAGCCGCGGTACGGCAACGGCTGCGCATTGAGCACCGCGGCCTCGATCGAACGCTTGCCGGCCTCGTCATAGGGGCAGTTCGGGCTGACCTTGGCCTGCATCACCGTGCCGCCCGGAATCTGGGTGATGGTGATCTGGCAACGCTGGCCCAGCGGCACCGTATCCGGGCGCACCCACTGCGACAGCACCTTGGCCTGGATCGCTGCGGCGTACTTGGCTGAAAGATCGTCGCTGTTGCCACCACCACCGGCCGCCGGCTGGGAAGCGCCGCTGGAGCCGGCAGCGGCACTGCCTGCGGCATTGCGCGCGGCGGCGACCTCGCGCAGCTTCCGCTCGGCCAGCTTGGCTTCCTTCTCGGCCTGCTCGCGGCGGGCACGGATCTCGGCGATCTTCTTCTGCTTCTCGGCCTCGGCCTTGTCAGCCGCGACGCGCTCCTGCTCGGCCTGCTTCTTCTTCTCGTCCGCTTCCTGCTGCTTGGCCAGGCGCAGCTTCTGCTCCGCTTCTTCCTGGCGCTTGCGTTCGGTCAGGTCGATCTGCTCCTGGCGGCGCTTGGCTTCCTGTTCCTGCTTGGCCTTCTCCTGCGAGATGGCCAGTGCGCTCACCGCTTCCTGGTCCTTGGTGTCCGGCTGCGCAACACGCTCCTGCGCCTGTTGCTGCTGGGGCGTGGGCGCGTCCTGCGGGCGCGGCTCGGGAATCGGCTGCGGCGGCGGAATGGTGTCTTCCGGCACCGGGATCGGCTCGGCGACCGGCGGCGGCAGGTCCTCCAGCTTCTCTGACTGGCGCAGCGCCTGGCGTGCGGCGGACGCCTCGGAGGCGGACAGCGCCAGGCTGGCCTCGACCGAGGGGTCGCCAGCGGCGGCATCGGTGTTGCGCTGGGGCGACCACAGCCAGGCCACGATGAAGACCAGCGCGACCAGCAGGTGCACCAGCAAAGCCAGCGCCAGGGGCAGACCCCAGCCGGGTTCGCGCTGATGCGGGGGTGGCAGGGCGTCAGCGTGCATCGGTGGCCAGGCCTACCTTGTCTACCTTGGCGCGCTTGATCACGTCCATCGCGGCAATGACCTTCTCATAGGCCACGGCGCGGTCGGCGGCGACGATCACGCGCACGCCCTTGTCCTGGGCGGCGATGCCGGCCAGGCGGCCTTCCAGTTCCTCGGCCGACACGGCGGCCGGCTCCTTGGCGTCGGGCAGCTTCAGGCTGAGCTGGCCGTCCTGGCGCACCGAGACGATCACCGGGTCCTGCTTGCTCTCCAGCGCCTTGGCGTTGGACTGCGGCAGGTCGACGTCGAAGCTCAGGGTGAGCAGCGGTGCGGTGACCATGAAGATGATCAGCAGCACCAGCATGACGTCGATGTAGGGAACGACGTTGATTTCCGATTTCAGCTTGCGGCGCTTGCGGCGACCGATGGCAGCGGACATGGCTTGGACTCCCGGGTCAGGCGCTTACTCGTCGCCAGCGCTCTGGCGCTGCAGGATGGAGCTGAACTCTTCGGCGAAGGTCTCGAACCGCACCGACATGCGCTCCACGCGGGTGGTGAAGCGGTTGTAGGCCCACACCGCCGGGATCGCCACGAACAGGCCGATGGCGGTGGCGAACAGTGCCTCGGAGATGCCCGGCGCGACGGCGGCGATACCGGCCTGGGCACCGCTGCTGATCATGTCGTGCATGGTCACCATGATGCCGAACACGGTACCGACCAGGCCCACGTACGGGGCAGTCGAGCCGATGTTGGCCAGCAGCTCCAGGTTGCGCTCGAGCTGGTCCACTTCACGGGTGTAGGTGGTGCGCATGGCGCGCTGCGCGCCTTCAAGCTGCGCACGGCCATCCAGCCGGCGCTTGTCGCGCAGGCGGGTGTACTCGCGGAAACCGGCTTCGAAGATGGCTTCCAGGCCGGTCACGCTGCGGCTGCGGTCGGTGGCTGCGCTGTACAGCTTGCCCAGGTCGGCGCCGGACCAGAAACGGTTCTCGAACTCGTCGGCTTCGCGGGTGGCCTGCTTGAACACGCGGGCCTTGCGGAAAATGATCACCCAGCTGACGAACGAGCCGACCAGCAGCAGCAGCACGATGATCTTCACCGGCAGGCTGGCCTTGGCCATCAGTTCGAGGTAGTTGATGCCGCCGCCGGTGGTGGCCTGGGCAAGGGTCTGTGTCGCGGCGTTGCTGACGTCGGCCGGCAGTGCCTCGGTGACCGTGGCCTGCAGGGCCAGGAGCGTTGCGATCATCCGTTGTTCCTCAATGTTCGGATTCGGGGTGGAGGTGGGGTTGCAGCACGGCAAGGACGGCATCGTCCATGCCACGCGGGCGGAAACTGGCCGCTTCCAGTGCGGCGATGCGGACCTGCGCGGACAGCAGCAGCTCGCCGTCGCGCAGGATCTGCTGGTCGAAGACCATGCTGGCCTTCTTCAGCTGGACCAGGCGGGCAGTCACCTGCAGGGTGTCATCCAGCCGTGCCGGCCTGATGAAATCCATCTGCATCGAGCGCACCGCGAAGACCATCCCGTGCTCGGCGCGCATGCGCTCCTGGCCGTAGCCGAGCGCACGCATCCATTCGGTCCGGGCCCGTTCCATGAAGGCCACGTAGCGGGCGTGGTAGACCACGCCACCTGCGTCGGTATCTTCCCAGTAAATGCGTGTCGGCCAACTGAATCGGGGCTCAACCGACATCGGGAACCTCCGCGAACAGGTCCTGCGGCGGGTTCTTCGGCTTCAGGCCCATGTGCCGGTAAGCCTTGTGGGTGGCCATGCGGCCGCGCGCGGTACGCACCAGGAAGCCCTGCTGGATCAGGTACGGCTCGACCACGTCTTCCAGCGTGCCGCGCTCTTCGGACAGCGCCGCGGCCAGCGATTCGATGCCGACCGGGCCGCCGTCG
This sequence comes from Stenotrophomonas sp. YJH_SMC_69, assembly GCF_059370495.1. Lineage (NCBI taxonomy): Bacteria > Pseudomonadati > Pseudomonadota > Gammaproteobacteria > Lysobacterales > Lysobacteraceae > Stenotrophomonas > Stenotrophomonas sp. YJH_SMC_69. The sequence continues at coordinate 240,642 of NZ_JCAFTS010000006.1, read as the reverse complement.
AAGTAGTCGACCAGGGTCTTGAGCAGGCGCCGGTCGAGCTCGTCGAAGCCCTCCGGATCGACCTTGAGCATCTTCATCGCGGCCTGTGCCACGGCCTCGTCGATGTGGCCGCCGGCCTTCACCTGCGCGTAGTCGCGCACGCGGCGCAGCAGCCGGTTGGCGATGCGCGGGGTGCCACGCGCGCGCCGCGCGATCTCGCCGGCGCCGTCGGCGGTGCAGTCGATGCCGAGGATGGTGGCCGAGCGGCGCACGATCCGGGTCAGCTCCTCGACGCTGTAGAACTCCAGGCGCTGGACGATGCCGAAGCGGTCGCGCAGCGGCGCGGTCAGCAGGCCGGCGCGGGTGGTGGCACCAATCAGGGTGAATGGCGGCAGGTCGATCTTGATCGAACGGGCGGCGGGGCCCTCGCCGATCATGATGTCGATCTGGAAGTCCTCCATCGCCGGGTACAGCACTTCCTCGACCACCGGCGACAGGCGGTGGATCTCGTCCACGAACAGCACGTCGTGCGGCTGCAGGTTGGTCAGCAGTGCAGCGAGGTCGCCGGCCTTCTCGATCACCGGGCCGGAGGTCACGCGCAGGGCCACGCCCAGTTCGTTGGCGATGACGTGGCTGAGCGTGGTCTTGCCCAGGCCGGGCGGCCCGAAGATCAGCACATGGTCGAGCGCGTCGCCACGGGCCTTGGCCGCTTCGATGTAGATCTCCAGCTGCTCGCGCACCGGGGCCTGGCCGAGGTAGTCGGCCAAGCGCCTGGGGCGGATGCTGGCGTCGGCGGCGTCATCCTCGCGGGTGGCGCCGGCGCCGATGATGCGGTCGTCGGTCATGTGCTGATTATGCGGCAAAAGCGTATGGGGTCGGATCCGTTTTCCAGAGGAAAACGGCTCTGACCCCGAACCGGAACACCGGGAACATGGGGTCAGAGCCCTTTTCCTGCGGAAAAGGGATCCGACCCCGCGCGCGTCAGATCTCGACCTGGGCCCCGAGTTCGACCAGGCGGTTGCCCGGAATCCGGAAGAAGCCGGTGGCCGGGGCGGCGTTGCGATGCATCAGCGCGAACAACTTGTCACGCCAGATCGGCATGCCGCGGTTGGCGGTGGCGACGATGGTCTCGCGGCTGGCGAAGAAGGTGGTGTCCATCGGATCGAAATAGATGCCACCGTGGTCGCACGAGCGCATCAGCGCCAGCGGCACGTCCGGGGTCTCCATGAAGCCGAAGCGCACGTAGACGCGGTAGAACTCGTCACCCACCGATTCGATCTTCAGCCGCTGCCCTTCCATCGCATACGGGATCGGCAGGGTTTCCACGTGCAGGAACACGTTGCGCTCGTGCAGCACCTTGTTGTGCTTGAGGTTGTGCATCAGCGCATGCGGCGCCACGGTCGGGTCGGCGGTGAGGAACACCGCGGTGCCCGGCACGCGCACCGGCGGGGCCAGCATCAGGCCCGGCAGGAAGGTATCCAGGCGGATGCCGTCCTTGCGGATCTCGTCGCGCAGCAGCTCGCGGCCACGGCGCCAGGTGCGCATCATGGTGAACAGGAAGATGCCCAGCACCACCGGGAACCAGGCGCCCTGCAGCAGCTTGGCGCCGTTGGCGATGACGAAGCCGAGGTCGATGATGAAGAACACCACGCACAGCGGCAGCAGCCAGCCACGCGACTTCGGCCACAACGTCCGCGCCACCACGGCCAGCAGCAGGGTGTCGATCAGCATCGTGGCCGACACCGAAATGCCGTACGCCACGGCCAGGTTGGACGAACTGCGGAACGCCAGCACCAGCCCGAACACCATCACCGCAATGCCCCAGTTGATGCCCGGGATGTAGATCTGGCCGATGGTGTCGTGCGAGGTGTGCTTGATGCGCATGCGCGGGATGTAGCCCAGCTGCATGGCCTGGCGCGAGACCGAGAATGCGCCGGTGATGACCGACTGCGAGGCGATCACCGCCGCCATGGTGGCCAGGATGATCATCGGGTACAGCGCCCACGACGGCACTGCCTCGAAGAACGGATTCTTCAGGGCCTCGGGGTGGTTGAGCACCAGTGCGCCCTGCCCCAGGTAGTTCAGCACCAGGCACGGCAGCACGAAGAAGTACCAGGCGTGGCGGATCGGGCGCAGCCCGAAGTGGCCCATGTCCGCATACAGCGCTTCGCCGCCGGTCACCGCCAGCACCACTGCACCGAGAATGAAGATGCCGTGCCAGCCGTGCTCCATGAAGAAGCGGATGCCCCACCAGGGGTTGAAGGCCTTCAGCACCTCGGGCGCATCGACGATGTTGTAGATGCCGATTGCCGCCAGCGACACGAACCAGATTGCCATGATCGGGCCGAACGCCTTGCCGATCTTCTCGGTACCGAAGCGTTGCGCGGCGAACACCGCCAGCAGCACCACCAGGGTGACCGGCACGATGAAGACATGAAGTCCGGGCGCGGCCACCTCCAGGCCTTCGACCGCACTGAGCACGGACATGGCCGGAGTGATCACGCCGTCGCCGAAGAACAGCGAGGCGCCGAAGATGCCGAGGATGCCCACCACATAAGCCGAGCGCGAGCCGTTGCGCAGCGTGCGTTGGGTCAGCGCCATCAGCGCCATGATGCCGCCTTCGCCATCGTTGTCGGCGCGCATGATGATGGTGACGTACTTCAGGGTCACCACCAGGTTCAGCGCCCAGAACGCCAGCGACAGCACGCCCAGCACGGTGTCGTGGTCGCTGTTGAGCCCGTAGTGTGGCGAGAACGCTTCCTTCAGGGTGTACAGCGGGCTGGTACCGATATCGCCGAACACCACGCCGATCGCACCGATGACCAGCGCCAGTCCTCCAGTGGAGGGGGCGTGGCCATGGCCGCCGGGGGCGGCTGCGTGCGGGGTTTGACTGCTGGACATGGGACTCCTGGCGAAGCTCAGGCGGTAGGTTGGGGGAAAGGGACGCGGTTCAGCGCAGCGCGGACTGCAGCGCCTTGCGGATCACAGTGGCCACTTCGTCGCCTTCATTGAAGGCATCGCGGGCCATGCGGGCCGCTTCGGCCGGCTTGTAGCCCAGCTGCTGCAGGGCCACGGTGGCATCGGACAGCGGATCGGCCGGGGCCGGACCACTGCCGGTGGGCAGCGCGCCGCCGGCACCGAACTGGGCCGCGCGGTCACGCAGTTCCAGCACCATGCGTTCGGCGGTCTTCTTGCCGATACCCGGGATGCGGGTCAGCGCGGTGATGTCGCCGGCCTGGACCATGCGCGCGAATTCTTCGACGCTGACACCGGACAGCACGGCCAGCGCGATCTTCGCGCCGATGCCGCTGACCTTCTGCACGTCGCGGAACAGGCGCCGCTCGCCCTCGCGCAGGAAGCCGTACAGCGAGACGCTGTCTTCCTTCTGCGAGTAATGGGTGTACAGGGTGACCTCGCGGCCGAGCTCGGGCAGGTCGTAGAAGGTGCTCATCGGCGCCTCCAGTTCGTAGCCCACTCCGTTCACGTCCACCACCAGCCACGGCGGCGCCTTGTAGGCGACGATGCCGCGCAGTCGACCGATCATTGCGTGCAGCTCCTCATTTGCGGCCCCACGCCTGGCGGGCACTGAGCCCCAGGCGGTTGGCCGTCGCCCTTACGTGGGCATGGGTGATCGCCACCGCCAACGCGTCGGCCGCGTCGGCCTGCAGCTTGGTTTTCAGGTTGAGCATGAGCCCGACCATGTGTTGAACCTGTTGCTTTTCGGCACCACCGCGCCCGACCACCGCGAGCTTGATCTCGCTGGCGGCGTATTCGTGCACCGGCAGGTCGCGCAGCACCACGGCCGAGATCGCCGCGCCGCGGGCCTGGCCCAGCTTCAGCGCCGAATCGGGATTGCGCGCCATGAACACCTTTTCGATGGCCACTTCATTGGGCTGGTACTCGCGGCACAGATCGGCCAGGCCCAGCACCAGCAGTTTCATGCGCTGCGGGAAGTCGTCGGCGCCCAGCAGCACCAGCGGCTGGTGGTGCACGTAACTGACGCGGCCGGCGGCGTCGACATCGATGATGCCGACCCCGGTCCGCTGCGAACCGGGGTCGATGCCGAGGATGCGGGTCATGCCGCGCTCCTGGCGGGGCGGAACGGGGAGCGCTGGCAGGCGTATGGGCTCATGACTGTCCGCGGTGACCGTTCAACGGCCCGCGCCCAGGCCGTCGAGGACGGCTCAGGCGTAGGCGTCGGCGCCGAGTTCGGCGTTGGAATACACGTCCTGCACGTCGTCCAGGTCTTCGAGCATGTCCAGCAGCTTCTTGACCTGCAGGGCGACCTCGCCTTCGACCTTGATGTCGTTGTCGGCGCGGAAGGTGATCTCGGCGTGGTCGGCGACATGCCCGGCGGCGACCATTGCGTCCTTGACTGCGTTGAACGCGTCAGGGCTGGTGACCACGTCGATCGAGCCGTCATCGGGGTAGACCACGATGTCGTCGGCGCCGGCCTCGATGGCTGCTTCGGTGATGGCTTCCTCGTCGGCACCCGGGGCGAAGCTGAGCACGCCCAGGCGCTTGAACATGAAGGCCACCGAGCCTTCGGTGCCCATGTTGCCGCCGCACTTGCTGAACGCATGGCGGACGTCGGCCACGGTGCGCACGCGGTTGTCGGTCAGGCAGTCGACGATCACGGCCACGCCACCCGGGGCATAGCCCTCGTAGCGGATTTCCTCGTAATCGACGCCTTCCAGTTCACCGGTGGCCTTCTTGATGGCGCGCTCGATCACGTCCTTGGACATGTTCACGGCCAGGCCCTTGTCCACCGCCACGCGCAGGCGCGGGTTGTTGTTGGGGTCGCCTCCACCGCCGCGCGCGGCAACGCCGATCTCGCGGATGATCTTGGTGAAAATCTTGCCGCGCTTCGCGTCGGACGCGTTCTTGCGGGCTTCGATGGAGGGGCCTCTACCCATGGGTGCTACCGTCTGGCTGCTTCAGGATCAAGGCGCGGATTCTACCTGATCGGGCGCTGCAACCGTGTCTAGGCCCGTATTGTTGTAGCGCCGGGCCAATGCTCGGCTCAATGGGCCCGACGGAATGCAGCCGAGCATGGGCTCGGCGCTACAAGGCGGCCCCGCCTGCCCTGCCCCTATGCCGCCGCCGCGTCGCGGCTGTGGTCGAAGTGGCCGTGGCGCAGGAAATGTGCGGTCTGCCGCGCGGCGTCGGGCGACACCACCAGGCCGCTGTGGCTGGTACGCACCACGCAATGGTCGGCCAGGCCCGGCAGGCGGGTCTCGGCCAGGGCCACGGTGCCGTCGGACGCATCGTCGATCGCGCCCAGCAGGCTGCCCAGCCCGTGCGGCACCGAACCGGCGATCAGGCCAACCTCGGCCTTGCCCTGCCAGTCCGGCAGGCCGTCCAGCAGCAGCTCGCTGCTGCGCCCCAGCGCCAGGCCCCAGCCATGATCGGACAACGAGCGCGCGGTACCACTGCCGCGCAGCGGCGAGCCCAGGCAGACCACGCGCTGCACTGGCAGCTGCGGATCGCGGCGCAGCGCCTCCAGTGCCAGCAGTCCGCCCAGGCTGTGACCGACCAGCGACAACGGCCCGGCGTCGGCCAGACGTTCCAGCAACTGCGGCACTGCCACATCGGGGCCACCGAACACCGAGGGATAGCCGAACGCGTGTACCTGGAAACCACGCGCGCGCAGGCGCCAGGCCAGTGGCCCGACCCAGGCACGGGCATTCCAGATGCCATGCAGCAGCAATACGGGGGGAGTCATGCAAACAGCCTGGCGGTCAGCGGGGCAGGAACGTGAGGTGATTGAACACGCGCGCGCGGCAAGCGGCGGTGAACGTCAGGCCGCGCGCGGCGCGCGGCGCAGGATGAATTCGAGGTCCTGGGTGTCGCCGACAGGGAACAGGTACTCGCCGGCCTTCTCGAAGCCGTAGCGGGCGTAGAAGCGCTGCGCGCCGAAGTTCTCCGACCACACGCCCAGCCACAACGTGCGCGGGCCTTCGTGTTCCAGCCAGGCCAGCGCGGTTTCCAGCAGGCGGCTGCCCCAGCCGCAGCTCTGCTGCGTCTTGACCAGGTACAGGCGCTTGAGTTCGCCGTCACCGGGTTTCACATCCGGATGCGGCAGGCCACAGGGGCCGGCGGCGGCATGGCCGACCGCCTCCCCATCCAGTTCCAGCAGCCACACCGCGTAATCGGGGTGGGACAGGATCACGCGCTGGCGCTCGACCGTGTAGGCCTCCTCGAGGAAGGCCTGCAGGTCCTGCGGCGGGTACAGATGGCCGAAGGTTTCAGTGAACGTGCGTGCGGCCAGCGCCGACAGGGTCGGCGCGTCGTCCACAGTGGCGCGGCGGATCGAATACATGCAGGAAGTTGACGTCAGGGCGAAGCGCGGGTCAAGCCTTTCCAGGCGATTCCGCTTCTTCTTCCTCGTCCTCTTCCTCGTATTCCTCTTCGTCCTCGTCCTCTTCTTCCTCGCCTTCCTCGTCCTCGTCGTACTCTTCTTCCTCTTCGTCGTCCTCGTAGTCCTCGACGCCGAAGTCTTCACCGTCCCAACGGCCTTCGCCGTCGGCGACGAAGGTCAGGGCCATCGCGGCCGGATTGGTGCCGACGCGGACCAGCCACCCCCCGAACACGCGTGCACGCTCGGTGACCAGGGTGGCCTCGGAGCCTTCATTGCCCAGCTTTTCCCACTCCAGCGAAAACGCAAACTCGGTCATTGCCTGGATCTCCTGATCAGTTGGTCTTGGGGCGAACCTGGATGTGCACTTCGGCCAGCTGCGCGTCGACGATCGGCGACGGCGCGTCGGTCATCAGATCCTGTGCACCGGTGGTCTTCGGGAACGGGATGACGTCGCGGATCGACTCGGTTCCGGCCATCAGCGCGGCGATGCGGTCGATGCCGAACGCGATGCCACCGTGCGGCGGCGCGCCGTAGTTCAGCGCGTCGAGCAGGAAGCCGAACTTGGCGCGGGCCTCTTCGGCGCCGATGCCCAGCAGCTCGAACACCGCGCTCTGCATGTCCGGACGGTGGATACGGATCGAACCGCCGCCGATTTCATTGCCGTTGAGCACCATGTCGTAACCGCGCGAGACGGCGGTACGGGCATTGGCGCGCAGGTCGGCGATGTCGTCCACGGCCGGTGCGGTGAAGGGGTGATGCAGGGCGACGTAGCGCTGTTCTTCCTCGTCCCACTCGAACATCGGGAAGTCGGTGACCCACAGCGGTGCCCAGCCGTCGGCGACCAGGCCAAAGTCCTTGCCGGCCTTCAGGCGCAGCGCGCCCATGAAGTCGGAGACCTTGTTGTAGCCACCGGCACCGAAGAACACGATATCGCCGTTGCCGGCACCGACATGGGCCACCAGCGCCGCGAAGCGCTCTTCGCTGAAGAACTTCTGGATCGGCGAGCTGACTTCGCCGTTGTCGGCGATCTTGATGTAGGCCAGGCCCTTGGCGCCGTACTTGGCGGCATGCGCGGCGTACTCGTCGATCTGCTTGCGGCTCAGCGCCGCGCCGCCCGGGATGCGCAGCGCGGCGACGCGGCCTTCGGCATCTTTGGCCGGGCCGGTGAACACGGGGAACTCGCTGTCCTTGACCAGTTCAGCCACGTCGACCAGTTCCAGCGCGATGCGCAGATCCGGCTTGTCCGAACCATAGCGACGCATCGCCTCGGCCCAGGTCATGCGCGGGAAGCTGGCATCCAGCTCGACATCGACCACTTCCTTGAAGATGGCGCGGATCATGTCCTCGACGAAGTCCTGCACATCGCGTTCGCGGACGAAGGCGAACTCCATGTCCAGCTGGGTGAATTCCAGCTGGCGGTCGGCACGCAGGGCCTCGTCGCGGAAGCAGCGCGCGATCTGGTAGTAGCGGTCGAACCCGGCCACCATCAGGATCTGCTTGAACAGCTGCGGGCTCTGCGGCAGGGCGTAGAACTCGCCCGGATGCATGCGCGCCGGCACCAGGAAGTCGCGCGCGCCTTCCGGAGTGGCCTTGGTCAGGATCGGGGTCTCGATGTCCTGGAAGCCCTTTTCGTCCAGGTGGCGGCGCAGCGCCTGCACCAGCTTGATGCGGGTGCGCTGCATGCGCTGCATTTCGGGGCGGCGCAGGTCCAGGTAGCGGTACTTCAGGCGGGTTTCCTCGCCCGGGTTCTCGTGGGCGTGGAACGGCAGCGGGGCGGCCTTGTTCAGCACGGTGATGGCGGTGGCGATCACTTCCACCTTGCCGGTGCGCATCTTGTCGTTCACCGCGTGGCGGGCGCGCACGACGCCCTCCACCTGCAGCACGTCCTCATAGCCCAGCGACGCGGCCACGGCGAACACGTCGGCGTTGTCGACCTCCACGGTCACCTGCACGATGCCTTCATGATCGCGGAGATCGATGAAGCAGACGCCGCCCTGGTTACGGGCCACGTCGGTCCAGCCGGCGAGGGTGACAGTCTGGCCAATCAGGGTCTCGTCGACCAGGCCGCAGAAGTGGGTACGCATGGGGGGAAGCTCCGCTGGAGAACGCCGGCACCGGATGGGGGCCGGAAAGCCTCGTATTCTGCGGCCGAGGCCCCGGCCGGGGCAAATCCGGGCAGTCACGCCGGCTTGATCGCCCCGGTCCCTATAGTCGGGCACCTGCCACCGTATGGGATGCCGCCATGAAATCGTTGTCCCTGGCCAGCCTGGCCGTGACCCTGAGCACTCTGGCCGTGCTCGCCCTGCCCTCTGCTCCGGCCGCTGCGCAGGACGGGGTGATCCGCTGCGAAAGCCAGAACAACCGTGAACGTGTCTGCAGCACCGGCTGGCGCAATGCGCAGCTGGTCCGCCAGCTGTCCGGCAGCGCCTGCGACGAGGGCCGCACCTGGGGCAGCCGCAACGGCAGCATCTGGGTCAGCAATGGCTGCCGCGCCGAGTTCGTTGAAGCCCGCGGCGGCTGGGGCGGTGGCAATGGCGGTGGCTGGGGCGGCAACAACGGCCGTCCCGGTGAAACCATCCGCTGCGAGAGCCAGAGCAACCGTGAGCGCAGCTGCCCGGTCGGCTGGCGCAACGCCCGCCTGGTCCGCCAGCTGTCCGGCAGCCCCTGCGATGAAGGCCGCACCTGGGGCGTGCGCAACGGCGCGGTCTGGGTCAGCAACGGCTGCCGCGCCGAGTTCGCCGAGGCCCGCGGCTGGGGCGGCGGCGGTGGCTGGGGCGGCGGCAACAGCAATTATTCGATCACCTGCAGCAGCAACAACAACCGCACGCAGAACTGCGACTGGGATGAGCGCCAGGGCCGGCCGGTGCTGCAGCAGCAGCTGTCCGGCAGTGCCTGCCAGGAAGGCCGCAGCTGGGGCTATGCACGCGGCCAGGTGTGGGTGAGCAACGGCTGCCGTGCACGCTTCAGCGCGCGCTGAGCCCCGGGGTCGGATCCCTGGCCGACGGCCAGGGCTCTGACCCGTGGGTTCATGCAGTGACCGGGTCGGACCCTCCGCAGGAGGGATCCGACCCGAAGATCAGGGTGCCGGCGCCTTCTCGTCGCCCCACGGTGCGGGCGGCAGCTCGACCGGCTTGCTCAGGTCGAACTTCACGCGGAAACGGCGGCCTTCCGGGCGCGTCAGTTCGTAGACGAAAGTCTGGTCGGGGTCGATCTCCATCGCCCAGGTGTTGTGCGTGGAGGCCAGCATGTCGGCACGACGGAACATCGCCACCGAATCGGAGTCGGCTGGGAACCGCTGGCGCTCGGCGGTGCCCGGTGGCGTGCTGTCGCCGCCATAGAGGGTGATCGCGTCGGGGCTACCGTCTTCGTGGCGATGATCGTGTTTCAGGCGCAGGCCGTTTTCGGTGCGGGTCAGCACCCAGGTGCGCGAATGGTCATCCCCCACATGGAAGGGAATCCGCAGTTCATGGGCGGGGTCGGCACAGCCGCGCACATGCATGACCAGGCGCTGGCCGGCGAACGGGTCCTTGCCGGTCGGTGCCGGCGTGTCCTCCACCACCCGGCCCTCATAGGCCTGGCCGCAATGCGCGGCGATGGCAGCCATGAAGGCATCGGCCGGTGCGGTCGCCAGATCATGCGCGACCGTATCGGAACGCTGCGAGCAGGCAGCGAGGCTGAGCAGGAGGGCGGAAGCGGTGACAACGGCAGGCAGTTTCATGCCCCAACCCTAACGGCCATGGCCGACGGGCGCAAACCGCGCGCGGCAACCGGTCAGCGTTCGGCGATGTGAGGTTCCGGCCGCGTCTCGGTGGCCGCTACCGGCGCGGACTCGCCCTCGCCCGCCGGCTCCTGCTCCACCGGATCGACGTCGAAGGGTGTGCGGAACACCAGCGACGGCAACAGTGTGGTCAGTGCGGCGTACAGCAGCAGCGCGCCGAACAGCACCGCCGGAATCTGGAAACGCTCGCGCATGATCGCCGCCAGCACCAGGGTGAAGATCAGGGTCGGGGCCAGCGCCAGCGAGACGCGCAGGCTGCTGCGGAAGCTCTCGCCGAACATCACCCGGCGCTGCAGCCAGACCACGCCGATGCGCAGCGGCAGCACCACCAGGGTGATCACGATGCCCAGCCCCAGCGCCTCGAAACTGAGGGCTTCGCTGGGCACCTTGGTGCCGGCATTGAAGAAATAGAATGGCACGAAGAACGAGGCGAACAGGCGCAGCGCGTGCAGGTTCTCGTGCGAGGCCAGCAGCGGCATGCGCTGGTGCAGCAGGCGCGCGACCAGGCCGGCGATGAACGCGCCCACCAGGTAATACACGCCCAGCAGATAGGTGATGTACGCCGCCACCATGCCGACCATCACCAGCAGCGAGAACTCCGAGCCCGGCGCGTGCGGCGCCACCCAGCGGCCCAGCGCGATGAACAGCAGCGGCAGGCCGATCATCATCGCCAGCAGGGCCAGGCTGGACAGCGCCATGTGGCCCGGGTCGCCGGCCTGCAGCACGATGAACAACGCCGCCAGCGCCAGCAGTTCGCCGGCGATGGCCTTGCTGGTGACCCAGAACCGCTCGTCCTCGCTCAGGCCCAGCCGCGACAGCGAATCCATGATGAAGCCGGTGGAGGGCGTCAGCAGCGCCAGCGCCAGCAGCCCAGCGGCCTGCCATGGCAGCCCCGCATAGCGCCAGGCCAGCCAGCCCACGCCGAACAGCGTGCCGGTACGGATCACCAGGTGCGCCAGCAGCGGCCACATGCCACGCCGCAGCGCCTGCAGATCCACTTCCAGGCCCGCGAACAGGAACAGCGAGGAAATGCCCAGCGTGGCCAGCAGGCCGATCACCGCGTCGTGTGCCTGGTCGCCCAGCCAGAGCATGCCGATGATGCCGAACAGCAGGCAGGTCAACGGCGCCGGCAGGCTGAATCGCTGCAGTGCGCGCGGGATCACCAGCAGCGCGAAGATCAGCAGCAGGTAGATCAACTCATGGCTCATCGGGGTCTTCCGTGGGGTTCGAACGCGCGCAGGATGCGCGTGCCCGACCGATCCGGCAAGCCATTTCCCGATGACCCCGGTTACCTCATTCGATCATCGCATCGGCCAGCGCCCCCACCCGTGCAAGCACTGCTGCGCGCTGGTCGTCATCGACCGATGCGCCCTGCAGATAGGCGGTGACCACCCACGCGGTGCCGCCCGCATGCGGCCACAGCACGGCGATGTCGTTGCGCGTGTCATCACCGTTGCTGCCGGTCTTGTCCCCCACCCGCCAGCGCTTGCCCAGCCCGGCGCGCAGGCAGGCATCGCCGGTCTGGTTGTCGATGAGCCAATCGGCGAACTGCCGGCGCGATGCAGGCTGCAGGCCATTGCCCACCGCGAAGCGGGCCAGGCTGGTGGCCATCGCGGCCGGGCTGGTGGTATCGCGCGGGTCTCCCTTCGCGAACAGATTCACGTCCGGCTCGTTGCGGTCATTGCGGGTAATGCTGTCGCCCTGCCCGCGCAGGAATGCCGTCAGCGCCGACGGCCCGCCCACCACCTCCAGCAGCAGGTTGGCCGCCGTGTTGTCGCTGGTGGTCAGCGTGCCCCGGCACAGGTCGCGCACGGTCAGATCCTTGCCCACGTGGCGGCGCACCACCGGAGCGTAGGACAGCAGATCCTTCCCGGCGATGGGCACACGGGTGTCGAGCGAAACGCGGCCTGCATCGGCAAGGCTCAGCACATGGGCGACCAGCATCGACTTGAACGTGCTGCACATCGGGAAGCGCTCATCCTGCCGATGCCCGCCGATGCGACGGCCGTTGCCGGTGTTCAGCACGGTGACACCCAGGCGGCCACCGCTGGCTTTCTCCAGCGCGGCGAAATCGGCGGCGCCGGCAATGGCGGCGTTCGCGGCGGGTATGCCAGACGAGGCGGAAACCGGTTGCGCCAGCGCCGGGGCAAGCAGCGAGGACGCAACGGCAGCACCACTGAACTGCAGGAATCGGCGACGGGCGAGCATAGGGGTTCTCCTGGTGACCGCTCGATTATTGGCGCCTCCCCTGCAGCCGACCAGCGCGAAAAATCAAGGCAAGCCATAAGTGGAATTCATGCCTGTCGCGATCAACTCATTGAGATTTACGAAATTCCTCATTGAACGAGTACGATCAGCCATCATCCTGGCTCACGGCTTTTCGATGTTGCACCCTACCCTGCCGCTGAACGCGCTGCGCGCTTTTGAAGCCGCCGCCCGCCACCAGAACTTCACCCGTGCCGCGCTCGAGCTGTGTGTCAGCCAGGCCGCGCTGAGCCATCAGATCCGTGGGCTGGAGGACCGGCTTGGCATCCGCCTGTTCCATCGCCTGCCACGCGGCGTGGCGCTCACCGATGAAGGGGCAGCGCTGTACCCGGTGCTCAACGAAGCGTTCGAGCGCATTTCCGCCAGCATCGCGCGCTATACCGGTGGCCCGGCACGCGAGGTGCTGACGCTGGGCGTGGTCGGTACCTTCGCCACCGGCTGGCTGCTGCCACGGCTGGCGGCGTTCGAAGCCGCGCACCCGGACATCGAGCTGCGCCTGCAGACCCACAACAACCGTATCGACCTGGCCGGCGAAGGGCTGGACCTGGCGATCCGCTTCGGCGATGGCGACTGGCAGGGCCAGGCCTGCACGGCAATCCTCGATGCGCCCTTCGCACCGCTGTGCGCCCCCGCATTGGCGCGGCGGCTGAAGCAACCGCGCGACCTCGCCACACTGCCGTTGTTGCGTTCCTACCGCAGCGACGAATGGCCGCGCTGGTTGCAGGCGGCCGGGGTGAGCGGCGTGGAAGCCCGCGGGCCGGTGTTCGATTCCTCACTGACGGTGGCGATGGCCGCCGCCGGGGGCGCCGGCGTGGCCTTGCTGCCCTTGTGCATGTTCGAGCAGGAACTGGCCGAAGGCCGCCTGCTGCAGCCCTTCGGCACCACCTTGGAGCTGGGCCGCTACTGGCTGACGCGGCTGCGCTCGCGCGCCGAGCGCGAACCAGCCAAGCGCTTCCGCGAATGGCTGCAGGCGCAGGGCACGTAACAAAAAAGGGGACGGAGGGGATTAAGTCGTTTGTGGCACAAACGACTTAATCCCCTCCGTCCCCTTTTTTTTTGCGTGATCAGGACTCCAGCAGCTCCATCCACGCCGCTTCGGCTTTCTCCAGCTGCGCGGCGGTGGTTTCGCGGTCACGTCCGATCACCGCCATGCGGGTGGCATCGGCATAGTTGGCCGGGTCGGCCAGCTGGCGGTCGAGCTCGGCCAGCGCGCCCTCCAGTTCGGCCACCTTGGCCTCGGCAGCCGCCAGCTTGTGTGGGTTCACCGGCTTCTTCTGCACCACCTGCGCCACCGGTGCGGTCTTGACCACCACCGGCTCTTCCACCTGCTCCATGCGCGCCTTGGTGCCCTGCGCCTGCGGGCGGGTGCGCAGCCACGCGGCGTACGCGTCCAGGTCGCCATCGAACGGTTCGACCACACCATCGGCCACGCGCCAATAGGTATCGCAGACCAGGCCGATGAGGTGGCGGTCATGCGAGACCATCACGATCGCGCCTTCGAAGGTGGCCAGCGCTTCGGCCAGTGCTTCGCGCATTTCCAGGTCAAGGTGGTTGGTCGGTTCGTCCAGCAGCAGCACGTTCGGCTGCTGCCAGGCGATCAGCGCCAGCGCCAGGCGCGCGCGCTCGCCACCGGAGAAGCCATCAACCGGCTCGAATGCACGATCGCCCGGGAAGTTCCACTTGCCGAGAAAATCGCGGAAGGACTGGTTCGGTGCGTCCGGGGCGATCTCGCGGAAGTGCTCCATCGGCGATTGGCCTTCGTGCAGCGATTCCACGGTGTGCTGGGCGAAGTAGCCGATCTTCAGGTCCGGGTGCGCCATGCGCTCGCCGACGATCGGTGCAAGTTCGCCCACCAGGGTCTTCACCAGGGTGGTCTTGCCCGCACCGTTCGGGCCGAGCAGGCCGATGCGCTGTCCCGCTTCCAGGCCGAAGCCGACGTTGTGCAGGATCACCGCGTCCTTGCCGTAACCGGCCTCGACGTGGTTCAGGCGGATCAGCGAGAACGGCAGCTTGGCCGGCGGCGCGAACTCGATGCGGAACTCACGCTCGGCGCGCACCGCTTCGGTGCCGGCCAGCTTGGCCAGGCGCTTCATGCGGCTCTGCGCCTGCGCGGCCTTGCTGGCCTGCGCCTTGAAGCGGTCGATGAAGCTCTGCAGGTGGGCGCGCTCGGCCTGTTCCTTTTCATGCGCGATCTGCTGCTGGCGCAGCTGTTCGGCCCGCTGGCGCTCGAAATCGGTGTAGCCGCCCGGGTAGAGCTTGGCGCCGCCGCCATGCAGGTGCAGGGTGTGGGTGGCCACGTTGTCGAGGAACTCGCGGTCATGCGAGATCAGCAGCAGGGTGCCCGGGTACTTCAGCAGCCACTGTTCCAGCCAGTACACCGCGTCCAGATCCAGGTGGTTGGTCGGCTCGTCCAGCAGCAGCAGGTCGCTGGGCATCATCAGCGCGCGCGCCAGGTTCAGGCGCACGCGCCAACCACCGGAGAACGAAGACACCGCGCGGTGGTGGGTCTCTGCGGGGAAACCGAGGCCGTGCAGCAGCTTGCCGGCGCGCGCCTCGGCGTCGTAGGCGTTGAGCTCGGCCATCTTCGTGTGCGCCTCGGCCACCGCTTCCCAGTCTTCGCGGGCGGTCGCGTCGGCCTCGGCGGCCAGCACCGCGGCCACCTCGAGGTCGCCGCCGAGCACGAAGCTCAGCGCCGGGTCGGGCAGCGACGGGGTTTCCTGGGCCACGCTGGCGATGCGCACCTTGCCGGGCAGGTCGACGTCACCCTTGTCGGCCTCCAGCTCGCCCTTCACCGCCGCGAACAGGCTGGACTTGCCAGCACCGTTGCGGCCGACCACACCTACCCGGTAACCGGCGTGCAGGGTCAGGTCGACATTGGACAACAGCAGCCGCTCGCCGCGGCGCAAGGCGAAATTACGAAGGGAGATCATCGGGGGAGGGGTCCATATAACCGGATGGAATGTGCTGGTAAGCACTGTTCCTGCGACGCAATTCTAGCGTTAACGAATACTTGACGCGTCCCGGGATGCGCAGTGGCCGACGTTCCTCTCTCCCACGTCCCCGCCGCGCGCGTCCCGGGGTCCCTTCCTGCCAGCGCTGATCCGGGCTAAATGGTTGCTGCTGCAACGTTTTTTCTGACGCCTGGCATTTGACAGGCACTGAATATCCCGTTAATTGCTGTATTGCGCACCGCAACAACCGCCGTCCGCCTCACGCTCGTGATGTCGATTCCGGTGCCGCCCCCGCCAACCGGAGCCCATCCCGATGACCCGCAAGACCCGCCTGATCGCCGCCGCCGTCGCTGTCGCACTCGGTGGCTCTCCGTTCGTCGCCGCTGCACAGCAGGCCGGCACCGCCGCCAACACCCTGGACACGGTGATCGTCACCGGCACCCGCGTGGCCGACCGCACGGTCGCCGAATCGCAGTCGCCGATCGACATCATCACCCCCGAAGTGCTGCAGTCCACCGGTACCAGTGAACTGGCCACCGCACTGTCGCGCGCCCTGCCCTCGCTGAACTTCCCGCGCCCGGCGCTGACCGACGGCACCAGCGGCGTGCGCCCGGCGCAGCTGCGCGGCCTGTCGCCGGACCAGGTGCTGGTGCTGGTCAACGGCAAGCGCCGCCACACCTCGGCGCTGATCAACGTCAACGGCAGCATCGGCCGTGGCTCGTCGGCGGTGGACATCAACGCGATCCCGATCGCCGCGATCGAGCGCGTGGAAGTGCTGCGCGACGGTGCCTCGGCGCAGTACGGCTCGGACGCCATCGCCGGCGTCATCAACATCGTGCTCAAGGGCAGCGGCAGTGGCGGCAGCCTGGCAGTGGACTACGGCCAGTACTCGGCCGGCGACGGCAACAAGTACCAGCTGTCCGGCGACACCGGCGTCGAGTTCGGCAACGGCCGCGGCCGCGTGCACGTGGCCGGCCAGATCAGCCAGCAGGACGAGAGCAACCGCGCCGGCCCGTACCGCGGCACCACGCCGAACACCGGCAACTTCCCCAGCATCGGCCAGAAGACCTTCATCGTCGGCGACCCGCGCGTGGATGCCACCGCGGCCTCGGCCAACGCCAGCTTCGACTTCAGCGACCACGTGACCGGCTACGCCAGCGCGCTGCTCAGCAACCGCGACATCACCTCGTTCGCGTTCTACCGTTCGCGCAACCACAGCGGGCAGAGCGCGCTGCTGGCGCAGACCTACCCGGACGGCTACGTGCCGGAGATCAACCAGTATTCCAAGGACCGCTCGCTGGTGGCCGGGGTCAAGGGCAACACCGACAACGGCTGGACCTGGGACCTGAGCCTGAACCACGGCGAGAACACCCTGGACTTCCACACCCGCAACAGCATCAACTACAGCCTCGGTGCGACCAGCCCGCGCTCGTTCTACGACGGCACGCTGAAGTACCAGCAGGACATCTTCAATGCCGATCTGACCAAGTCGCTGGACTGGGGCCTGGCCTACCCGGTCACGCTGTCCTTCGGCGGTGAGTACCGCAAGGAGAAGTGGGACCAGAACCCGGGCGAACTGAACTCGTACACGGGCAGTGGCGCGCAGGGCTTCGGCGGCTTCACCCCGACCAATGAAGTGCATGCCGACCGCCACAACTACGCGGTCTACGCCGGCCTGGAAGCGGACCTGACCGACAAGTTCTCGGCCGGCATCACCGGCCGCTACGAGGACTACTCGGACTTCGGCGACCGCTTCTCGGGCAAGCTGTCGGCGCGCTACGCGTTCACCGACAAGGTGGCGCTGCGGGCCACCGCCTCCAGTGGTTTCCGCGCGCCCTCGCTGGCGCAGCAGGGCTACCAGGCGGTGACCAGCCAGTTCCTCAATGGCGTATTCGTCGAGCGCGGCACCTTCCCGACCACCAGCCAGGCCGCGCAGGCGCTGGGCGCCTCGCCGCTGAAGGCCGAGACCTCCACCTCCTACAGCCTGGGCCTGGTGCTGCAGCCGGTCGACCGCCTGTACATCACCGTCGATGCCTACCAGATCGACATCGATGACCGCATCGCGCTGTCGTCGAGCATCACCACCAATGCCGCGACCAGCGCGCTGCTGGGCACCCTGGGCCTGCCGCAGGTGACCGCGTTCTCCTACTTCACCAACGGCCTGGATACGCGCACCCGCGGTGTCGACTTCGTCTCCAGCTACACGGTACCGTTCAGCGCCAGCAGCCTGGAGCTGACCGCGGCATACAGCTACAACGACACCGAAGTGCGCCGCGTTGGCGGCACCCCGCCGGTGTTCGGCACGCTGGGCCTGACCCAGTCGCTGATCGGCCGTGATGAGATCGGTCGCATCGAGGACAGCTACCCGCGCGACAAGGCGATCCTGAGCGGCACCTGGCGTTCGGACCACTGGGAGCTGGGCCTGGCCGCCACCCGCTACGGCAAATTCACCGTGCGCAACTCGGCCACCGCGCTGCGTGACCAGACCTACGGCGACGCCTGGGTGGTGGATGCCTCGGCCAGCTACAAGCCCAGCAGCAACTGGACCCTGACCGTGGGTGCCGACAACCTGCTGGACAAGTACCCGGACCGCACCGAAGACCTGCAGAACTCCACCTTCGGCATGCTGCCGTACAGCAACTACTCGCCGTTCGGCTTCAACGGCGCGTATGTGTACGGGCGGATCAAGTACACCTGGTAAGGGGTAATGGGTGCGCCGGGCCCTGCCCGGCGCTGCTCCACACACCCGCCCGCGGCCTCGGGGCAGGTGCGGCCCTGACCGTATACCGTTGCCAGCTCCTGCACCCGGTTTCCAGGCTGTGCTCTGTTGCACGCGCCTCATAGGTCGTCCCGTGCATAATCAGCGGACCAACGAAGGAGCCGCTCCGTGACGAGAGCCTGCATCACTCGCCGCCATGTGTACGCTGCGCTCGCGTGGGTTGCGCTGGCGGCCCCCCTGTCAGGGTGTTCAGGAGATCACGTGAAACCCAGCTATTCCAAATCGAGCCTTGAGCCGGTCGTCGTCACCCAGCTCTCCGCGTCGAAGCTCCAGGTCCAGTTCAATGAACCGATGGAAAGCATGTATTACGCGGCAGGGATGAGCTATGTCGTGGAAGGGGACACCATGAAAGTCGTTGTTGATCGCTGCCCCATATCCGGCCAATGCACAACCATGCTGCGGCGCGACGTGAAGCCCGGACCTGCTGGCCCGGCCCGTCAGGAAATTCCCTTGATGGCGCCGCGCGTGGTGATGCTGTACGCCGATGGCGAAACACAGATTTTTCCGTAAGGGCATCCCATGAGCGACAAGGTCGTCCTCGGCATCCATAGTCACGTAGACCCCAATACACAGGGGTCGTTCAATCAGTTCGTGGACGGCCACGCCTGGATCTCGGTGACGCGAAACGGCCATACGACGTTCCATGGCCTGTGGCCAGACAACCATCCACTCGTTGAGGACAATGGCCCAGGTTCGGACATCCGCGAAGGCATGGAAGCCCGGGCCACACCTTCGGCCTCACGCTATTACGAATTGACTCCCGAGCAGATCAAGCGACTTGACCAGGCCTTGGGCGAAAATGTCACCTGGTCATATGGCAATACCTGCGCATCGTGGGCGACCAGTACCGTGAACAAGGTTACCGGGCAGTCCCTGGATGCAGGCGAACTGCTGTTCACCGATACACCGCGGGAGCTGATCGAGTCCATTCGCAAGGCAGAGCGCGTGCGGCCCACCAGTCCTTCGCAGCCGCAACCGGCAACCGAACGGCCGGAAACCAGCATCCCATCGCTGAGCGATGCCTCGGCATCGCTTCACCAGCAGGCACTCGCCGGCGTCCACGCGCTGGACGCATCGTTGGGTCGCGCATCTGATGAAGCCAGCCAACGCATGGCGGCCAGCCTCACCCAACTTGCCCGGGCACAAGGTCTGGAACGGATCGACCATGTGGTATTGGGCTTGCCGGCTGGTCAGCCCCCAAGGCCGGAGAACATCTTCGTCATTCAAGGAGCCTTGGATGACCCGGGCCATCTGCGTGCCCACATCAACATTGAAACGGCCCTTCAGCCACCCGTTGCGGAGTCGCTGCGGCAGATTCATCAGTTGGACAAGCAGCTGGCCGCCTCGCCGCAGCAGGCCGAGCCTGCCCTGGAAGAGACCCAGCGCCGGCAGATGGTGTGATCATCGACGGCTACGCCTGGAGCCCCCCCATAGGTAGGCACCATTCGGCCCGTCAGGGCCTGCCATCTCTCAACAAGGCTTGATATCTCGCCCGTACAAGCCGCCCACGCAACGATCCGATACGCTGGCCAGGTTTGCCGTATGTGACCGCATCGGTGAAAATCGGGGCATCCCCCGATTGCCTGCGAGTGCCGATGCACCATGACACCGACCTGATCAACATCGTTGCCGTTGGCCTGGGGCTCGCCTTCATCTTCGGCGCGCTGGCCAACAAGCTCCGCTTGTCTCCCCTGGTCGGTTACCTGGTTGCTGGCATCTGCGTAGGCCCGTTCACTCCCGGCTTCGTCGCCGACCAGGCGCTGGCCAACCAGCTGGCCGAACTGGGCGTGATGCTGCTGATGTTCGGCGTCGGCCTGCACTTCTCGCTGAAGGACCTGATGGCGGTCAAGGCGATCGCCATCCCCGGCGCCATCGGCCAGATCGCGGTGGCCACCCTGCTCGGCTGGGGCGTGGCCTCGCTGATGGGCTGGCCGGCCATCCATGGCGTCATCTTCGGTTTCTCGCTGGCCACCGCCAGTACCGTGGTGCTGCTGCGGGCGATGGAGGAACGCCGCCTGCTGGAAACGATGCGTGGCAAGATCGCGGTCGGCTGGCTGATCGTGGAAGACCTGGCCTGTGTGCTGGCGCTGGTGATGATGCCGGTGATGGCCGGTGTGTTCGGTCCTGACGCGGCCAAGGAATCGCACTCGCTCGGCAGCGTGCTGGCCGACATCGGCTGGACCTTCGTGCAGCTGGGCCTGTTCGTGGCGGTGATGCTGGTGGTCGGTCGGCGGGTCATCCCGTGGATCCTCGAGCGCATCGCCGGTACCGGTTCGCGTGAGCTGTTCACCCTGTCGGTGCTGGCGATCGCGCTGGGCGTGGCGTTCGGCTCGGCGATGCTGTTCGGCGTCTCGTTCGCGCTGGGCGCGTTCTTCGCCGGCATGCTGCTCAACGAATCGGAGCTGAGCCACAAGGCCGCGCATGATTCGTTGCCGCTGCGCGATGCGTTCGCGGTGCTGTTCTTTGTGTCGGTCGGCATGCTGTTCGACCCCAACATCCTCGTCCAGCATCCGTGGCAGGTGCTGGCCACCGTCGCCATCATCATGTTCGGCAAGTCGGCGGCGGCATTCTTCATCGTGCGTGCGTTCGGCCACCCGACCAGCACCGCGCTGACCATCTCGGCCAGCCTGGCGCAGATCGGCGAGTTCGCCTTCATCATCGCCGGCCTCGGCGTGGCGCTGCAGATCCTGCCGAAGGAAGGCCAGTCGCTGGTGCTGGCCGGCGCGCTGGTGTCGATCATGCTCAACCCGCTGGTGTTCGGCCTGCTGGACCGTTGGCAGGCCAAGCAGGAGCAGTCTCCGCAGGTACCCGAGCCGCCCGAAGCGATCGGCCCGTCGCGCGACCTGCATGACCACGCCATCGTGATCGGTTACGGCCGCGTCGGCAGCGAACTGGCGCAGGTGCTGCGCGACCGTGGCGTGCCGGTGCTGGTGATCGATGACAACAAGGAACACGTCGAGCAGGCACATGCCAAGGGCCTGGCGGCGATCCGCGGCAGTGCCGCCGCCGACCGGGTGCTGGCCGAGGCCCATCCGGAGCGCGCCAAGATCGCGGTGCTGGCGATTCCGCAGCCGCTGGAAGCCGGTGAGGCGCTGGCCAAGCTGCGGGCGATCAATCCGGACCTGACCCTGCTGGCGCGCGCGCACAGCGATGCCGAGGTGAAGCATCTGCTGGAGCACGGCGCCGATGGCACGGTGATGGCCGAGCGCGAGCTGGCGTATTCGCTGGCGGAGATGATCATGTCCACGCCGCCGTACCGGAACCTGGGGCAGCACAGCATTCCGGTGGTGTGAGGGGTGTGCGTGCGGCAGGGCTTGCAGCCCTGCACCTGCCGAAACAACGGCAACGGCAAAAGCGGGCATAGCGTGGGATGGCGGGGTGGGTCCGATTGCGGGAGACGCCGTAAACCCTTCCATGGGGGCTTGGCCGCGGCATCCATGCCGCGGACACTCCCGCAACCGGACCCACCCCGCCTTCGACAGTTCCCCGCTGCTGTTGGTGGATGTCGACCTTGGTCGACACGGCGGCGCGCGGGGTCAGATCCGTTTTCCACAGGAAAACGGATCTGACCCCGGAAACAAAAAATCCCCGGTCGACCCGCATCGACCGGGGATCTGGATCGCCACGTTGCCACGCCTTGGAGAGGCAGTTCCACCGTAACCCATCGCGGTGCCGGCGGTGATCGCCTGTGGCGATGACGACCAAGCGCGCAGCTATCAGGCGCCGGCCAGGGCCTGTTCCAGGTCCGCGCGCAGGTCGCCGATGTGCTCGATGCCGATCGACAGCCGCACGGTGTCCTCGCTGACACCGGCCTTGGCCAGCTCCGCTGCATCCAGCTGGCGATGCGTGGTCGAAGCCGGATGGGTGGCCAGTGACTTCGCATCCCCCAGGTTGACCAGGCGGGTGAACAGCTTCAGCGCATCGAGGAAGCGGGCGCCGGCCTCGCGCCCACCGGGCAGACCGAAGGTCAGTACGCCCGAGCCATGTCCACCCAGATAGCGCTGCGCGGCGGCATGCTCGGGGTCGTCGGCCAGTCCGGCGTAGCGCACCCAGGCGACCCTGGCATGCGCCTTCAGGAACTGCGCAACGGCCAGCGCATTGGCATTGATGCGTTCCATGCGCAGGGCCAGGGTCTCGATGCCCTGCAGGATCAGGAACGCGTTGAACGGCGACAACGCAGCGCCCGTATTGCGCAGCGGCACCACCCGCGCGCGGCCGATGTAGGCCGCTGGCCCCAGGGCTTCGGTATAGACCACGCCGTGGTAACTGGGGTCGGGCTGGTTGAGCCGTGCGAAGCGTTGGGGCTGTGCGGTCCAGTCGAAGTGGCCGGAATCGATGATCGCGCCGCCCAGGCTGTTGCCGTGTCCCCCGAGGTATTTGGTCAGCGAATGCACCACGATGTCGGCGCCGTGCTCGAACGGGCGCAGCAGGAACGGCGTGGCCACGGTGTTGTCGACGATCAGCGGCACCCCGGCGGCATGCGCGACCTCGGCGATCGCAGCGATGTCGGTGACATTGCCGCGCGGGTTGCCGATCGATTCGACGAACACCGCCTTGGTGCGGTCGTCGATCAGCGCGGCGAACGCGGCCGGGTCGGCCGGATCGGCAAAGCGCGCCTGGATGCCGTACTGCGGCAGCGTGTGCGCCAGCAGGTTGAGGCTGCCACCGTAGAGCGCACTGGAGGCGACGATGTTGTCGCCGGCCTCGGCGATGGTCTGGATGGCATAGGTGATCGCGGCCTGCCCCGAGGCCAGCGCCAGCGCGCCGATGCCGCCTTCCAGCGCGGCCAGGCGCTGCTCCAGCACGTCGGTGGTGGGGTTCATGATGCGCGTGTAGATGTTGCCCGGAACCTTCAGGTCGAACAGGTCGGCGCCGTGCTGGGTGTCATCGAAGGCATACGCCACGGTCTGGTAGATCGGCACCGCCACCGCGCGGGTGGTCGGGTCGGGACGGTAACCGCCGTGCACGGCCAGGGTTTCCAGTTGCCACTGCGGGTCGCTCATTGCACCAGGCTCCATCCGGGAAACCGCCACCATAGGCCAGCCGGGGCCGCCCGCTGAAAGCCGCTGGCGATGACGTCCGTACCCGCGGTTATCAGGTTGGCCGCGATTCAGGCAGTCGTCATGGGGCGTTGCTAGGCTGCGCCGCCGGGCGCTCCTGCCTGGGAACGGAGGCCCCACGCATGCAGCCATCCCCCTGGACTCCCCCTGCCAGCAGTTCGCCCACGTCGGTCCTGCTGGTGGAGGACGACCGTCGCCTGGCCGAACTGGTCAGCGACTATCTCCACGAACATGGCTTCGCCGTGCAGCACGTGGCACGCGGCGACCTCGCCAGCGCCGCCTGCCGCCAGCATGCACCGGAACTGGTGGTGCTGGACCTGATGCTGCCCGGCCTGGGGGGCATCGATGTGTGCCGGCAGATCCGCAGCTTCTCCGATGTGCCGATCCTGATGTTGACCGCCTGTGAGGACGACATCGAGCAGGTGCTGGGCCTGGAATCGGGTGCCGATGACTATGTGCACAAGCCGATCGAGCCACGCCTGCTGCTGGCCCGCCTGCGCGCCCTGCTGCGCCGCCGCCACGGCAGCAGCAATACCGGCACGCCCAGCCGGCTGATGCATGGTGAGCTGCTGATCGATCGCATGCAGCGCGAGGTGCACCTGCACGGCCAGCCGGTCGAGCTGGGCACCACGGAATTCGAGATCCTGTGGCTGCTGGCCAGCCAGCCGGGGCAGATCCTGTCGCGCGACCAGATCCTGCAGGCGGTGCGCGGCATCGGCTTCGACGGTCTGGACCGCAGCGTCGACGTCTGCATCGGCAAGCTGCGCCGCAAGCTCGGCGACGATGCGCGCGAACCGCGGCGGATCAAGACCGTGTGGGGGCGCGGCTACCAGTTCAATCCTGCGGCCTGGTCGGAATGAAGCGGCTGTTCCTGTGGCTGTGGTTCATCACCGGCGCCTGCTTCCTGGTGTCGGTGTTCTTTCTCAACCACATCCTGGATGGCATCTACACGCCCGTGCAGGATCGCGTGTTCGTGCAGCAGGTGCGCGGGCAGGTGTACGCCCTGCGCAGTGGCCTGGCCGGCCTGGACGCCGTCCAGCAGCGTGAGCGCCTGCAACAGTGGCAGCCACACTACGGCATCGCCCTGACCCTGCTCGACAAACCTCCCGCGCTCGACGCGCAGGAACAGGAGGCCGTGAAGGCCGATGGCTTCGTCGTGCGCGATCAGTACCAGCAGGTGCTGCTGCCCATCGACGGCATCGGCGGCCGCTGGCTGCACCTGCGCCTGCCCGGCGCGGTGCAGATGACGACGTACATGACCATCGCCGCCTACCTCAGCATCCTGCTGCTGGTGGGCGCCAGCCTGTATGCCTGGGTGCGCCTGCTCTGGCGCGACCTGGAAGCACTGCGCCGGCACGCCGACCGCATCGGTTCCGGCGACCTGCAGGCACGTGCGCAGGTTTCGCCTCGCTCGCAGATCCGGGTCATCGTCGAACACTCCAACCGCATGGCGGCACGCGTGGCCGAACTGGTGCAGCGCCAGCGCGACCTGACCCATGCCATTTCGCACGAACTGCGCACGCCCATCGCGCGGGTGGCCTTCGGCCTGGACCTGATGCAGGACAGCGATGACCGCGAACGCCGCGAACGGCTGGCGCAGGGCCTGCACGGCGACCTGGCCGAGCTCAACCGGCTGGTCAGCGAACTGCTGGCCTACGAACGGCTGGAGCATCCCAGCGAGGGCGAGCCGATGCAGCGCATCGAAGCCAACGACTGGCTGCAGGCCTGCCTGGCCGATGCCCGCCGCGATGCCGAACGTGCCGGCATTGTCCTGCGCGTGCAGCCCAGCGCGTTGCCGCGAGTGGATGCCGAGCCACGCCTGTTGCAGCTGGCGCTGAGCAACCTGGTCGGCAATGCGCTGCGCCACGCGCGTTCGCAGGTGGAGGTCTCGCTGGTCGGTATCAGCGGCCGCGCCTGCCTGCGCGTGGACGATGACGGCCCGGGCATCGCCGAAGCCGATCGGGAGAAGGTGATGCGCCCGTTCACCCGCCTGGACGACAGCCGCAGCCGCGATACCGGCGGCTTCGGCCTGGGCCTGGCCATTGTCGGCCGCATTGCAGCCCGCCACGGCGGCGAGCTGCGCATCAGTCGCGCCACGCTGGGCGGCGCGCGCCTGGAAATGCACTGGCCGCTGGCTGCCAGCTGAACGCCCAAGGGCGCGATTACAGTTGATTACAACTCCCGCACAACTGCGGACGGATCGGTCGCCGGCATATCGCCACGCTGGCAACCCTGCAGCACTCGCCGGATGCGCGCGCTGCTTTCCTCCCATTGCCGAGAGTTTCCATGTCCCAGCTTCGCCGTTCCCCCGCCCTGCTCTGCCTGGCCGTGTTGCCGCTGTTCGCCGCCCCGATCGCCCACGCCAAGGATGACCACTGGACCTTCGAGCTCGCCGCCGGCGGCGGCGTGGCACCGCGCTACAGCGGCAGCGAGGAGTATCGTGCGACGCCGTCGCTGTCCTTTGATGTCACCTCGCCGGGGGGATGGTTTCTGGGCACCAGTGGCATCGGCTGGGGCACCTCCCTCGGCGAGCACACGCGCGTGCGTGCCTATGTCGGCGCCAGCGGCATCCGCAAGGACAAGTACTCGCTGCTGGGCGGTTCGGACTTCCTGCGCGGCATGGGTGATATCGATACCCGTCCCCTGGTCGGCGTCTCGGCTGGTTATACGCTGGGCGAAGCCGTGCTGAGCGGCTCCTGGCAGTTCACCCGCAAGGACGAGGACAAGGCCGAGAACGGCCTGGCCACCCAGCAGATCCATCTGAACCTGAGCATGCCGCTGTTCGACCTGGCCGGTGGCGTGGTCAGCGGCAGTGTTTCCACCGACTACGGCAACCGCGGCTACATGCAGACCTGGTACGGCGTCAGCCCGGAACAGGCCAAACGCACGGGCTTCGCCGAGCACAGGCCGAAGGCCGGCCTGGTCAGTGCCGGTGTCGGCCTGAAGTGGAGCCACCGCGTGGGCCGCAACGGCAACTGGTACATCTCGGCCGAAGGCACGCGCCTGCTCGGCGATGCGGCCAACAGCCCGATCGTGCAGAAGGCAAACCAGTTCGGGCTGATGAGCGGTTACACCCACCGCTTCTGATGCATGAAGGGCGCCGCTGGGCGCCCTTTCCCTCTGCGGTCAGCGGCAGGCCGGTGCGTCGCCGTTGCCGCACAACCCGACCTCGCGCAGCCAGCCGATCCACTGCACGACGTCCTCCTTCTCCGGCTCGGAGCGGAACGACTTCTGCACGGTGTGGAAGCCCTGCCTGCCCTGCACGCCCTTGATCCAGGTGAACTCCGGCTTGCCTGTCCCCGGATTCCGCGGGCAGCTGAGCATCAGCAGGGCGAATGGCCGTCCCCCTTCTTCACCTTCGCGGATCCAGTGGCTCTGCGCCGCCGGACAGGCGATGCGCCACCCCGCCTCGATGATGCCGAGGAACTCACGCGGACTCACATGGCCACTGTTCGGCGCATCGTTGACGGTGACCATGTCGGTCCAGTCGTGCACGGTCTGGCCCTGTGGCACGTACTCGGTGATGCGGTTGCCTTGCGCGTCGGTGCTCTGGTGGGCCTGCTGGTAGCCCTTCATCGGCGGCAGCTGGACCTGTTCGGCGGCCGCGGCGTGTCCACAAACAGCAGCCAACGCCAGCGTCATGCAGAGTGAAGCCCTGCGGGCAACGTCCATGCGGTTCTCCTCATCCTTGCGAAAGTGAAACAGGACCATCGTGCGCTGCCAAGGCTCGGATGGCGCCCCAGCCATGGCCGGGGCGCCACCGGTTCAAGCCTTGGCGAACACCAGGCGACCACCGTCGTTGCCGACTTCGATGGTATCGCCGTTGACGAAGGCGCCGGACAGGATCTGCTGCGCCAGCGGGTTTTCCAGCTGCGACTGGATCGCACGCTTCAACGGGCGCGCGCCGTACACCGGATCGAAGCCGACGTTGCCGAGCAGGTCGAACGCCGCATCGGAGACCGCCAGCTTCAACCCGCGCTCGGCCAGCCGCTTCTCAAGCCCGCGCATCTGGATGCGCGCGATCTGCTTGATCTGCTGCTTGTCCAGCGGGTGGAACACCACGATGTCGTCCAGGCGGTTGATGAACTCCGGACGGAAGTGCGCCTGCACCACGCCCATCACCGCTGCCTTCATCTGCGTGTAGGCCTCCGGGCTGTCGTCGGCGCTCATGTCCTGGATCTGGTGCGAGCCCAGGTTCGAGGTCATCACGATGACGGTATTGCGGAAGTCCACGGTGCGGCCCTGGCCATCGGTCAGGCGGCCATCGTCCAGCACCTGCAGCAGGATGTTGAACACATCCGGATGCGCCTTCTCCACTTCGTCCAGCAGGATCAGCGAATACGGGCGACGGCGCACCGCCTCGGTCAGGTAGCCGCCTTCCTCGTAGCCCACGTAACCCGGGGGGGCGCCGATCAGGCGGGCGACGCTGTGCTTCTCCATGAATTCGCTCATGTCGATGCGGATCATCGCGTCGGCGCTGTCGAACAGGAATTCGGCCAGCGACTTGCACAGCTCGGTCTTGCCGACGCCGGTCGGGCCGAGGAACAGGAACGAGCCGGCCGGACGGTTCGGATCGGACAGGCCTGCACGCGAACGGCGCACGGCATCGGAGACGACCTTGATCGCTTCCTCCTGGCCGACCACACGGTTGTGCAGCACTTCTTCCATGCGCAGCAGCTTGTCGCGCTCGCCTTCGAGCATCTTGTTGACCGGAATGCCGGTCCAGCGCGACACGACCTCGGCGATCTCCTCGTCGGTGACCCGGTCCTGCACCAGCTTGAAGTCCTTGTGTTCGGCTTCCTGGGCGGCGGCCAGCTGCTTTTCCAGCTGCGGCAACAGGCCGTACTGGATCTCGCTCATCTTGGCGAAATCCTGGCGGCGCTGCGCGGCTTCCAGTTCCAGCTTGGCCTGCTCGACCTGCTCCTTGATCTTGGTGGCGCCCTGCAGCGCAGCCTTCTCCGACTTCCAGATTTCATTGAGGTCGGAGAACTCGCGCTCCAGCCCGTCGATGTCGTTCTCCAGGTCGGCCAGCCGCTGCCGCGAGGCTTCGTCCTTTTCCTTCTTCAGCATCTCGCGCTGGATCTTCAGCTGGATCACCCGGCGTTCCAGGCGATCCAGCTCCTCCGGCTTGGAGTCGATCTCCATGCGCAGGCGCGAGGCCGCCTCGTCCATCAGGTCGATGGCCTTGTCCGGCAGCTGGCGATCGGTGATGTAGCGGTTGGACAGCGTGGCGGCGGCCACGATGGCCGGGTCGGTGATCTCCACCCCGTGGTGCACGGCGTACTTTTCCTTCAGCCCGCGCAGGATCGCGATGGTGTCCTCCACCGACGGCTCACCGACGAACACTTTCTGGAAGCGGCGCTCCAGCGCAGCGTCCTTCTCGATGTACTTGCGGTATTCGTCCAGCGTGGTCGCACCGATGCAGTGCAGCTCGCCGCGTGCCAGCGCCGGCTTCAGCATGTTGCCGGCATCCATCGCGCCGTCGGCCTTGCCCGCGCCGACCATGGTGTGCAGTTCATCGATGAACAGGATGATCTGGCCTTCGTTCTTGGCCAGGTCGTTGAGTACACCCTTCAGGCGCTCCTCGAATTCGCCGCGGAACTTGGCCCCGGCGATCAGCGCGCCCATGTCCAGCGACAGCACGCGCTTGCCGCGCAGGCCCTCGGGTACTTCGTCGTTGATGATGCGCTGGGCCAGCCCTTCCACGATCGCGGTCTTGCCCACGCCGGGTTCGCCGATCAGCACCGGGTTGTTCTTGGTCCGGCGCTGCAGCACCTGGATGGTGCGGCGGATTTCCTCGTCACGGCCGATCACCGGGTCGAGCTTGCCGCTCTCGGCCCGCGCGGTCAGGTCGATGGTGTACTTCTCCAGCGCCTGCCGCTGCTCCTCGGCATTCTCCGACTGCACGTTCTCGCCGCCACGCAGCTTGTCGATCGCCGCCTGCAGGCGCGTCTTGTCGGCACCAGCGGCGCGCAGCGCCATGCCCAGCGTGCCGCCATCGTCCAGCGCCGCCAGCACGAACCACTCGCTGGCAATGAAGGCGTCCCCGTGCTGCTGCGCCAGCTTGTCGGTCTGGTTCAGCAGGCGCCCCAGATCGTTGCCCATCGAGACGTTGCCGGCCTGGCCGGATACCTTGGGCAGTGCGTCCAGCGCCTCGGTCAGGCGCTCGCGCAGCACCGGCACGTTCACCCCGGCCTGGGCCAGCAGCGGGCGCGTGCTGCCACCCTGCTGGTCCAGCAGCGCGCTGAACAGGTGAACCGGTTCGATGATGCTGTTGTCGCGGCCCACGGCCAACGACTGTGCGTCTGCCAGCGCCTGCTGGAAACGCGAGGTGAGCTTGTCCATCCGCATTGCGAATCCTCATCGGTCTTCAGGGCCGGCCTGGGCCGGCAATGCTGGAAAGATGCGGTTGCCCCACCCGGTTTCAAGGGTGGCTGCGACTGCACCCCGGGGCCAGTCAGCCTGCGGCCAGCATGCCGGAGCGCGTGTGGTCGGCGCGTTGATCCCGATCAGTTCCGCACGGTGGACGGGCTCAGCGGGTGATCGCGCTGCGGATCGCCCGCAGCTGCTGCTTGATCGCCCGCGCCTGTGCAGGATCCATGCGTAGCAGGGCCTTCTGCCCGATCGAGCGTGACTGCAGGGTGGGATCGACGAAGCGATAGCGGCCGCGCTCATCGCGCTGCACCTGCGGCGACTGGGCCAGTTCCGGGGTGTCCAGCAGGTGGTCGATCACCATGACCAGGCGGTCGTTGAAATAGCCCTCGGGCCGGCCAAGGTCGGCATAGGCCTGCTGGATCAGCGGATAGAAGCGCTTGTAAGCGGTAGCCGTTGCCGCCGGGTCCAGCGCAGTGAACGCCTGTACGTAAGGCGCATAGCGTGCCGCATTGCTGGCGGCGATGCGTTCGCCGCCTTCGCCCGTATCGACCTGCAGGTTGCCCGGCAGCGGCCGCGCGGCCAGCGCGGTCGGCGGCACGCTGGGCTTGTCCAGGTTGTCGACCTGGGTGACCAGGCGCTGGATCAGGTGATCACGCAGCAGCAGGGTCAGCGGCCCCTCGCCCTGGAACAGCTGGCTCAGTGCGCCCCAGGCCGCGGCGTCGCTGTCAGCCAGTTTCGGCAGCGCCGGGTCGGCGGCGGCCTCGGTATCCAGCGGATGCCTGATCGATGGTGGTGCTGGCGCGGGCTCTGCGGCCGCCTGCGGTTGTGCACTGGTACTGGCAGGGGTTGATTGCACCGGCACCGGGACACCGTCGGCCAGGCTCTTCAGCTGATCGCGGAACAACCAGCCGCCCGCGCCACCGATCACCACCACACCCAACACCCAGGGCCAGACCGCCTTTCCACTCTGCATGATGCAGCACCTCGTTTCACACGCATGGAGAAGGTGTGACCCCATCGAGTGCAGCCGGTTCCCCGCCTGTTCCGCTGCCGTTCGGGTTGAGACCTGCAGCAAGGCCGCGCTCACGTCTGCTTTGCGCCATCCGCGCGAGGCTAGGAGTCCTGTCCCGTGGAGACTCTGCCATGCAGTACGCGCTGTACTACTGGACCGGCATCCAGGGCCGTGGCGAGTTCGTGCGCCTGGCGCTGGAAGATGCCGGCGCCGACTACATCGACATGGCGCGGGTGCACGGCGATGCGGTGATGCAGCCGTTTCTGGAGGGTCGCAACGAAGGGGCACAGCCCTTTGCGCCGCCGTTCCTGAAGGCCGGCCGCCAGGTCATCGCGCAGGTCGCGGCGATCCTGGATTTCCTCGGCCCGACGCTGGACCTGGTGCCGCAGGCCGCATCGCGGCGGATGCAGGCGCTGCAACTGCAGCTGACCATCGCCGACCTGGTAGCCGAGGTGCACGACACCCACCATCCGATCGCCGCATCGAAGTACTACGAACAGCAGAAGACCGAGGCCAGGGCACGAGCCGCGTCACTGCGCAGCGAGCGCCTGCCCAAGTTCCTCGGCTATTTCGAGCAGGTGATGGCCGCCAACGGTGGCCGCCATGCACTGCGCGAGCACTCCTATGTGGATCTGTCACTGTTCCAGCTGCTGAGCGGGCTGGACTACATGTTTCCGCGCCGCATGCAGGCGCTCGGCCCCACCCTGCCCCGGCTGCGCGCGCTGCAGGAACGAGTGGCGAAACGACCCAACATCGCCGCCTATCTGGCGTCTGAGCGGCGGTTGCCGTTCAACACCAACGGCATCTTCCGCCATTACCCGGAACTGGACGCCGAACGGTAGTGCCGGCCGCTGACCGGCAGAGCGCGCTGTGATCATTCGCCGCCTGCAACACGCCCCTGTAGAGCCGAGCCATGCTCGGCTCAGAGCAGCCGAGCGCAGGCTCGGCTCTACAGAGCACCAGAAGTGGAAGGAGCGGTAACGCCGGGCCATGCCCGGCGTCACCGGTCAATGATCGGTGCGATCACCCAGCGGTTGCACCGGCTGCTTCTGCAGCGAAAGCAGGCCCAGCAGCACCGCCAGGGCCACGTAGGCGCCGGCAAACTGCAAACTGATGATGCGCGCCAATCCTTCCAGGTCCCACGGCAGGTAGATGCCACCGCGCGGGTCCACCGAGTGGATCAGGCCGAACAGGGTCAGCCCGGCGGCCACCAGCAGGACGCCACAGGCACGGCGCAGGCGGCCATCGACCATCGCCGCCACGGCCGAGATCCACAGCATCGAGGTGATGATGAAGCCATTGCCCAGGGTGAAGATCACCGCCAGCTCGGGCAGGCCGTGGCCGTCGAGCTTGGTCAGCAGCTGCGGCAGCTGGTCCGGTGCGATCCAGCCCGGCGCCTTGATCGCCAGCAGGTAAGCCACCGACGGCAGGAAACCGAACACCATCGCGCCGGTATGGTGGCGCGGCGTGGCCTGGAAGGCCTGGGTGGTGATGTCGATGGCCACGTACACGATGATCGGTGCCAGCACCGCCAGCGGCAGCCACTGCACCAGCCCGGAGATGATGCCGAGCATGCCGCCGATGCCGACGAACAGGCCGGTCAGCAGCGTGTAGCCGCTGCGCGCGCCCATGTGCTTGTAGGCAGGCTGGCCGATGTAGGGCGTGGTCTGCGCGACACCGCCACAGACACCCGCCACCAGCGTGGCCACCGCTTCCACCAGCAGGATGTCGCGGGTGCGGTAGTCATCGCCAGCCGCGCGTGCGCTCTCAGACACATTGATGCCGCCGACCACCATCAGCAGGCCGAACGGCAGCAGCAGCGGCAGGTAGGTCATCGCCGTGGGCAGGCCCTCAAGGAAGCCCAGCGTCGGCAGCGGCAGCACCACCTGCGGCGGCACCCATTCCGGCACATGGAAGCCGGGCGCGCCCAGCCCGGCCAGTCCAAGGCCGTAATACAGCACGGTGCCGAACACGAAGGCCAGCAGCACGCCCGGGCCACGCACCGGCAGCTTGCCCTTGGCGATCAGCACATACAGCAGCAGGCCCAGCGTGGTGAAGCCGACCAGCGGCGAGCGCAGCGTTTCCAGCAGCGGCAGCAGGCCCATCAGCACCAGCGCGATGCCGGCGATGGAACCCAGCAGCGCAGCTCGCGGCAGTGCGCGGGTGACCGCTTCACCGAAGAACGACAGCACGAACTTGAGCACGCCCATGATGACCAGCGCGGCCATGCCCAGCTGCCAAGTGGCGATGCCCGCAGCGTGCGGGTCCATGCCCTGCTGCTTGAACGCGAGGAAGGCCGGGCCGAGCACCAGCAGGGCCATGCCGATGCTGGTGGGGGCATCCAGGCCGAGCGGCATGGCGGTGACATCGTCGCGGCCGGTACGTGCCGCCAGCCGGCGCGCCATCAGGGTGTACAGCAGGTTGCCGACCAGCACGCCAAAGGCGGTGCCGGGGAACATTCGGCCGAACACCACGTCGGCGGGGAACTGGAAGATCCCGACCAGGGCCATGGCGATGAAGCCGAGGATGGAGAGGTTGTCGACGACCAGGCCGAAGAAGCCGTTGAAGTCGCCGGCGACGAACCAGCGACGCGGTACGGCGGAAGCGGGAGCGGACATGGAAGGGGCGGTGGGGGTGGGGAGCGCCGATGGTAGGCCCAGCGAGGCCGGCGCGCCAATTCCGTCGTGGAATGATGGGTTCCAGCCAACGGCGGGGCCCCTCGTGGCTGGTCGCGGGTAGAGTCGACTGTTAGTCGACTGGCATTGCGAGTTCGGCCGGTCGGGGGGGCTGCGCAGGACACGCCGTAAATCCCCAGACCGGCCCAGCCGCTGGCGGCTGTGCGTTCGGGCCTTGCGAAGCAGGGCTTCGCAAGCAAAGCGCCCTCACCCACGGGGGCTCGATGGCGCCATCCATGGCGCCAACGGTCCTGCGCAGCCCACCCGACCGACCCCTGACAGTTTCCTGCGCGCGGCAGCCACGGAAGAAGATCAAAAGATCCAAAGCCAAGGCAGGCTCTCGCTGCAGTGCCGAGCCCATGCTCGCCCGCTGTACGCGAAGGCTCTGAGCCGAGCATGGCTCGGCTCTACAGAAGATTATTTCGATCATTCGTTCGTTCATCCACGCATGGCGTGGATCTACCGTGTCGACCAAGGTCGACACCTACCACACGGATGGCCGCCGTTGCTTCTGAGTGGCCGGCCAGCGGCCGGCACTACCGCGGGTGCAGGGCGCAGCCCTGCATCGACCAACCCTCTACTTCTTCAGGAAGTTGTCCACCAGCAGATGCTTCACGTCGTCGAAGCGGCCGTTCAACACTGCCTTGGCCGCGTACAACGCCGTACCGGCCACCTGCTTGGCCTCGATCTGCGGCGGCATCACCAGCTCCGCGCGGCTGGTATGCACGTCCAGCAGCGCCGGGCCGCGCTGGGACAGCAAATCCAGCACCGCCTCTTCCAGATCCTCGCTGCGGGTCACCGTGCGGCCGTGGAAGCCGATGACCTCGGCCAGGCGGCCGAAGTCCGGGTTCTTCAGGTCGGTGTAGTTGTCCAGCAGGCCCTCCACCTTCTGCTCCAGCTCGACGAAGTTCAGCGAACCATTGTTGAACACCACCACCTTGATCGGCAGGTTCTCCTGCACTGCCGTGAGCAGGTCACCCAGCAGCATCGCCAGGCCACCATCACCGGACAGCGAGATCACCTGCCGGCCGGGGAAGGCCTTCTGCAGGCCCAGCGCCTGCGGCATCGCGTTGGCCATCGTGCCGTGCAGCAGGCTGGTCAGCGTGCGGCGGCGGCCGTTGACGCGGATATGGCGCAGCACCCACACCATCGGCGAACCCCCGTCGGCGGTGAACAGCGCATCGTCGCTGGCATGCCTCGACAGCAATGCCGTCAGATGCTGCGGGTGGATCAATTCACCCTCGCCCGGCTGTTCTTCCTGTTCGCGCTTCTTCAGCGCCTTGTCGCGACGCCCGATGCACTCGTCCAGGAAACTGCTGTCCTCGCGCGGCGGCAGCATCGGCAGCAGCGCGTCCAGCGTCGGTGCGATGTCACCGACCACGCCAAGGCTCACCGGGTGGCGGCGGCCGAGGTGACTGCCATCGCGGTCGACCTGGATGATCGTGGCCTTGTCCGGGTAGAACTGGCCCCAGGCGAAATCGGCGCCGAGCAGCAGCAGCGTGTCGCACTCCATCAGCGTGTGGAAGCCGGATTCGATGCCGAAGATGCCGGTCATGCCCATGTTGTACGGGTTGTCCGGCTCGACGAAATCCTTGGCGCGCGAGGTATGCGCGATGGGCGCCTGCAGGCGCCGGGCCAGCTCCAGCAGCTGCGCGTGCGCGCCTTGGCAACCGGCACCGGCATAGATGCCGATGCGCTTGCCCTGCCCCAGCAGTTCGGTGATGCGCTGCAGCTCGGCATCGGACGGGCGCAGCACCGGCTGGGTGTAGTGCACCGAGAACGGCACATCGTGCTTCACCTCGGCCTGGCTGATGTCGGCCGGCAGGATCACCACCGCCACGCCACGGCGGCTGATCGCGGCCTGGCAGGCCAGGGCCACGACGCGCCGCGCCTGCTCCGGGCTGTGCACCTGCTCGCAGAACACCGAACAACTGGCATACACCGCCTTGAAGTCCACTTCCTGCGGAAATTCCATGCCCAGCTCACTGGTCACCACCTGGCTGGCGATCAGTACCATCGGTGCACGGTTGCGATTGCTCTCGAAGACGCCGTTGATGAAGTGCAGGCCACCGGGACCACAAGAACCCGCACAGGCGGTCAACTCGCCGCTCACCAGCGAATCGGCGCCGGCAGCGAAGGCGGCCACTTCTTCGTGGCGTACATGTACCCAGTCGATTTCACTGCGGTGCAGGGCATCGGTGACGTGATTCAAGGTATCGCCAACGATGCCGTAACAGCGGCGGACGCCCGCCTGCTGCAGGGTATCGACAACGATCTCGGCAACGCGCTTGCTCATCGGATACATCCTCGAGGGGAGAGCATCCGAGGCTAGACCCGAAGAAGTGATGCCTCCGTGGGCAAGGCGCACATCACCTCGATAGGCAAACTACCGGCGGAGATCGAGTCAATCGTTGACGTTGATCCAGCCCTCCACCGCGCCCTCCTTCGGGTTGCGGTAGCGCAGCTTCACCCAGCCATCCTGTTCATCCAGCATCTCCACGCGGTCTCCCTGCACCAGGTAACGCCTGGTGCTGGATGCGCCGGGTCGATCGAACAGGAACAGCCGCGCGGGTACCACGGTGGCCTGCTGGCCACGCAACGGTCCATCCGGCGGTGCACCCAGGCCATCGGCGATGGCACTTTCCAGCACCCGGCCGGCGGCATCATAGGTGCGCCAGACGGCAAGCGGGCCCTGCTCGCCGGTCTGTTCCCACTGCAGCGCGGCGTTCAACGTATCGCCCAGCATCAGCACGCTCTCGGCGCGGTACAGATAGAGCTTCGCGCCTGCAAACCGGTACTGGTCGGTGTACCACATCGGGCCGCTGCGGCAGCTGCTGGTCAGCGTGCGGCTCGGACGGTCGACCGTCAGCCCCATCAGGTCACCGCAACTGTCCTTGCCGTGGGTGTCGGCCTGCAGCGCGCGGAACCCGGCACTGGCCGGATCGAAGCGGTACACCGTCACCGCTTCGTTGACCATGCCCACCGAGGCGCGCGCGACCAGTTCCGGGTAGCCATCGAAATCGACATCCTCGAGCGACCATCGCGAATTGCCGTCGGCATCGGCCGCGCCCTCAAGCGTCTGGCGCTTGCCTGACGGTAACAGCTGCACCGCGATGCTGCCGTCCTGCTGGGGATCGGCGTGCGCCTGCACGTGCGCGGCCACTTGGAAGCGCAGCGTTTCGCCGTCGTCCCCACCCGCCTGCGCCGTCGGTGCCAGTACGCCTGCCAATGCCAGGCCCAGCAGGCATTCCCTGTAGTTCATCATTGCTCCCTGCAGCACCGCGGCGGCACCTTCAACTCAGAACGATACCTCGACCGGCTGCCGCGACCACAGCACCGATTGATGTTTGGTCTGCTGCTTCCACGCCAGGCGGATGGCTTCGATATCGGCACGGCGCTGCGGGGTGTCTTCGTGCAGCACCACCAGCACCTTGGTGCGCAGACGGTTGGGCGAGGCATCACCGCGGAACAGCCACTGGCCGTAGGCATCGAACACGGTCAGGCCATCCGGAAAGCGCGGGGTCACTTCCTTGTCCAGGAAGGTGCGCCACTGCGCCTCGCTGATGGTGTCGGCCTGCGGGCGGTTGCCGGCGCCCTGCTCTTCGCCTACGCCGAAGTACAGCTCGCTGCGCACCCAGCCGTGGCCGGCGGACGGACGCGCGGCATCGCCCTTCAGTTCGGCGGTGGTGGCCGTGGCATAGGCGCTGGGCGCCTGCGAAGAGAGGCTGGCGCAGCCACTGGTGGCCAGCAGCACGGCGAAGACGAGGCCAAAGTGTTTCATCGGTACAGCTCCGGGGAAGGGGAACAGGGCGAGCCGGCAGCGTACAGCGCCACTGGCCCGGCGTGCTGATGCCAACCGGGCATCAGCTCATGCCGGACCGGCAGGGACTTGCATCGGCACCGGCCATCACGCGAAGATAATATATCGCTCCATCCGGATGGATGTAAGTGAAACTATCTCCCCCTTCCCCGTCGTCGTTGTTGCTGGAGCCCCCATGTCCGCCCGCCTGCCCGCGTCGCCGCTCGGCCTCGCCATCGCCCTCGTGCTTTCCTCCGCTGCCGTCCCGGTCCTGGCCCAGGACGCCACCAACCTGGACACCGTGATCGTCACCGGCACCCGCGCCGCCGATCGCACCGTGCTCGAATCCACCTCGCCGGTGGATGTGCTCACCGCCGAGGACATCCGCAAGGCCGGCGTAGTCAACGGTGAACTGGGCAGCGCGCTGCAGGCGCTGCTGCCGTCGTTCAACTTCCCGCGCCAGTCCAACTCCGGTGGCGCCGACCACGTGCGCGCGGCGCAGTTGCGTGGCCTGTCGCCGGACCAGGTGCTGGTGCTGGTCAACGGCAAGCGCCGCCACCACACCGCACTGGTCAACACCGACAGCAAGATCGGCAAGGGCACCACCCCGGTCGATTTCAATGCGATCCCGGTCAGCGCGATCAAGCGCATCGAAGTGCTGCGCGATGGTGCCGGTGCGCTTTACGGATCGGACGCCGTGGCCGGCGTGATCAACGTGATCCTCGACAACGGCGGCGACGGTGGCGAGATCGAGGCCAGCTACGGTGCCAACCACACCGACCTCAAGCCGATCGGCCGCACCCTCACCGACGGCCAGACCGGCAACGTCAGCGCCAAGGTCGGTACTTCGCTGGGCGAGGACGGCGGCTTCCTGCGCGTCGGCCTGGAATACAAGCACCGCAACGGCACCAACCGCGCCGGCTTCGACCAGATTCCGCCGTGGGACCAGACGCCGGACAACCTGGCGCTGCAGGGCAAGCGCAACTATGTGCTGGGCGATGGCAAGAGCAAGGACATCAACCTGTGGCTGAACACCGAGATTCCGGTGGGCCAGACCTCGACGTTCTACGCGTTCGGCACCTTCAACCAGCGCGATACCGAAGGCGCCAACTACTTCCGCTATCCCGATGGCGATGCCAACTGGAAGCAGGTCTATCCGAACGGCTACCGACCGATCTCCGAAGGCGAGAACCGCGACGTACAGGCCGTGGCCGGCGTGCGCGGCCAGTGGGGCGAGTGGAGCTACGACAGCAGCCTGGATTACGGCCAGAACGACTTCACCTACCGCCTGCGTGATTCGCTCAACGCATCGCTGGGCCCGACCAGCCCGACCCGCTTCAAGACCGCCGACTACGAGTACGCGCAGGCCGTGGGCAACCTCGATCTGAGCCGCGTGTTCACCCAGAGCGACAGCATCAGCCACACGCTGGGCCTGGGCGTGGAAGCGCGCCATGAGCGCTACCAGACCCGCCCCGGCGACCCGGCCAGCTATGCGGCGGGCCCGTACACCGACCGCCCGACCGGCTCGCAGGCCGGTGGCGGCCTGACCCCACAGGACGCCGCCACCCTGTCGCGCGACGTGGCCAGCGCCTATGCCAGCCTGTCCAGCCAGTTCGGCGAGAAGTTCTCCACCGACCTGGCCGCGCGCTACGAGCACAACGACGACTTTGGCGGCGAACTGACCGGCAAGCTCGGCCTGCGCTACGAATTCACCCCGGCGTTCGCACTGCGCGGTGCCATCTCCAACAATTTCCGCGCTCCGTCGCTGGCGCAGATCGGCTACGAATCCACCTCCACCGGCTACAACGCCGGCG
Organism: Stenotrophomonas sp. YJH_SMC_69; assembly: GCF_059370495.1. NCBI lineage: Bacteria > Pseudomonadati > Pseudomonadota > Gammaproteobacteria > Lysobacterales > Lysobacteraceae > Stenotrophomonas > Stenotrophomonas sp. YJH_SMC_69. The sequence continues at coordinate 201,794 of NZ_JCAFTS010000006.1, read as the reverse complement.
GCCAGCTGGTGCAGGGCCGGCTGCTGTCGGTCAACAATCCGATCGCGCGTGGCCTGGGTGCGCAGAACCTGAAGCCGGAGAAGTCGATCAACACCTCGCTGGGCTTCACCAGCCGCATCGGCGAGCATTTCGACCTGTCGCTGGACTTCTTCCAGATCGATATCGACGACCGCATCGCGCTGTCGGAGAGCATCACCGGCGATGCACTGACCGATTACGTGGCCGCCAGCTACGGCGTCAGTGGCCTGCAGAGCGCCAGCTTCTTCGTCAATGCCGCCGATACCCGCACCCGTGGCGCCGAGCTGGTAAGCAACTGGCGGCAGTCGCTGGGCGATGGCCAGCTGCTGCTGACCGGCACCTACGCCTACACCAAGACCACGCTGAAGAATGTGCTGGCCACGCCGGCGCAGCTGCGCGCGCTGAACCCGGACTACGTACTGTTCGGCATCGAGGAGACCAACACCCTGACCGATGCCACCCCGCGCACGCGTGGCAGCTTCTCGGCCGCCTGGAGCAACGACCACTGGTCGCTGAGCACCCGCGTGAACCGTTACGGCAGCGCCACCCGGGTGTTCAACTTCGGTGATGGCTACATCCCGCGCCAGACCTACCAGGCCGAATGGCAGCTGGATGCCGAAGTCGAGTACCGCATTACCCCGCAATGGAGCGTGGCGATCGGTGGCCAGAACCTGACCGACAACTACCCGGATCGATCCAACAGCGATATCCACTACTTCGGCAACCTGCCGTACGACGTGCTGTCGCCGATCGGCAGCAACGGCGCGTACTACTACGGCCGCGTCCGCTATACGTTCTGATCGCATTGGGTGGGTGCGGACCGTTGGTCCGCGCTGTTTGGGCTGGATGCAGGCTGACCTGCCGTGCCGACCAACGGTCGGCACCCACCGAAGCTGATCCGCAGCCTGCCCTCGACCCCACGTACACGCCCAGGCTGGCAGGCTGGTCGTCATGGCTGAACCGCTCCCCCTGCGTCCGCCACCGCCATTGCTGGACGACGCCTGTGCGTTGTTCCTCGATGTCGATGGCACCCTCATCGAATTCGCTGCACGACCGGATGCCGTGCAGCTCCTGCCGGATGTGCGCGAAGCCATCGGCCGCATCAGTGACCGCCTGGAAGGCGCCGTGGCACTGGTCAGTGGCCGACCGCTTGAACAGCTGGACCAGCTGTTCGCTCCCCTCCAGCTGCCTGCCGCCGGCCTGCATGGGCACGAACTGCGCGGCGAGGATGGTCGTGTGCTGCGCGACGAACACGACGACGACACCGCCGAGTGGCTGCACGCGCTGCACCAGCAGGCGATGCGCTTTGCCCACGGCCATCCCGGCGTGCTGGTGGAAGACAAGGGCGTCGGCCTGGCCCTGCATTGGCGCGGTGCGCCGCACGCGGCAAGTGATGTGCGCGCCTTCGCCGATCGCCACGTGCGGGGCCGCGCCAGTTACCGCCTGCAACCCGGCGACCATGTGGTCGAGTTCGTGCCCGTCGGCACCGACAAGGGCCGTGCCGTGCGCCGGATGATGCAGTACCTGCCCTTCCGCGGCCGCCTGCCGGTGTTTCTCGGTGACGACCTCACCGATGAATTCGGCTTCGATGCCGCCAACAGCCAGCATGGCTGGAGCGTGCTGGTGGGTGAACGTGAACCCAGCGCGGCGGTGTTCGCGCTGCCCGACATACGCAGCGTGCACGCCTGGCTGCGTGAGAATGCCTATTGACCCGGCCAACCCCCACGGCCGCAACCGAGATGTACCGCGTGATGACCCAACCCGATCTTGATCTGGGCGTGGTCGGCAACGGCAGCTTCGGCGCCCTGGTCGACAAACGTGCCCGTGTTGTCTGGAGCTGCCTGCCCACCTTCGACGGCGACCCTACCTTCTGTGCGCTGCTCGGCCCCAACCAGCAGACCGGTGGCGACTTCGCCATCGAGCTGGAAGACTTCGCCAGCAGCGAGCAGGAATACCTCACCAACACGGCGATCCTGCGCACGGTGCTCCGCGACGCGCACGGCGGCGAACTGGAAATCCTGGATTTCGCCCCCCGCTGGCGGCAGAACGACCGCTTCTACCGGCCGGTCAGCCTGATCCGCCAGGTGCGTCCGCTGGCTGGCAGCCCGCGCATCACCGTGCGTGCGCGCCCGCTGGCCGACTGGGGCGCACGCGTGCCAGAGTCGACCTGGGGCAGCAACCATGTGCGCTGGATCCTGCCGGAGCACGTGCTGCGGCTGACCACCGATGTGCCGGTGCGCTTCGTGCGCGATGGCCTGCCGTTCGTGCTCAACCATCCCATCCACCTGATCCTGGGCGTGGATGAGTCGCTCAACCGGTCGATCAGCGGCTACGTGCAGGAAGCCTTCCAGCGCACCCGCGACTACTGGCGCGAATGGGTGCGCTACCTGTCCATTCCACTGGAGTGGCAGGACGCGGTCATCCGCAGTGCGATCACGTTGAAGCTGTGCCAGTACGAGGACAGCGGCGCGATCATCGCGGCGATGACCACTTCCATTCCAGAAGCACCCGGCAGCGTGCGCAACTGGGACTACCGCTACTGCTGGCTGCGTGACGCAGCTTTCGTGGTGCGGGCGCTGAACCGTCTCGGCGCAACGCGCACGATGGAACAGTTCCTCGGCTACATCTTCAACCTGGCCACCACCGACGGCACGCTGCAGCCGCTGTATGGCATCGGCTTTGAAGCCAAGCTGGACGAAGACGAAGTGCCCAGCCTGTCCGGTTATCGCGGCATGGGCCCGGTACGCCGCGGCAACCTGGCCTGGGTGCAGCGCCAGCACGATGTCTACGGCAGCGTGGTGCTGGCCTCCACGCAGCTGTTCTTCGACCGCCGCCTGCAGGATCCCGGCGACGCGCACACATTCGCCCGCCTCGAACCGCTGGGCGAACAGGCCTTCGCCCTGCATGACGTGCCCGATGCGGGCCTGTGGGAGTTCCGTGGCCGCACCGAGGTACACACCTACACCAGCGCGATGTGCTGGGCCGCCTGCGACCGCCTGTGCAAGATCGCCGTGCGCCTGAAGCGCGATGACCGTGCACACTACTGGCGCGAGCGCGCCGACACCATCCATGCGCGCATCATGGCCGAGTCCTGGAATGAGGAACTGGGCCACTTCACCGATACCTTCGGCGGCCATCGCCTGGACGCCTCGCTCCTGCTGCTGGCCGACATCGGCTTCATCGATGCGATGGACGCCCGCTTCATCGCCACCGTCGATGCGATCGGCCGCGACCTCAAGCATGGCAATTCGCTGTACCGCTATGTCGCGCCGGATGACTTCGGTGAGCCGGAAACCAGCTTCACCATCTGCACGTTCTGGTACATCGATGCGCTGGCAGCGATCGGGCGCATGGACGAGGCGCGCGAGATGTTCGAGCTGCTGCTGAAGCAGCGCAACCACCTGGGCCTGCTGTCGGAGGATCTGGCCTTCGACAGCGGCGAGGCCTGGGGCAATTTCCCGCAGACCTATTCGCACGTCGGCCTGATCACTGCCGCGATGCGCCTGTCGCGGTCCTGGCAGGAGGCATCGTGAGTCGTCTGGTGGTGGTTTCAAATCGTGTGGCCGTACCCGGCGAGAACCGCGCCGGCGGCCTGGCGGTCGGCCTGCTGGCCGCCCTGAAGGAACGCGGCGGCCTGTGGTTCGGCTGGAGCGGCAAGACGGTAAAGGACGGCAGCGGCACGCTGCACCGGCAGAAAGACGGTGACATCGACTACGTCACCATGGACCTGAGCAAGCGCGAGGTGGACGGCTACTACAACGGCTTTGCCAACCGCACGCTGTGGCCGCTGCTGCACTTCCGCCTGGATCTGGTCGACTACGACCGTGCCACCCGCGAGACCTACCACAAGGTCAACGCACTGTTCGCCGACAAGCTCGCGCCCTTGCTGCGCGAGGATGACATCGTCTGGATCCACGACTATCACCTGATCCCGCTTGGCGCACTGCTGCGCGAGCGTGGCATCGGCTGCCGCATCGGCTTCTTCCTGCACATCCCGATGCCCTCGGCCGACCTGCTGCAGGCGATGCCCGACCACCTGCGGTTGTTCTCCGCGCTCTACGCGTATGACCTGGTGGGCTTCCAGACCCAGCGCGATGCCGATCGCTTCCAGACCTACCTGCGCCTGTTCGGCGGCGGTCGGGTACTCGCCAACGGCGAGCTGGAAGCACCCGGCGGGCGTCGTTTCCGCGCGGCGGCGTTCCCGATCGGCATCGACACCGAGCTGATCGCGCGCCAGGCCGGTACCGCCGCCACCAAGGCCGCCGTAAAGAACCTGCGCGCGAGCCTGCGTGATCGCCAACTGGCGATCGGCGTTGATCGCCTGGATTATTCCAAGGGCCTGCCCGAGCGCTTCCTCGGCTTTGAACGGTATCTTGAGCGCCATCCCGACCAGCGCGGGTCGCTGACCTACCTGCAGATCGCCCCCGTCTCGCGCGGTGATGTCACCGAGTACCGGCAGCTGCGCAGCCAGCTGGAGCAGATCGCCGGCCACATCAACGGTGGCCACGCCGAGCCGGACTGGACGCCGCTGCGCTACGTCAACCAGAACTTCACCCATGCCACCCTCACCGGTTTCTACCGTGCAGCGGCGGTGGGGCTGGTCACGCCGCTGCGTGATGGCATGAACCTGGTGGCCAAGGAATACGTGGCCTCGCAGGACCCGGAGGACCCGGGCGTGCTGGTGCTGTCGCTGCTGGCCGGCGCCGCCGACGAACTCAAGCAGGCACTGCTGGTGAACCCGCACGACCTGGATGGCGTTGCCGACGCCATCGCCACCGCGGCGACGATGTCGCTGCGCAAGCGCAAGGAGCGCTGGCACGCCATGATGGAGCACCTGCGCACCTACGACATCAACCACTGGCGGCGCAGCTACCTGGACGCACTGGAAGGCTGAGGAAAAAGGGGACGGAGGGGATTAAGTCGTTTGTGCACAAACGACTTAATCCCCTCCGTCCCCTTTTTCTTCAATCCAGGAATCGCGCTGCCTGCTCCGGTGCGGGCAGATGACAGGCATCATGCCGCCCGAACCAGCGGTAGCGGTTGCGGGCCAGCGCGCGGTACGCCGCGTCGCGCAGTCCGCGCGGCAGCACCTTCAGTACGCCGCTCAGGCGCCATCCACCGCCCAGCCCGGCCAGTACACGCAGGATGGCATCGGTATCGGTCCAGGTGCCCTGCGCATCCAGCAGCAGGAACGACATCGGGTCCTGCGGGTCCAGCCCGTGCGCGCGCAACATCGCGCTGCCCTGCTGCCCCTGCATCGCCGCAAAACGGTAACGCCCCTTGCGGTCGAAACGCAGCAGGAAGCGCACCCAGCGGTTGCACAGGGCGCACACGCCGTCGAACACGATCACCGCGCTGCCAGTCCCGGCGGCGCCGTCACTGTGGTTCGAGCCAGCCTTCATAGCGGATCAGGGCTCCGGCCCAGGGCAGCGTCACATCGACCAGGAAAGTGTAACGCTCGCCGCGCCAGGCTTCACGGCAGCGCACACCGCCGAACCAACGCGTCGGCAGCGGCAGCAGCCCGAACGCCCAGACCCGCCGCACCGACCAGTCGATACCACCCTCGCGGGCCTGCAGTGCGAACTCGAAGCGAACCGCGCCCAGTTGCTCGCGCAGAAGCCCTTCGTGCGCCCACAGCCGCGACACCATCGGCCAGCGGCCAAACCGCCGCGCCCACTGCTCGCCCTGCCCGCGTGCACTGAACGCCACTTCGGTGGGCAGCGCGTCGCCGTCCTTCGGCAACCGCGCCAACGTGGCCAGCAGCGGCACCAGCCAGTGCCGCCCCCTCACGATGCGCGCCTGCCCCACGTAACGGCAGGGCAACGGCGCGGCATGCAGCGCCTGCACCGGCGCTGCCAGAGTGGCGAAGGCCGGCCCCAGCACCCGCGCAAACAGCGGCGGGGTCAGGGCGCGATCCAGGCCAGGGTCGCCATGCGCCCGGTACGACGGTCGCGCCGGTGCGAATACAGGTCAGGATCGGCCATGGTCGACACCGTGCCGCCATACACCTGCGCCGGGTCCATCCCCGCCGCCTGCAACCGCTGCCGCGCCAGCGCGAACAGGTCCACCTTCCAGTGGCCCGGCCGGGTCGCCACGAACGCCGCTTCGGCGGCCGGATCATGGCCGACGAAGGCGTGATAGACCTCCTCGCCGATCTCATAGTCGGACGGCCCGGCGGCCGGGCCCAGCCAGGCCCGCAGCTGCGCCGGCGGCGTCTGCAGGGCGGCCACCGTGGCCTCCAGCATGCCGTCAGCCAGCCCACGCCAGCCGGCATGGGCCGCACCCACCTCGCTGCCATCGGCCGCGGCAAACACCACCGGCAGGCAGTCGGCGGTCAGGATCGCCAGCACCACGCCCGGCACCGAAGTCACCGCGGCGTCGGCCACCGGTTCGCTGGTGCCGGGCACCGGTGGCGCGGTGAAGCGCAGCACGGTGCTGCTGTGCACCTGGCGCAGCCAGTGCGGTGCCGAGGGCAGTGCCAGCCCCTCCTGCAGCAGCTTGCGGTTGTGCTCCACGTTGGCCGGGGTATCACCATCGGCCGCGTGCCGGTTGCCGAGGTTGAACTGCGCGAACGGCGCCGGCGAGATGCCCGCGCCATGCCGACGCGTGGTCAGCGCATGGACGCCTGCCGGCGCCGGCCAGTCCGCCTGCAGCAACGGCAGCGCGGCGGCCATCACCAGCGATCCCGCTCGCGGGCGGCGAAGGCTTCGCTGTCTTCGCGCAGCACCTTCATCAGGTGCAGCATGTCCTCCGGCACCGGCGCGGTATTGCGCACCGGCTCACCAGTGATCGGATGCATGAACTCCAGGGTCTCGGCGTGCAAGGCCTGGCGCTTGAAGCCGCGCAGCGCGGCCACCAGCTCGTCGCTGGCACCCTTGGGCAGCTTCAGCGCACCGCCGTACAGCGGGTCGCCGATGATCGGATGGCGCACGTGTGCCATGTGCACGCGGATCTGGTGGGTACGGCCGGTTTCCAGGCGGCACTCCAGCGCGGTGTGCGCACGGAAGCGCTCGCGCAGGCGGTAGTGGGTCACCGCTTCCTTGCCGTCTTCGCGCACCGCCATCTTCAGCCGGTCGCGCGGGTGGCGGTCGATCGGGGCATCGGCGGTACCGCCTGCCACCAGCGCGCCCATCACGATGGCCAGGTACTGGCGGTGCACGTCACGGGCCGCCAGTTGCTCGACCAATGCAGTCTGCGCTTCCAGGGTCTTGGCCACCACCATCACGCCGCTGGTGTCCTTGTCCAGGCGGTGCACGATGCCCGCGCGCGGCAGCACCGCCACCGAGGGGTCGCGGAACAGCAGCGCGTTGACCAGGGTGCCGCTGTGGTTGCCGGCGCCGGGGTGGACCACCAGGCCGACCGGCTTGTTGATCACCAGCACATGCTCGTCCTCGAACAGCACGTCCAGCGGGATGTCCTCCGGCTGGGCGTCGGTCTGGGTTTCCAGCACCACATGGAGGGTCACCACCTCGCCGCCGCGCAGCGGATCGCGCGGGCGCACCTGGGCGCCGTCCAGCAGGACGTCACCGGACTTGATCCACTCGGTCAGGCGCGAACGCGAATATTCGGGGAACAGTTCGGCCACGACGGCATCGAAACGACGGCCGGCAGCGGTGTCGGGGACGATGGCCTGGCGGGCCGATTCAGAGGGTTGTTCAGACATGGCAGGGGGCATTCTTTGAAATTTTGGGGTCCCGGCGGCCGGTTTCAGTCGCTGGACAGGACACTAGGCTATCATCGACCCTTCGTATTCCAGCCGCGTCCCGCCTCGACCCCATGATCCGACGCTCCGCCATGCTCTCCGCGCCCGTCCGCCTCACCGCCCTGCTGCTGGTGCTGGTCATCGCCGCAACCGGCTGCCACCGCGGCGCCAAGAAGGGTGATCGCCCCGACGAAGGCGTGCCGGTCGAACAGCTGTACGAGAAAAGCCACAAGCTGATGCAGGGCGGCAACTGGAGCGGCGCCGAAGCCAGCTTCCGCCGCCTGGTGGCCCAGTATCCGTACGGCCCGTACACCGAGCAGGCGATGATCGAAACCGCCTACGCCCAGTACAAGGCCGGCAAGCACGATGACGCGGTGTCCAGCATCGACCGCTTCATCCGCACCTACCCGACCCACCGCAACATTGCGTACCTGTACTACCTGCGTGGCCTGGCCAACTCCAACCGCAGTACGGTTTTCCTGCGCCGCGTATGGTCGCTGGATGCCAGCCGCCGCGACCTGTCCACGCCGCACCAGGCGTACTCGGACTTCAACATCGTGGTTGATCGTTACCCGAACAGCCGCTACGCCGCCGATGCGCGCCAGCGCATGCTGGAGCTGCGTGACGTGTTCGCCCAGCACGAGCTGGACAACGCCCTGTACTACATGCGCCGCGGCGCCTGGGTCTCGGCCGTGGGCCGCGCCAACTACCTGCTGGAAACCTACCCGCAGAGCGCCTTCCAGTACGACGCCGTGGCCGTGCTGGCCGATTCCTACACCCACCTGGGCAACAAGACCCTGGCCGACGACGCCCGTCGCGTCCTGCAGCTGAACCAGCCGGATCACCCGTGGCTGGAAGGCAAGTGGCCGAAGTACCCGTGGATGATCCGCAAGCTGAACCCGTTCGCCGGCGAGAAGTCCGCCAGCACCGGCCAGCGCAACGCGCGACTGGAAAAGAAATAAGAGAGGGCCCCGAAAGGGGCCCTTCTTCTTTGTGGAGTTGAGCCACGCTCGACTGCTTTCCTCATCCGCCTCCCCGCGCCGGGGCCGCCACCTAGGCCCGAACCTAGGAATGCTACGAATCCAGCGCGGATGCGACGCCGGTCGCAGCCCGCCTGGGTGAGGCGCTCCACACTGCGGCGCAACGGCCACACCGGCCATCACGGAGCGTCCCATGGCCCCACTGCGCTGCAGTTTCCGTCCCCTGTCCTGCCTCATCGCCACCGCCCTGCTGGCGCTATCCCCGCGCCCCCTGGCCGCTGCACCGGCCGCGCCGGGCGATCTGCTGTCTGCTGCCCCCTATCGCGCGTCATGGGTGCCGTCCAGGGCCGCGCAGGCCTACAAGCTGCACTACCGCACCCCGGACCACCGCGGCCAGCTGGCCGAAGGCACCGGCCTGCTGTACCTGCCCGCCGGCGCGGCGCCTGCGGGCGGGTGGCCGGTGGTGTCCTGGGCACATGGCACTCAGGGCATTGCGGATCGCTGTGCGCCCTCGGTCTCCGGCCCCACCCATGCCGAACGCGACGGACGCTTCCTGGACGTGTTCCTGGCCCAGGGCTATGCCGTCGCCGCCGCCGACTACCAGGGCCTGGGCAGCCCAGGCAATCATGCCTACCTGCACGTGCGTACCGCGGCGCGCAACGCCATCGACATGGTCAAGGCCAGCCGCCAGTACCTGGGGACGGCAACATTGTCGCCGCGCTGGGTCTCGGTCGGATATTCGCAGGGGGGCGCGGCCGCATTGACAGCAGGCCATCTGGCCGCCTCCCATGGCGGCCCATCCCTGCAGTACCGCGGCAGTTTCACCGCCGGAACGCCCACCGCAGTCGAACTGACCGCGCTGGTGATGAATCCCGGCAACCGCACCGCCAATCCTGGCGCACCCAACGCATATCACGCGTATCTGCTCGACGGCCTGCTGCAGGCCGCGCCTCAGATCGACCGCGTCCTCAGCGACGCAGGCCGTGCCCGTGTGGCAGTGGCCCGCGAGCAGTGCCTGAGCGAACTGACCGCCACGCTGGACGGCGCCGATACCGGCAGCATGTTTACTGCACCACTGACCAGCGTGCCGGGCATCTGGGCGGTGCTGTACGACTATCTGGGTGTACCGCGCCGCGGCTTCAGCCAGCCGCTGATGCTGGCCCATGGCAGCGAGGACCGCGACGTGCCCTATCTGACCACCCTGCTGTACGCCGCAAGCCTGGCCTTGCGAGGTGAGCCGGTCGCGTTCCGGCGCTACCCGGTCGATCATCGCGGCACGCTGGATGCGGCGGCGGCGGATGCCCTGGCGTTCGTGCGTGCACGACTGGAGGGCGACCACTTCAACGACGCTGCGGAGATCGCAGGCCTCGAACAACGGCTCGACGAAGCCCGGTAGATCCACGCCATGCCGGATACGCGATCCAGGAAGTTGCCGGCCAGCGGCCGGCACTACCGAATGCAGTAGATCCACGCCATGCGTGGATACGCGCTATAGGGCGTTGCCGGCCAGCGGCCGGCACTACCTGCCAACCGCTGCCTCAGCCCTTGTAGCCGTTGCTGATCGGGTAACGACGCTCGCGGCCAAAGGCGCGGCGCGAGACCTTCGGCCCCGGCGCGGCCTGGTGCCGCTTCCACTCGCTGATGCGCACCAGCCGCAGCACGCGGTCGACCACGGCCGCGTCATAGCCGGCCGCCACGATCTCCGTGCGCGACTGCTCCTGGTCGATGTAGCGGTACAGGATGCCGTCCAGCACGTCATAGGCCGGCAACGAATCCTGGTCCAGCTGGTTCTCGCGCAGCTCGGCCGACGGCGGGCGGCTGATCACCGCCGGCGGGATCACCGGTGCGCCGCCCACGGTATTGCGCCACTTGGACAGGCCGAACACTTCGGTCTTGTACAGGTCCTTCAGCGGCGCATAGCCACCGCACATGTCGCCGTAGATGGTGGCGTAGCCGACCGCGTACTCGCTCTTGTTGCCGGTGGTCAGCAGCAAGCCGCCGAACTTGTTGGCCAGCGCCATCAGGATCACCCCGCGGCTGCGCGACTGCAGGTTCTCTTCGGTCACGTCCGGCGCGGTGCCCTCGAACATCGGCGCCAACGCTTCCATCAGGCCCTTGAACGCCGGCTCGATCGACACCGTCTCCAGCTTCACGCCCAGCGCCTGGCACTGCTCGGCCGCCAGGTCGTTGGACAGGCCCGCGGTGTAGCGCGACGGCAGGCGCACGGCGGTTACGTTCTCCGCGCCCATCGCGTCGACCGCCATGGCCAGCACGATCGCCGAGTCGATGCCGCCGGACAGGCCCAGCCACACTTTCTTGAAGCCGTTCTTGCGGCAGTAGTCCTGGATGCCACGGGTCACCGCGCGCCAGGCCAGCGCGTCCATGCTCTCGTCGCCGTCGTCCATCCACACGTGCGGCATGAAGCGGCGGCTGGCGCCGTCGTACTCCACCACCAGCCACTGGTCGACGAAGGCAGCAGCGGCCGGGTGCACCGTGCCATCACCGTCGGCCACCACCGAGGCGCCATCGAACACCAGCGCGTCCTGGCCGCCAACCACGTTGAGATAGGCGATCGCCGCCCCGCTCTCGCGGGTACGTGCAGCCAGCACGGCGTCGCGCTGGGCATGCTTGCCACGCTCGTACGGCGAAGCATTCGGCACCACCACCAGCTGCGCACCGGCGCGCATGGTGTCGGCCAGCGGCTCGGCAAACCACAGGTCCTCGCAGATCAGCAGGCCAACCGGAATACCGTTGACCTCGAACACGCAGCTGCCGCCATCCGGATCGACATCGAAGTAGCGGCGCTCGTCGAACACGGCGTAGTTGGGCAGCTCACGCTTGCGGTAGGTCTGCTCGACCAGGCCGTCACGCAGCACGCTGGCGGCGTTGTAGACCACCGCGCCAGCCGCCTGCGGCCAGCCGACCACGGCGGTGATGCCGCGGCAGGCGGCAGCGATGCGGGCCATCGCCTGCTCGCACTCGTACAGGAAGCCCGGGCGCAGCAGCAGGTCTTCCGGCGGGTAGCCGCTCACCGCCAGCTCGGGGAACATCACCAGCTCGGCGCCGTACTCGTCGCGCGCCTGGCCGATCATCTCGATGATGCGCTCGGTGTTGCCGGCGACATCGCCGACCGGGAAGTCGAACTGCGCCATCGCGATGCGGATCGAAGCCATGGGATTCCAGCCTGTGGTTGCAATGCCGCCATTGTAACGCCGGGGTCAGATCCGTTTTGCGCAGCAAAAGGGATCTGGCCCCACACCAGACGCAGAAAGGCCGCCCGGAGGCGGCCTTTCTGTGTTCAAGCGGCCGGCCAGCGGCCGGCTCTACAGCATCGTCTGCCGGAGGCAGTCGATCTTATTTCACCAGCTTGGCGATGGCAGCGCCCAGATCGCCCGGCGAGCGGACGGTGACAACACCGGCAGCTTCCATGGCGGCGAACTTGCCTTCGGCAGTGCCCTTGCCGCCCGAGGCGATCGCGCCCGCGTGGCCCATGCGCTTGCCGGCCGGAGCCGACGCACCGGCGATGAAACCGACGACCGGCTTCTTCACGTGGTTCTTGATGTACTCGGCGCCGGCTTCTTCAGCGTCACCGCCGATCTCGCCAACCATGATGATGCCTTCGGTCTGCGGGTCTTCGTTGAACAGCTTCAGGCAGTCGACGAAGTTCAGGCCGTTGATCGGGTCACCACCGATGCCGATGCAGGTGGACTGGCCCAGGCCGACTTCGGTGGTCTGCTTGACCGCTTCATAGGTCAGGGTGCCCGAACGCGACACGATACCGATCTTGCCCGGCTGGTGGATGTGGCCCGGCATGATGCCGATCTTGCACTCACCCGGGGTGATGACGCCCGGGCAGTTCGGCCCGATCAGCACGGTGTCCGGATGCGAACGGGTCAGCACGTTCTTGACGCGCAGCATGTCCAGCACCGGGATGCCTTCGGTGATGCAGACGATGACCTTGATGCCGGCAGCAGCGGCTTCCAGGATCGCGTCGGCCGCGTACGGCGGCGGCACGTAGATGACCGAAGCGTTGGCGCCGGTGCTCTGCACGGCGTCGGCAACGGTGTTGAAGACCGGCAGGTCGATGTGGGTGGTGCCACCCTTGCCCGGGGTCACGCCGCCAACAACCTGGGTGCCGTACTCGATCATCTGAGTGGCGTGGAAGGTGCCCTGCTGGCCGGTGAAGCCCTGCACGATCACCTTGGTGTTCTTGTTAATCAAAACAGACATGGGAATTCCTTGGTGTCGAATCAGGCAGCGTTCTTGACAGCTTCAACGATCTTCTTGGCGCCATCGTTGATGTTGTCAGCCGGGATGATGGCCATGCCGCTGTCGCGCAGCAGCTGCTTGCCTTCTTCCACGTTGGTGCCTTCCAGGCGCACCACGACCGGAACCTTGACGCCCACTTCCTTCACGGCGGCGATGATGCCTTCGGCAATCATGTCGCAGCGGACGATGCCGCCGAAGATGTTGACGAAGATGCCTTCAACCTTGTCCGAGGACAGGATCAGCTTGAACGCCTCGATGACGCGCTGCTTGTTGGCACCGCCGCCCACGTCCAGGAAGTTCGCCGGCTCGCCGCCGTTGAGCTTGATGACGTCCATGGTGGCCATGGCCAGGCCGGCGCCGTTCACCATGCAGCCGATGTTGCCGTCCATGGTGACGTAGTTGATGTCCAGCTCCGAAGCGATCACTTCGGTCGGATCTTCCTGAGTCTTGTCGCGCATGGCGACCAGGGCCTTCTGGCGGAACGCGGCGTTGTCGTCGCTGTCGAACTTGCCGTCCAGCGCGTACAGGTTGCCGTCGTCCAGGATGGCCAGCGGGTTGATTTCAACCAGGGCCAGGTCCTTTTCGTTGAACAGGCGGTACAGGTTCACCATGATGCTGGCGAACTGGCCGGCCTGCTTGGCGGTCAGGCCCAGCTTGAAGCCGAAATCACGGCCGTGGTAACCCTGCACGCCTTCGACGAAGTCGACGTTCAGCGAGTGGATCAGCTCCGGGGTTTCAGCAGCGACCTGCTCGATTTCCACGCCGCCTTCCGAAGAGGCGATGTAGGTGATGGTCTTGGTGCCACGGTCGACCAGCACCGACAGGTACAGTTCCTTGACGATCTCGCCGGCGGTGGTCACCAGCACCAGGTTGACCGGCAGTTCAACGCCTGCGGTCTGGTAGGTGGCCATCTTGGTGCCGAGCATCTTGGCCGCAGCGGCCTTCACGTCGTCGGTGGTCTTGCAGAACTTGACGCCGCCAGCCTTGCCGCGGCCGCCAGCGTGGATCTGCGCCTTGACCATCCAGGGGCCCTGGCCCAGGGAGTTGGCAGCGGCAACCGCTTCGTCCGGGGTCGCAGCGACCTTGCCGGCCGGGACCGGGATGCCGTACTCGGCAAGCAGTTGTTTTGACTGGTATTCGTGGAAATTCATGCGTCACCGTGGGAATAGGAACGACCGCACGCAATTCCTCAGGGCCCCGGCGGGGCGCCGGCATGGACCGCGGCGGGCCCACTATTGTGGCCGAGCCGGCGCCGGGGCGCAAAGAAGTCTGTACAAAACGCCAGACCCGGCCAGATTTCCGCGGTCATTCAGGCAGTTGCGCCCGGCGGCCCACTGGCCACCGGTATCCATCCCGGGCCAAATGCGCGATCCGGGCGGCTCCGGCGGCGCCCTGCCTGGGGCCCTATACTGGCCGACCAAGGTGTGTAGAGTCGGGCTTGCCCTGCTGCTTCCACCGCAGGCCACATCGAAGCGACGTGCCCGCCCGGCCTCAGGGGAAGCCGGGCAGGCCTGCCGCAGATTCCAGACCCAGGCAGCCAGAAGGGGAGTTCCGGCGTGTCACCCAGTGCTTCATTGATCGACCGCATCGAATCGATTCCGCGGCGTGAGCTGTATTTCTTCGCGCTGTACCGGGTGCTGATCGCCTCGGTCATCGCCGCCCTGCTCTACAGCCCGCTGTCGGCCATGGTCGGCGAAGCCCACCACCCGCGGCTGGCCGACACCGTCGCCGCCATCTACCTGGTGCTGTCCCTGCTGGCCCTGGTGATCGGCCGCAACGAACGCTGGCTGCGCCCGATCGTGGTCAGCGGCGTGCTGGTGGATATCGTCGCCGCCACCCTGTTGTCGCATGCCCTGCCCGGTGCCAGCGCCGGCATCTCGATGTCGCTGCTGTTCAACATCGCCGCCGCCGCCACCCTGCTGCCGCTCAGCCTGGGGCTGGGCCTGGCCCTGGCCGCCAGCCTCGCCACCGGCGTGGAGTACACCTGGAAGCTGCTGGAAGGCGGCGACCCCACCCGTACCCTGGCCGAACTGGCCATGTTCGCCACCAGCTACCTGGCACTGGCCTTCATCAGTTACCAGGTCGGCAGCCGCGCGCGCCGCAACCAGCAGCTGGCCAACCAGCGCGGCGATGAAGTGGCCAACCTGTTCCAGATCAACGAGCTGATCATCCGCCGCATGCGTACCGGCGTGCTGGTGGTCGACGCCGACAACCGCGTCACCCTGGCCAACGAGGCCGCCTCGATGCTGCTCGGTGACAGTGATGGCAGCGGCGAAAGCGGCCGCCTGGACCTGGCCAGCGCCGCCCCGGAACTCGCCCGTCGCCTGCAGCGCTGGCGCAATGGCTGGGCGCAGGACGAACTACCGCTGCAGCTCAACCCCGACCAGCCCGAAGTGCAGCCGCGCTTTGCCCGCCTGCTGGCCGGCAGCGACCTGGCCCTGGTGTTCCTGGACGACTCCAGCGTGGTCTCGCGCCGCGCCGAATCGCTCACCCTGTCGGCGATGGGCCGCTTCTCGGCCAGCCTCGCCCACGAGATCCGCAACCCACTGGCCGCGATCAACTACGCGGTGCAGCTGCTGGAAGAAGGCACCGGCTTCAACGAAAGCGACCGCCGCCTGCTGCAGATCATCCGCCAGCAGTGCCAGCGCACCAACGGCATCGTCGAAAGCGTGCTGGGCCTGGCCCGGCGCGAGCGCGCCACGCCGGAGAACGTCGACCTGGCCGCCTTCGTGCGCCGCTTCGTGCTGGAGTACAAGCAGGGCCAGACGCTGGAGACCGACAGCATCGAGCCGATCATCAACGACACCTCGGTGCTGGCCCAGGTCGACACCAAGCACCTCTACCAGGTGCTGACCGTACTGGTGCACAACGCGCTCAAATATGGCCGCATCGGCCAGCAGCCGGCGCGGGTGCGCCTGCGCGTGGCGCAGCACGAGCGCAGTGCGGTCATCGACGTGATGGACCGTGGCCCCGGTATTCCCGAGAGTGTGGCCGCACAGTTGTTCCGGCCGTTCTTCACCACGTCCGAGCATGGCACCGGGCTGGGCCTGTATATCGCCCGCGAGCTGTGCCGGGCCAACCAGGCGCGGCTGGACTACATCCCGGTTCCCGCTGGAGGCTCCTGCTTCCGCCTGGTGCTGCCCGGCCCGCATACGCTGTTACCCACCTGATCTCGATTCTGTGCGTCAAACATTTGTCGCTTCCGGCCCCCTCGTTTATCTTTCACGCCCATGAACGAAACCCGCAGCGCCCTCGTCGTCGACGACGAACGCGACATCCGCGAACTGCTGGTACTGACGCTCGGCCGCATGGGGCTGCGCATCAGTACGGCAGCCAACCTTGCAGAAGCGCGCGAGCTGCTGGCCAGCAATCCGTACGACCTGTGCATCACCGACATGCGCCTGCCGGACGGCAATGGCATCGAGCTGGTCAGCGAGATCGCGCAGCACTACCCGCGCACGCCAGTGGCGATGATCACCGCCTTCGGCAGCATGGACCTGGCCGTGGAAGCGCTGAAGGCCGGCGCCTTCGACTTCGTCAGCAAGCCGGTGGATATCGCCGTGCTGCGCGGCCTGGTCAAGCACGCGCTGGAACTGAACAACACTGAGCGCCCTGCACCCGGCCCCGCCGCCGAACAGGGCGCACGCCTGCTGGGCGATTCGCCGGCCATGGACGTGCTGCGCACCACCATCGGCAAGGTCGCGCGCAGCCAGGCGCCGGTCTACATCCTCGGCGAATCCGGCGTGGGCAAGGAGCTGGTCGCACGCACCATCCATGCCCAGGGCGCCCGCGCGGCCGGCCCGTTCGTGCCGGTCAACTGTGGCGCCATTCCCGGCGAGCTGATGGAAAGCGAATTCTTCGGCCACCGCAAAGGCAGCTTCAGCGGCGCCCACGCCGACAAGCCCGGGCTGTTCCAGGCCGCGCATGGCGGCACCCTGTTCCTCGACGAAGTGGCCGAGCTGCCGCTGCAGATGCAGGTGAAGCTACTGCGCGCGATCCAGGAGAAGTCGGTGCGCGCGGTGGGCGCGGCTACCGAGGAGCCGGTGGACGTGCGCATCCTCTCGGCCACCCACAAGGACCTGGCCGAGCTGGTCGAGGACGGGCGCTTCCGCCACGACCTCTACTACCGCATCAACGTGATCGAACTGAGGGTGCCGCCGCTGCGTGAGCGTCGCCAGGACCTGCCGGAACTGGCCGCATCGGTACTGGCACGGCTGGCCCGCAGCCATGGCCGCCCGACGCCGTTGCTGGCGCCGTCGGCGCTGGACGCACTGGCCCAGTACGCCTTCCCTGGCAACGTGCGCGAACTGGAGAACATCCTGGAACGCGCGCTGGCCCTGGCCGAAGAAGACCGCATCGGCGCCGACGACCTGCGCCTGCCGCAGCATGCCCCGCGCACGCCCGGCAGCGCAGCACACGCCGAGGCCGTGGTGGACCTGCAGCCCGGCAGCGCCGCCCTGCCCTCGTACATCGAACAGCTCGAGCGCAGCGCCATCCAGCGCGCGCTGGAAGAGAACCGCTGGAACAAGACCCGCACCGCCGCGCAGCTGGGCATCACCTTCCGCGCGCTGCGCTACAAGCTGAAAAAGCTGGGGATGGAGTAAGGAGGGCCCGACGCGGGCCACCCCATCCACGCACGACGCAGATCTACTGTAGAGCCGAGCCCACGCTCGGCTGCTCTTCGAACCATCAGCCGAGCATAGGCTCGGCTCTACCTCAATCCTTGGTAACGCGGTTGATCTCGGCCAGGCTGGTGACACCCGCCGCCGCCTTCTTCAACGCCGACTGGCGCAGATCGTTCACCCCGATCTGCTGTGCGGCCTCGGCAATCTGCAACGCATTGCCACCGGCCAGCACGATCGTGGCGATCTCGTCGGTCATCGGCATCACCTGGTAGATACCGGTGCGGCCCTTGTACCCCTCGGTGCACTCGTCACAGCCGACCGCCTCGTACAGCTCGATACCCGCATCCAGCTGCGCCTGGGTAAAGCCTTCAGCCAGCAGCGCGTGCTCTGGCAGGTTGGCCGGGCGCTTGCAGTTGTTGCACAACCGGCGCGCCAGGCGCTGGGCGATCACCAGCGTCACCGAGCTGGTGATGTTGTACGGCGCGATGCCCATGTTCATCAGGCGCGCGATGGTCTGCGGTGCATCGTTGGTGTGCAGCGTGGACAGCACCATGTGGCCGGTCTGCGCCGCCTTGATCGCGATCTCGGCCGTCTCCAGGTCGCGGATTTCGCCGACCATGATGATGTCCGGATCCTGTCGCAGGAACGAGCGCAGTGCCGCGGCGAAGGTCATGCCGCGCTTGTTGTTCTGCTGCACCTGGTTGACGCCGGGCAGACGGATTTCCACCGGGTCTTCGGCGGTGGAGATGTTGCGCGTCTCGTCGTTGAGGATGCCCAGCGCGGTATACAGCGACACCGTCTTGCCCGAACCGGTCGGGCCGGTCACCAGCACCATGCCGTACGGCTTGTGGATGGCGTCCAGGAACAGCTTCTGCTGGTCCGGCTCGTAACCCAGCTTGTCGATGCCCAGCTTGGCCGCGCTGCCGTCCAGGATACGCAGCACCACCTTCTCGCCGAACAGGGTCGGCAGCGTGCTCACGCGGAAGTCGATCTGCTTGGTCTTGGACAGGTTGAGCTTGATGCGTCCGTCCTGCGGCACGCGCTTCTCGGCGATGTCCAGCTGCGCCATCACCTTCAGGCGCGCGGCGATGCGCTGGTTCAGCTTCACCGGCGCGCGCGCCACCATCTTCAGCAGGCCATCGATGCGCAGGCGCACGCGATAGTCGTCTTCATAGGGCTCGAAGTGGATGTCCGAGGCGCCCTTGCGGATCGCGTCCACCAGCACCTTGTTGACGAACTTCACCACCGGGGTGTCATCACCCTTGGCATCGATGCCGGAGTCGCCGGCTCCGGAAATGTCTTCGTCACCGCCGGACACATCCAGGTTGCCAATGCCATCGTCGTCACCGCTCAGCGCGTCGCCCAGCGTGTCATGGCTGGCATGCCACTGCTCGAGCGTGCGGCGGATCTGGTCTTCATCCACCAGGATCGGCTCCACCACCAGGTTGGTGTGGAACTTGATCTCGTCCAGCGAATGGGTCGGGTTGCTGGTGCCCACGAACAGCTTGCCGCCGCGCTTGAACAGCGGCAGCACGTTGTGCTTGCGCAGCAGCTCCTCGCTGACCAGGCTCATCGCGTTCTGGCTGGCGTCGAACGTGGACACGTCGAACAGCGGCATGCCGAACTCGACCGCGTTGGCCGCCGCCAACTGGGCCGCCCCGACCACCTTGTTCTGCGCGAACCAGGTCGGCAGCGGCTGGCGGGCCGCAGCGGCCTTGGCCATGGCGTCGCGGGCGGAAGCCTCGTCCAGCGCACCATCCTGGACCAGGCGACGGGCCAGGCCGGTGATGCCGACGAGGTTGGCGGTGGTTACGGTGTTCATCTACTGGTCTCTTGCCTGTCAACGCCGGTGATATCGAATTTCGTACCGTGCACCCGTGAATCATGCTTCCCGGTACGCCCCACATTGGAGAGGATAGTCCATTGCTGGTGCAGCCAGAGAGCGCACTATGACGAGCCTTCGCCCCAACCTCCCCGATTGCCTAAGGAACAGCATCGCTCCCGACACCGGAGGGACGCCTCAATCTAAACAAGCGGGCGAAGGGACTGAAGATCTGATGCAAGAAGGAATCGTGACCGCCACCGGTCACACCCAGAGGTGCGCCGCACGAAGAGGGCACATACCAAGTACCAAACCACTGGTCAAACACCGAGAACACTGTGGCGAAATTGCTACCCACCCCTTCCCCGTTGCGCACGTGATGCCATCTATGCATCGCGGGCGACACGAATAAGCGACCCAAGGCGCCATAGGTCCATGGCAGGTTCGCGTGAATGAACAAGCCATAGTAATGACGCAGGAGCGCGTTCATAAAGATGACCCACAGCGGGAACCCGAAGAGCAGAAGCGCTCCCATATCTATGAATACCGTTGTCAAACGATTGATGGGATGAAAACGGTAGAGAGAGAACCAAGTCATCCTGCGATCACTGTGGTGCATCTCGTGAAACAGCCATAGCCACTTGCAGTGCTCGAGCCGGTGTCGGAAGTAGCCGATTGCATCCCCAACAAAGAGCACCACCAGGAGCAGCAGCCACTTTGGAAATTCAGCCCACATCGCGTCCAGTGCCCCGGTCCATGCCCATGCGACTGAACGTTGCATCAACACCATACCCATCCCCAGAAGCGGCGCAACCAGCAGCGCGTCCAGCAGAAAAGAAAGGACGTTGACATGGCACCCGGCAGGCAGTAAACGGCGCACGACGCCCACAAGATCGTTGCGATTGACGATCGCAGCCAATAGCAGGAATGCTCCTATCTCCGGAAGGAGCCCGGATATAGCGCTCTGGAACTGTGCGGCAACGTCGAAGTTCAACCCCGGACCGATCATTCGACTGCCCCCCCCCCTGTTGTGACACTACTCGGAAGCCACCTTGAGTCGATGAGATCGGAATCTGCGCGGCCAACGACATCAATTCCCAGCAGCGAGTGGCCCCATCCCCCCTAACGGCTACCCCTACAAAGCAAGAGCCCCGCAGTGCGGGGCCCTTGTTGTCTCAGTCAGCGCTGCAACCGATTACGGCGCCGGAGCGGCGGCGGCACCACACTGGCCCGGACGATACTTCGCGTCGAGGCTGGTGGAGCAGGACCACAGGCCGCTGTTGGCGTCGCGGGTCCACGTAATGTTCTTGCTGTTGAACTTGGTAGCGTTGCCGTTCTTAGTGGTGCAGGCAATGGTCGTGGCAGTCACGGCCACATTGCAGTAGGAGGTGCTGGCAGCAACGCCGATGAAGCCCGCATCGGTTGCGGTGGTCGACGGAGTCTTGCCTTCGTTGGTCGCCTGTTCGAAGCCGACCTTGCCGGGGGTAATCTCAGCCAGGGCGGAAGCCGCCTGCGAACGAACGACGTAGTCCTGATAGGCCGGGATCGCAATCGCAGCCAAAATGGCGATGATCGCAACAACGATCATCAGTTCGATAAGGGTGAAGCCCTTCTGGTTCTTCATTTGGTACATCCCCAAGATGGTGGTGGTTGATGTCAGCGGACAGGTTCGACCCGGCCCATGGCCGGTTGAGCGGGCCCTGCCCCCTGCGGGTGGTTCAACGCAGGTTGCGTGCCAACCCCGGCACGCCTCCCCCTGGATTTCCCCGCGCCAATGATGGCAGCAATTTCGCGGATGGGAACCCCCCTTACTCCAATCTGCGATGGAGGCGGCAATGTGACGCAGTGCGTCACCTTTGGTCAGCGACCGGCACGAAATCGCACAGCCCGCCATTCTCCCGCTGCCCAGACGGCCCTGAACCGGCTACCATCTTGAGCTAGACACCCGCCTGGGGATGGCGGGTCTTGGGGAGCCGATATGTCTGTCAGTGGCAGTGCAATGAAGAAAGAACCCGTGGCGCGCAGCACCACGGAACTGCAGCCGTTTGTATGGGAGGGGACCGACAAGCGGGGTGTGAAGATGAAAGGCGAGCAGATGGCAAAGAACGCCAATCTGTTGCGCGCAGAATTGAGACGCCAGGGCATCACGCCCAAAGCGGTGAAGGCGAAGCCAAAGCCCATTTTCGGCAGCACAGGCAGCAGGATCACGCCGAAGGACATTGCCTTCTTCAGTCGCCAGATGGCAACCATGATGAAGTCAGGTGTGCCTATCGTCTCTTCACTCGAGATCATTGGCGAAGGGCACAAGAACCTTCGGATGAAGAGGATGATCGGAACGATCCGCGCCGATATCGAGGGCGGCTCATCCCTATATGAGGCGATCAGCAGACATCCAGTGCAGTTCGACGAACTGTATCGCAACCTGGTCCGTGCGGGCGAAGGCGCTGGCGTATTGGAGACCGTGCTTGACACTGTGGCCAACTACAAGGAGAACATCGAAACACTCAAGGGCAAGATCAAGAAGGCGCTGTTCTATCCGATCATGGTCATGGCAGTCGCCATCCTGGTCAGTGGCATCCTACTTGTCTGGGTGGTCCCTCAATTCGAAGATGTCTTCAAAGGCTTCGGAGCCGAATTGCCCGCTTTCACCCAGCTGATTGTTGGCGTTTCTCGCTTCTTGGTGTCTTGGTGGTGGCTGATCCTGTTCACTTTTGTGGGGGCGATAGTTGGCTTCATCGCAGCCTACAAGCGCTCTCCGAAGCTGCAACACACGATGGACCGATTGATCCTGAGGGTGCCAGTGATCGGCCAGATCATGCACAACAGCTCAATTGCCCGCTTTGCACGTACCACTGCAGTTACCTTCAAGGCCGGCGTGCCCTTGGTGGAGGCGTTGGGCATTGTCGCCGGCGCGACCGGCAACAAGGTCTACGAAGAGTCCGTACTGCGGATGCGTGACGACGTGTCGGTCGGCTATCCCGTGAACATGGCCATGAAGCAGCTGAACCTATTTCCTCATATGGTCATCCAGATGACCGGCATCGGCGAGGAGGCCGGTGCTCTGGACGCCATGCTGTTCAAGGTCGCCGAGTACTATGAGCAGGAAGTCAACAACGCCGTGGACGCATTGAGCAGTCTGCTTGAACCTTTCATCATGGTCATCATTGGCGGAATTGTCGGCAGCATCGTGATCGGCATGTACCTGCCGATCTTCAAGCTCGCAGGAGCGGTAGGATAAGCAATGGCATTTCTAGACCAGCATCCCGGCCTCGGCTACCCCGCCGCGGCCGCCCTGGGGCTGCTGCTGGGCAGTTTCCTCAACGTCGTCATCCTGCGCCTGCCGAAGCGGCTGGAGTGGCAGTGGAAGCGCGATGCGCGCGAGGTCCTGGAAGAACCGGACTTCTACGAACCCCCGCCACCGGGGATCGTGGTCGAGCCCTCGCACTGCCCGCACTGCAAGCACAAGCTGAGCTGGTACGAGAACATCCCGCTGTTCAGCTGGATCATCCAGGGCGGCAAGTGCCGCCACTGCAAGGCGCCGATCTCGTTGCAGTACCCGCTGGTTGAGGCCCTGACCTCGGTGCTGGTACTGGCCTGCGTCTGGCAGTTCGGCTTCGGCTGGCAGGGCTTCGGCGCCATCGTGCTGACCTGCTTCCTGGTCGCCTTGTCCGGCATCGACCTGCGCACCCAGCTGCTGCCCGACCAGTTGACCCTGCCACTGATGTGGCTGGGCCTGATAGGCAACATCGACAACCTGTACATGCCGGCCAAGCCAGCATTGGTCGGCGCGGCGGTGGGCTATCTGTCACTGTGGATGGTCTGGTGGCTGTTCAAGCAGCTGACCGGTAAGGAGGGCATGGGCCACGGCGATTTCAAGCTGCTGGCCGCGCTCGGCGCCTGGTGCGGGTTGAAGGGCATCCTGCCGATCATCCTGCTGTCGTCGGTGCTGGGCGCCATCATCGGCTCGATCTGGCTGTACACCCGGGGCCGTGACCGCGCCACGCCGATCCCGTTCGGCCCCTACCTGGCGATCGCGGGCTGGCTGTACTTCATGTGGGGCGCGCCCGTGGTGGAGCAGTACCTGGTGTTGAGCGGACTGCGCTGAGGGGAATCCCCATGAGCCGCTATGTGGTTGGCCTGACCGGCGGCATTGCCGCCGGCAAGAGCGAGGTGACCCGGCGCTTCGACGCGCTGGGCATCGTGGTGGCCGACGCCGATCTGGCCGCCCGCGCGGTGGTTGCCGCCGGCAGCCCGGCCCTGGACCGTATCGCCGAGCGCTTCGGCGCCGGCGTGCTGCAGGCGGACGGTAGCTTGGACCGGGCACGCCTGCGGGCCCACGTGTTCGCCGACCCGGCCGAACGGGCGGCGCTGGAAGCGATCACCCACCCGGCCATCCGCCTGCTGATGCAACAGCAGTGCGAGCAGGCCGCCAGCCCCTATGCGATTGCCGCCATTCCGTTGCTGACCGAGGTCGGTGGGCGGCAGGCCTACCCGTGGTTGGACCGGGTATTGCTGGTGGATGCGCCCGAAGCCGTGCAGCACGCCCGGCTGATGCAGCGCGACGGCATCGACGCCGCGCTGGCCGACAAGATGATCGCCGCCCAGGCCAGCCGCGCGCAGCGGTTGGCACTGGCCGATGATGTGGTGGTCAACGATGGTCACCCGGAAGAGCTGCAGGCGCAGGTGGAAGCGCTGCATGAGCGGTATCTGGGGTTGGCTGGGGGCTGAGGCCTGGCTGCCGGCCAGCGACCGGCACTACCGAAGCGCATCGCCCCATGGCGTGGATCCACTGTAGAGCCGAGCCTATGCTCGGCTTGATGATCGCAGCCGAACTTTCTTGCGTTTTCTTCGACTCAATCTAATCGGACATCATCACTGCGGCGCGGGCCTCGATCATGACTATCCCGTTTCGCAGGTATAACCAGCAGACTCCTCGCTTTTCGTCGACGATGCAGCTCGCAACATTTCCAAGACGTTCGCTCCACTCCATTGCGGTTTCATCAAACCTCACCGCGCACGACTTGACGCCCTCGAAGCAGACAGACACGGGAATGCGCTCAGGCACGTCTGGCAAGCAGATGACATCTGTATCCCTCAGCACCAACAGCTGAGCTGAGAACTGCTTGCTGCCTACGGAATGGCTCAACCCCGTCAAGACAGCGAAACTCAGCCGCCCGGCAGCAACTCCATCGAGTCGTGTTCCAGAGGCCGCGGACACGCTGGGTCGTGGAGAATGTCCAGACAGCGCAGGGAGCTCCGACCTGAGTAGACTGCCCCCCCGCCTCCAGCATGCCTCCGGCCAGATAAAGCCGAAGTACGCCAGTGCAGCCCAACCCATCAAAATGGCCATCCTGAATGTTCCCGGGCCAAGCGTTGTCCGACAGCTCCTGACTGTCGGACAGCAGGAAGTACGATTCTAGGTTATGGCAACCAATGTCAGCCAATGCTCCTTCCGCAAGGTCACCACATACGCCAACAGTCCGTATCAGGCAGGATTTATCCAGGATCGACACCTGCACTGAATCGAGAGACGAGTCATGAAGTCCCGTCGCCTCCAATGGACTTCGAACCACCAACTCAGCCTCCAATAAGCCACGGGGAAATGCGCTCAATACTTGGCCGTGGCTCGGATGTACCTACAAATTTCAGCTGATCCAGTGGGTCATTGCAGCTCTGACCCACATCACTAATCAATCAGGAAATCAGCGGCCGCCACGAATAAACAGAGCCACGTCTCGATCAAAGAAGACGCTTTGGGCGATGTACGTTCTGACATCACCCGCCATTGCCTGATCAGGGTCCAAGAAAGAAAGCTCAACCAACTTCATCAGCAGATCCTTACTTGGCGACTTTCTCAACCACCAATGGAAGACACTGTTCCTATCATGTTCTGAGGCGCTCTCCATCCCAGGCTGATATGTAGCCATGAGCTGATCGATCAACTCCGCTCGCAACAAGTCGTACTCCCACCACTTGGTCGGGAATTCCATCATTTCCAGATACGCACTTCTATCCATGAATCATCACCAATAAGGCAGACCAACGCCGTCGATAAGCCCCCACATGACACCGGACATGATCGACACTCATCTGCAAACGATCATGCACCAACCATTTGCACGGGATCAACTTGATCATGCACTTCCCACCTGAAAAGGACGTTGCTTATCAAGCCATACAATTGAATCAAGCCCCCCAGCTCTACGACGCAGGACTTCCTGATCGACCGCGCTCGATCAAAGTGAAGTCGTGCTCTGTATCTGGACAATGCAGTAGACCGAATCCAGGCGCTCGCAACAACGCACCTCGTCCGAGGTACCGCCACTCTTCCGCGGAAAAGCCAACTGCATAGGACTCATCATCGATCACGGCAACCACGATCCCGCGCGTTCCGCCACCTAGATCAACGGTGTCGCCAAGCAGTACCTTTTCCCCATCCGGGTAGTTCATAGGAAGCACTCAGGGAAGCCCATGAATGTCGACGAGATCAGAGCGGGCTTCGAGCTCAAGCATGCCTTCGGATAGCGCCATACGGGATGGTCGATTCGGATTTCCAACTGCTGGCCACCAACAGGACCGAGCTAGACATACGGATCGAAATCCAATGAGACTCCACTAGACGCCATCAGTCTGATCACGTCACAAGAAAGATTGAAACCCGGCCACACCCCGCGCTGACTCGATAGGCGTACTCCCACCTCCAGCGCCCACACCTTCGCCTCTCCTCCCACCTTCTCAAGGCCGCGCTGCAACGCTTCATGAACTCCCTCCTGGATGTCGCCAGTTCTGTATTGCTGGCGCTCGACTCTGGAAAGGATGACTTCTTCACCACTCACAGGAGAGTCACCAACGAGAACGACAACCAGCTCAGGGCGCGTCGATGGAGCACTGTCCTCCCCCAATTCCAATCCATCTGCGCCTCCGCCTCCAGTCAACTCGGGATCAAAATTCAATGAAGCAGATATAGATGCCATCTTTTCAAGGGTTGCGGAAGAGAGATTCAGACACGCCCTATCTCCCTCGCCTGCCCGAACTCGCACATCGACCTCAAGAGTCTGATGGGTCGACTCGGACAGGCTTGCCGCCCCGCGACAATCAATGACTTTCCTGATCAGAACATCCGCAGCATCCAGCTCATTCACTTCGAGCGACAGCTGCGCCATCAAGTCACAGCTAGCACAGCCAGCTACCGAAGCCGTCAATTTCACTTCAATCTCAGGATGCATCACTTCCACCGATGATTGGCAACTTCCACGAATAGAGCAGCGGATTATACGAACACCAGAATGATGCAATCGGGCATGCGCGCATTGCAATCAACGCACCTTTACCAGTTCAACTTCATATAGCGACGGCCTCCTTTGCAAGCAACGAAATTCTCGCGCCTTCAGATGCACTCTCCCAGCTCTACGCCTATTAGATCACTTTCGCCCAGGTCAGTCGCGTGCGGCGCTCGGCATCGGCCGACGATGCGGTGATCAACGATGTCCAATGGGAAGGCCTGCAGGCGCAGCTCGAACCTCTACATGGACGCCATCCGAGGCTCGCTAGGGACTGAGGTGCTCGCAATGCGCGGAAGCGCTTTTACGCATGACTTGGATCTTCTGAGATATTTCATCCGCTCATCCCTATCGACGTCGGCGTCCCTTTTTTTGCCTACGCCTTTCCGCTGAGCCCTTTCCGTGCCAAACCACAACAGAAACAAAAATGAACATCACTCCCGCAACAACCCAGGAAAAGCCCATCAATCTGTTGTAGGCCGACTGTCCGAATAAACGAATCAAGGCGCTATACAGACCACAGTTCGCTCGGCAAGGACCCGTCCCAATCAATGCATCGTCCATGACTGCAACGCCATACACGACCATCAGTACACCCACGAGACATCCGAAAATACGCAAGGCGAGCATCTTCATTCCTTAATTCGCGTCAAAGATTCCGCCATTGGCATAAAGAGCTCCAACTACCGGGCGCGCACCTGGAGAGCGCCCTACCGCGCTTTCGGATCCACCTGCCAGCATTTCAGGCAATCTCCAGCCCAGGATTCAACGACGGAGCATTCACTCGCCGCAATATGATTGCGCACTTCACCGCCCACTACGGGCCAGCATAGCCAACGGGGTCTTCCCAAGCGCCCAGCAAGCCACGGTTACCGGCCGTAACGTGCGCAAGGTGCCGATTCACATGAACCCTTGGTCGATGTTGGCCTTTAGCTCGGCGTTCAACAGCTCGGGCCTGAATCAAGATTCAATTCAAACTCCAGCTAGAGACAAGCCCCCTCACCGAATGACCCAAATCCAGACCAACGGAATCAACACGACGAGATAGGTAGAGAATGACAACCAGAATATCGCAAGAAGCATCCTTCGGGCACCAGAAGCCACCCAGAACACCTGCCGCCAGCCACAAAATGGATACTTCCGCATCAAGTGATCCCGCTCCAGAATCGCAGGCCTCCCAAGTGAGATCCACAGCTCCGGGGAATTTCTTTTTAACTCCCAAACAAGAATAAGCCTTGAAGCGATCGCGATCATTAGCATCACGGCTGCCAATACACAAAGCAATTCGAATATGGATTCTAAGGGCATTCGCAGCTACTCCATCTGACACCAGCACCCAAGAGACTGCTTTGCGCAATGACGTAACTCGCCGTGGCATTCCACCGCCTTTGGCCAACGATTCCCACTGACGAGACCGCACCAATTTTCATAGCTGAATGGGAGAGCCCCCGCCGAAGCTCGGCATCCGCCTCGTAAAGTCTTGAGAAATGCCTTTCGTAGCAGTCTCTCGTTACCCGCTCCTGAGCGTTTGCATTGAGTGAGAAGATCCCACCTAGCATCGGGATCAAGTCAGGAAATCCGAAAGCCGTTGCAGTCCGGCACAGATGCGCAACCCGATCTTTCAATGAGGCGCCCGCGGTGGTCTCGCGTCGTTGCGGCTAGCGCGCATCCGGTCGAATCTAAACACAGAACAGCCACAACCACCTCCCTGTGGAAAAAAGCGAAAGAACGCAACGCTGTAAGAGCGCGCCCAAGTCCAAGCATTAGTCTTCCGAAAGCCTGTACACAGCTTCCTTCTGACTCTACACAGGAGAAGCTTCCTGTGAAACCTTCGTGGCGCGTTCAGAGACGGAGTATTGGATTGTGGCAATTGAGCTGCAACCCCCTCCCGCCTCATCGTGGCAAGCGAGTTCATCGCATCTGCCCATCGTTAGGGGTAGCACGACATAACAGCAGTTTGTGCCCCCCCCCCAAGCAGCGCGCGAAGCGCGCCACAAGCGGACCACAGAAAGCGTACGCGCGACCCAAGGCAGTTGCGGCAGCAGCTCGCGCATCCACGCATTGCGTGGACCTACTCCAGCTGCAGGCGGGCATAACGGGCCAGTTCTCGTGCGCCGAGCAGCAGGCCGTCGACGACATCCGGGCTCAGCTGCTGGTGGGCACCGCCCTGTTCGCGGGCGGCTTCGGCGGCGTGCAGCACCTGCATGAGTGCATTCAAGCCGGCCAGGGTGCGGCTGAGACCGGCCATGGTGGCCGCCTGGGCAGGGCTGAGGCCCTGCGCTTCCAGTCGCCGGCCGTCGGCGGCATCGCGGCCGTCCATGCGGGCAAGCAACGCAGGCAGCAGATCTTTCGGATCATCGAGCAGGGTTTCGATGCGCGCGGCGACGTCGGCCGGCAGCAGGTCAGCGGCTTCGCCGATCAGGGCGTGCAGTTGAGGGAACACGGGGCGTGCGGACATGGTGAATCTCCTCGCAGACGACGAGCCACCTGCGGATGCGAGGTGGCGGACGGTGCGGGTTGGCGTACCGGAGATCCGACATTCAGCAAAAATACTCCAGCGGATTCTGATGAATCCCCACGCACCGCCCGCCGAAGCAAGGCACGCGGTGCATTTTCAACGACTGGCCGAGGGGCCGTCGAAGAGAGCTGAATGTTGGTTTTTTTCAGGACGCCAATCCCGGCCAGGGCACCTGCCCCGGCCGCCCCATCTGGCCATCACGCAGCGCTGTGATCTGTAAGGAAATTCTCAAGCCGCTGTTGGGTGTACGAATGCGTGCATGCGGACACGCGCGCTACGTGGCAACGGTCACGGTGATGTCGTGTTGGGCTTCTGGCCCATCCTTCCTGCGAGGGGAATTCGGTGGCACAAGCGACAGAGGGCGCGACACGAACCCGCTGTGGAGCCGAGCCTATGCTCGGCTTCGGGAAGCCACGGCAGCCGAGCGCAGGCTCGGCTCTACAAGTGGAGCACCCACCCAAGCAGGGGCCCTTACAACGGCTTCGGCGAGAACGTCAGCGTGGCGATCACGCCGCGCTCGCCACCGGGGCGCACGCTTACCTGCCAGCCGTACAGATCGCACAGGCGGCTGACGATCGACAGGCCGATGCCACCGCCCTGCGAATGGCCGGCATGGGTGCCGCGATAGCCGCGCTGGAACAGCTTGGCGGCGTCTTCTTCGCTCAGGCCCGGGCCGCTGTCAGTCACCGACACTGAATTGCTGCCGACAAAGACGCGCACTTCGCCATCCTGCGAGTACTTCACCGCGTTGCCGATCAGGTTGCCCAGCGCCACCGACAAGGCCGCCTCCGGCGCATCGATCACCAGGTTGCGCTCGCCTTCCAGCGCCAGCTCCAGCGGCTTGCCACCCAGCTGGGCGCGGTGGGCGTCCAGCAGCTGTTCGGCCACGCGCGCGACGTTGCTGGTGCCCTGCCCGCGCTCGTTGCGCGACAGCAGCAGCAGCGCGCCGATCAGGTCGCTGCACTGCTGTTCGGCGCGTTGGATGCGCTGTAGCCGCTGCAGCACCTTCTCATCCAGGCCGGGCCGGGTCAGCAGCAGTTCGGTGGCGCCACGGATCACCGCCAGCGGCGTGCGCAGTTCGTGGCTGACGTCGGCATTGAACTCGCGGTCGCGCTGCACCACTTCGGTCAGTCGCGACGAATAATCATCCAGCGCCTGCGCCAGCTGCCCCACTTCGTCGTCGGGGAAACGCGGCGCCAGCGGCTCGGGATCACTGGTGCCGCCGCGATAGGCACGCAGCCGCGCGGCCAGGTCCGAAACCGGCTTCATCACCTTCGATGCCGACCACCAGCCCAGCACCAGCGACAACAGGCTGAACACCAGCACCGACAGCACCAGCGCGCGGTTGAGCTGCTGCCCACCGCGCACGCTGTCGGTCATGTCATAGGCCAGGAACGCCCAGGCGTCGGGCGTCTTGCGCACGGCCAGCTTGTAGGAATAGCGCTGGCCGCGCTCGTCCACGCCGCCCATGTTGTACAGGCCATCCTTGAACTCATACCAGTCCGGCTCTTCCTCGCGCAGCGCGTCAAACTTGTCAGGCTTGATCAGGCGCGCACGCATCTGCTGCACGGGCAGGTCGGGGTTGCGATCCGGGCTCTCGTAGAACCGCCGCACGTACTCGTTGATGTTGCGGTTCATCACGTCTTCCACCAGCTGGTTTTCCACGCGCATGCGGGCCCAGTTGGTGGCAAACGCGAACAGTGTCGTCAGGCAGAAGCCCAACAACACGAACGAGACGATGATGCGGCTGCGCAGGCGCCGCCGATACGGCGAACGCCGGCGCTCCCCCTTGGTTGCCACGGAATCAGGCTTCCGGGGTGGCGATGCGGTATCCGATGCCATGGCGGGTCTGGATCAGCGGCACTTCAAACGGCTTGTCGACCACCGCACGCAGGCCGTGGATGTGGACACGCAGCGAATCCGAGTCGGGCAGCTCCTCGCCCCACACGCGGGTTTCCAGCTCCTGGCGGGTGACCACGGCCGGCGCGGCCTCCATCAGGGCCTGCAGGATCTTCAGCGCGGTCGGGTTGAGTTGCAGCAGCTTGCCCTGGCGGCGCACTTCCAGCGTGTCCAGGTTGTATTCCAGGTCGCCGGTTTCCAGCACGCGGGTCTGCACGCCCTTGCCGCGGCGCGACAGCGCGTTCAAGCGCACTTCCACTTCCTGCAGCGCGAACGGCTTGATCAGGTAGTCATCGGCGCCGGAATCGAAACCGGCCAGCTTGTTGTCCAGCGAGTCGCGGGCGGTCAGCATCAGCACCGGGGTCTGCTTGCGCGCTTCGTTGCGCAGCTTGCGGCACACTTCGATGCCATCCATGCCCGGCAGGTTCAGGTCCAGAACGATGGCGTCGAACTCGTGGACCACGGCCAGGTGCAGGCCGGTCACGCCGTCGGCGGCGAAGTCCACGGTGTGGCCACGATCCTCAAGGTAGTCGCCAAGGTTGGCGGCGATGTCGCTGTTGTCTTCGATTACGAGAATGCGCACTGGGACCTCTGGTTCTTGAAGGGTCGTCGGGGGGCCAGGCCCACCCGCTCAGGATGCCCCTGCGTGGGTGGACGCGACGTCTACCTGCTGAACGATACAGGTTCCATTCTTAACATTTCGTACCGAAGGGCCGACACCGGCAAAAGCCCCCTCGGCGAGCGGTCAGCGGCTGATGCGCTGCTGGTCGGTCAACGCCCGGCGGCTGTCTTCCTGGGCCTTGCGACGCTGGGCCACGGTCAGGCAGACGCTGGTCGGCATGTTGCTGCCGGTAAGGCGCTCGCGGCGGCAGATCATGCGGCTGTCGGCCTGGGCGCGGGTCATGATGGTGTTGACGATCTCCTGCTCGTTGAACAGGTCGTTGCGCTCCTGCGGGGCCAGCTCATCCACCTTCTCCCGGCCATTCATCTTGATCCGGATCCGGTTCAGTGCCTGCTGCACGCGACTCTTGTCCTCCAGCCCGATCTCGCTGTAGTCCTCGCTGCCCATGGCCGTTTCAACACGGCGGATCTGCTCGGACACCGGGGTGAAGGCATCCATCTGCACGGTGTCCTTCTGCGCCTTGGCCTGCACGGTGGCTACCAGGCCGAGCGACAGCATCAGGGCAAGTGTCGTATTGCGGTACATGACGAGCTCCATGTTCGTCCATGAATAGGGTCTCGACTTTACGATTCCGCCGATGCGCCCACAAGGGACGCACGGCAGGTGACCGATGGCGGCATGCGATCGGTCCGGCAGCGATCAGGGCTTGTAGTTGTTGAAGCGCTGGTTGTCGTTGAGCGCCTTGCGGCTGTCTTCCTGCGCCTTGCGGCGCTGGGCCACGGTCAGGCAGACACTCTGCGGCATGTTGCTGCCAGTGGTGCGTTCACGACGGCAGACCATGCGGCTGTCGGCGTGGGCGCGGGTCATGATCGTGTTGATCACTTCCTGGTCGTTGAAGATCTCGGTGCGGTCCTGCGGACTGACCTGCTCCACGCGTTCGTGGTCGCCCATCTTGATCTTGATGCGGCCCAGCGCCTGCTGCACGCGGCTTTTGTCTTCCAGCCCGATCTCGCTGTAGTCCTCGCTGTTGATCGCCGTCTCAACGTTGCGGATCTGTTCGGCCACCGGTGCGTTGGCGTCGAACTTCACCTGCCCTTTCTCGGGCTTGGCGTTGGCGGTGGTGGCCAGGGCCAGGCCCAGCATCAGGGCGAAGGGGGTCATGCGCTGCATCGTTACCTCCAGGTTCTTCCATGAGTGGAACATCGATCCTGCGGTGCCACCGATGCGCCGTCACAGCACGCTCGATGGGCCGAAGGGCGGTGCGGTCAACGCCCGGCGGGCGGTGGGCTGAGCGTGTTGTAGCTGCGCTGGTCGTTGATCAGCGCCTTGCCTTTCTCTTCGATCCGGCGCCGTTCGGCCACGGTCAGGCAGCGGCTCTTGGGCATGTTGCTGCCGGTGGTGCGTTCGTACCTGCAGATCTGCCGGCTGTCTTCATGGCCACGCGCCAACAGGGTGTTGATGCGTTCCTGCTCGTTGAAGACCTCGGCCTGCAGCTGCGGCGGCAGCTCCTGCACGGTCTGGCGTTCGCCCATGTGCTGGCGGATACGCGACAGCGACTGCTGCACCTGGCCGCGATCCTCGGCGGACAGTTCGGCATAGTCGGGGGCGGCCAGGGCGGTTTCCACCTGACGCATCTGCTCGGCGACCGACCCCTGCCGGTCCATCTGTACAGCCACTTTCTCCGGCTTGGCGGCAACAGCGCCAGACAGGCCCAGCAGCAACGCGATCATCATGATGCGGTACATCGCCAACCTCCCGATCCATCCCGGAACGAAGGGCCAACTCTACGACCGTCACGCGGCCTCCACAAGAGACCTTGGGCATGGGGCCGACAGGCATAAAAAAGGCCCAGACGGTGCACCCGCCTGGGCCTGAAGTCGTATCCCGATACCGATCCTGCTGAGAGGCAGAGCTGCGGTTCGCTGAAGCCTACGCCCGATCCGATTAAAGCCTCGTTAAAGGCCCGGATCATTTGCCGGTGAGAATCATAACCCCATGGATAATCAGGGTTTTTTGATCTTCTCTACGTGCTCGATGATGCGTGTCGCCACGTCGACCCCGCAGGCCGCTTCGATGCCTTCCAGCCCGGGCGTGGAGTTGACCTCCAGCACCAGCGGGCCGCGCGCGGAACGGATCAGGTCCACGCCGCAGACCGACAGGCCCAGCGCCTTCGCCGAACGCACCGCCACCTGCTGCTCGGCACGGCTGGCCTTGGCCGCCACGGCGGTACCCCCGGCGTGCAGGTTGGAGCGGAAGTCGCCCTCCGGTGCCTGCCGCTGCATCGACGCCACCACCTGGTCGCCCACCACGAAGCAGCGCAGGTCGGCCCCCTTGGCCTCGCCGATGAATTCCTGCATCAGGAAGTTGGCGTACAGGCCGCGCAGCGCTTCGACGATGCCGCGCGAGGCACTGGCCTTCTCGGTCAGGATCACGCCGCGCCCCTGGGTGCCTTCATTGAGCTTCACCACGTGCGGCGGCGGGCCCAGCATGGACAGCAGGTCGACGGTGTCGTCGGGGTTGTCGCCGAACACGGTGACCGGCATGTCGATGCCCTTGGCCGCCAGCAGCTGGTGCGCGCGCAGCTTGTCGCGCGAACGCAGGATGGCGTCGGACGGATTGGGCGTGCGCGCGCCCATCAGCTCGAACTGGCGCAGCACCGCGGTGCCGTAGCGGGTGATCGAGGCACCGATGCGCGGAATGACCATGTCCACGCCGGTCATTGGCCGGCCCTTGTAGTGCATGGAAAAGCCATCGGCGGCGATGCGCATGTAGCAGCGCAACGGGTCCAGGATGCGCACGGTGTGGCCGCGCGCGCGCGCCGCCTCGACCAGCCGACGGGTGGAATACAGGGAGCTGTTGCGGGACAGGATGGCGAGCTTCATCGCGGTGGGATCGGTCGGCAGGCGCGAAGCATAGCGCGGGCGTGTGGCGGGTGGATGATGCCTGGCCCGTGCTGCCTGCGCCGGTAGTGGCCGGCTCCTGCGGCGACGATTCCGGCGAAAGAGTAACCGTCGCCGGATACACCACAGGCCCGCATCACCATGCGGGCTGGTTCCGCTTCAGAACCCGCGCGCGGATTCACCCAGCGCTGCGATGCAGGCCATCTGCGTGACCGATCCGGCCGAGGTCCCCTCATAGATCTGCCACAGAAGCTGCGCGGCCTTCGGCCCACCGGCGCGACCCAGTGCGCGCACTGCCTCCAGCTGGCGGGAGGTGCCGGCACCGGAGTTCTTGTAGATCTCATGAAGGCTGCCGACGACGTCGTCCTTCGTTTCCATGCGCTGCTTCCGTGTAGGAAATGCGGCAACGCTAACCGGGCGCGTATGGGCGTGGATATGAAACTAATCAGAAATGAAGAAGGCCGCTGATGAGCGGCCTTCTGTCTACGCGCGTGGCGCGATTGGAGCGGGCGATGGGAATCGAACCCACGTCAGTAGCTTGGGAAGCTACAGCTCTACCATTGAGCTACGCCCGCAGTGCGCGGTGAAAGTCTATGCGGTTGGGCCAGTGTTGCGCAATGGCAGCAT
Source organism: Stenotrophomonas sp. YJH_SMC_69 (assembly GCF_059370495.1). NCBI lineage: Bacteria > Pseudomonadati > Pseudomonadota > Gammaproteobacteria > Lysobacterales > Lysobacteraceae > Stenotrophomonas > Stenotrophomonas sp. YJH_SMC_69. The sequence continues at coordinate 166,532 of NZ_JCAFTS010000006.1, read as the reverse complement.
GCCGCAATGGGGTCAGAGCCGTTTCCTGGCGGAAACGGATCCGACCCCCGGCGCAACAGGTCAGAGCCCTTTCCTTTCGGAAAGGGATCCGACCCCGGCGGGTGCTGCTTAGAACGTGCCGCTGAAGTTGGCGAACAGGGTAGCGTCCTGCGCGCGCTTCTGGCCGGTCGAAGCGCTCAGGCCGAAGTTGCTCTGCAGGCCAAACAGCTCGGTGCGGGCGCCCAGCACGACGGTGGCGTAGTTCTTGTCGAACTTCAGGCCCGGCACGCGGTAGCTGCCCAGTTCCGGCAGGGTCTTCAACCAGGCGCTGGCCTGCTTGGTGTCCTCGAACTCGTGATCGTAGGTCACCTGCGCGTACGGCTTGACGGCGCCGCCATCGAAGCGGGCCTGCCAGCCGAGGCGGCCGACGGTCGAATCGACGTTCTGGCGGTCGTAGCCCAGTGCGGTGGCCAGGGTGCCGGCCGCGGCGCTTTCGGTGTAGCCGTCGATCTTCACCTTCTGCCAGATCACCGAGGCGATCGGGCCGTGGCGGAAGCCGCCTTCGGTGCCGAACTCGTAACCGGCGTTCAGGGCGGCGGTCAGGTTGCTGCCGTCCGGCGAACCACCATGCTCACGGGTGGCCGGGCCCAGCTGGACCTTGCGGTTAACGTCATAGGACAGCCAGGTGTAGCTGACCTGGCCGTTCACCCAGATGCGATCGCCGTACCAGCCGGCGAACAGACCTGCGGTGGTGTCCTTCTGGGTGAAGTCGCCACGGCTGTTGCCGAAGTCGGCGCTGAGGCGGCCGAAGCCGGCGAAACCGCCGAACACCATGCCGTCGCGGGCCCAGTCGATACCGAACAGGCCGGCCGGGGCCAGGCCGTCGTACAGGTCGGCGTGGTCGTAGCGCTGCAGGTCGCCACGCACGCCCCCCCACCAGGACAGGCCGTCAGCCGGCCGACCACCCAGGTGCATGCTGACCTGGTCGGCGCGCGAGCGGCCGATGGTCTGTGCCGAGTGGCTCAGCACCTGCTGCAGGCGCGGGCCTTCCAGCACCGAGACCGCGTACTGGCCCAGCAGCTGATGACCGGCAGTGGTCGGGTGCACGCCATCGGCAAACAGGTAGGTGTTGGCCGCATCCGGGCTGACGTAGCTGGTCGGGTTGCAGGTCAGGATGCTCTGCGTCGAGTTGGCCGGATCGATCTTGCAGGCGGTGCTGGTGACGTTGGTGAAGCCGTACATGCCCGGGTTGGCGGTCACTTCACGCAGGATGCTGAAGGTGTCGAGCGGAATGAACTCGATGCCCGCCTGCTTCAGACCACCGTACAGGGCCTTGTTGTAACCGGCCGACAGTGCAGTGGCGGCGGCGGCGTTGGGGCCACGGAACTGCGGAGTGATGCCCACGTCCGGCAGATTCGGCACGAGCACGTACTGGGCACCGGCCTGCTTCAGGGCGCCCACCAGCGCGATCTGGTCGATGACCGCGGCGCCGATGATGCCCTGCACCTGGGCCTGCGAGGCACCACCGGCCGCTGCGCGCGTGGCCGCGAACAGATCATTGGCACCGCCCCATACGGTGTACAGGGCATTGGCGTCAGCCTTGCCACCATTCGCAGCAAGGTAACGGGTCGCCTGCGACTTCAGCGACGGAATGGCTCCGAGGCCACCCGCTTCGTCGGCCGATACACGGGCGCCGCCGACGGCGTAGTTGTCACCGTTCTGGCCATTGCCGTTGGGCGTGCCGTTGAGGCCGTAGTAGTTGGCGACCTGCTGCGCCCACACCCAACCCGGGTTGGTGGTGAACTGGCCGGTCACCGGACGCACATCGGCCGGCAGCAGCGGGCGGAAATAGCCAGCGTCGGTCAGGCTGTCACCGAAGAACACGGCCTTGGAATAGGGGGATTCGCCTGCCATGGCCGGAAGCGCGGCCAGCGCGATCGCGGCCGCCATCAGGGAGCGGATCGGGCGTTTGCTGAGCAGCATGTAAAAAACTCCTGTGGGGATATCGTTGAGGACCCGGCGGACGTACGCCGGCGCACGGTGAATGGTTCCACTGCGCCGCGTTTTGCTCACGCTGCGCCGCCGCATGGATTGTCGCCTGAGGGCGCTGGACCACGCTGTGCCGGGGCTGGCGATCAACGAAATTTGCAAGGGTTCCGATCCGCGCAGGCCATCGGCGACAATGCGGCGATGAACATCCAGCTCAACGGCGAACCCCGTACCCTGCCCGCTTCGGCGACCCTCCACGACCTGCTGCAGGCCGAGCAGCTGCTGCAGCGCCGGGTGGCGGTGGAGGTCAACGGCGAGATCGTCAGCCGCAGCCGCCATGGCGAGCACGTCCTGGCCGAAGGCGACGTGGTGGAGATCGTGCACGCGCTGGGCGGGGGCTGAGGCCTGCGCGGCTGTTCAGGGGTCAGATCCCTTTGCCGATGACAAAGGGATCTGACCCCACGCTCGACCCCGCCCTCTGCGTGACCCCATCTTCAGGCGGATAAGCGATAATCGCGCCATGAACGTTCATGTCTCCCCCGATTCGCTGGTGATCGCCGGCAAGACCTATGGCTCGCGGCTGCTGACCGGCACCGGCAAGTTCAAGGACCTGGAAGAAACCCGCGTGGCCACCGAGGCCGCTGGCGCCCAGATCGTCACCGTGGCCATCCGCCGCACCAACATCGGGCAGAACCCGGGCGAGCCGAACCTGCTGGACGTGCTGCCGCCGGAGCGCTTCACCATCCTGCCCAACACCGCCGGCTGCTACACCGCCGAGGACGCCGTGCGTACCTGCCGGCTGGCCCGTGAGCTGCTGGACGGCCACAACCTGACCAAGCTGGAAGTGCTGGGCGACCAGAAGACCCTTTACCCGGACGTGATGCAGACCCTGAAGGCCGCCGAGCAGCTGGTCAAGGACGGTTTCGAGGTGATGGTCTATACCTCCGACGACCCGATCCTGGCCAAGCGCCTGGAAGAGATCGGCTGCGCTGCGGTGATGCCGCTGGCCGCGCCGATCGGCTCGGGCCTGGGCATCCAGAACAAGTACAACCTGCTGCAGATCATCGAAGACGCCAAGGTGCCGATCATCGTCGACGCCGGCGTCGGTACCGCTTCGGATGCGGCGATCGCGATGGAGCTGGGCTGCGACGGCGTGCTGATGAACACCGCCATTGCCGGTGCGCGCAGCCCGGTGCTGATGGCCAGTGCGATGCGCAAGGCGGTCGAGGCCGGTCGCGAGGCCTTCCTTGCCGGGCGCATCCCGCGCAAGCGCTACGCCAGCGCCTCCTCGCCGGTGGATGGGCTGATCGGCTGATGACCAATCCTTTTGACAGCGCCGGTTCCAAGGCCCCGCCCAAGCCCTTCACCGTGAGCGAGGGCCGCCGCGAGGTGCGCAGCTTCGTGTTGCGCCAGGGCCGCTTCACCCCTGCCCAGCAGCGCGCGTTCGACGAACGCTGGCCGCGCTTCGGCATCGATTACAACGGCCAGCTGCGTGACCTGGACGCCACCTTCGGCCGCCCGGCACACAAGGTGCTGGAAATCGGCTTCGGCAACGGTGCCGCGCTGCGCTTCGCCGCCCAGCACGACCCGTCGCGCGACTACATCGGCATCGAGGTGCACGCCCCGGGCGTGGGCCGTCTGCTGAACGCGCTGGCCGAGGACAATGCCGACCACGTGCGCCTGTACCACCACGATGCGGTGGAAGTGCTGCAGAACGAGATCGCCGACGGCGCGCTCGATGAAGTGCGCATCTACTTCCCGGACCCGTGGCACAAGAAGCGCCACAACAAGCGCCGCCTGCTGCAGCCGGCGTTCGCCGAACTGCTGGTGCGCAAGCTGCGCCCGGGTGGCCGCCTGCACTGCGCGACCGACTGGGAAGACTACGCCGAGCAGATGTGGGATGTGCTCGATGCCACCGCCGGCCTGGTCAACCGTGCCGGCCCGCGTGGCAGCGTGCCGCGCCCGGACTGGCGCCCGCAGACCCACTTCGAGACCCGCGGCCAGAAGCTCGGCCATGGCGTCTGGGACCTGCTGTACGACCGCACCTGACGATCGCCTGAGGACGCCGCGCCCCACATGGATACCGCGCTGACGCTGACCAACGACATGAAGCTCGTGCTCGGGCTGGTCGGCTTCACGATGGCGATGTTCCTGTTCGAGCGCATCCGCGCCGACGTGGTCGCGCTGGTGGTGCTGGTGGTGCTCGGTGTCACCGGACTGATCGCGCCGGAGGAAATCTTCGGCGGTTTCTCCGGTAACGCGGTGATGAGCATCATCGCCACCACCATCCTCGGTGCGGGTCTGGACCGCACCGGGGCGCTGAACCGGCTGGCCGCCTGGCTGCTGCGGCGCGGCCACGGTGTCGAGCAGCGGCTGCTGATGATGACCACGGCCATCGCCGGCCTGAACTCATCCTTCATGCAGAACCCGTCGGTGATGGCGTTGTACCTGCCGGTCGCCTCGCGACTGGCAGCGCGCACCGGGCTGACGATGCAGCGCCTGCTGCTGCCGATCTCGGCGGCGATCGTGATGGGCGGCGCGCTGACCATGGTCGGCAATTCGCCGCTGATCCTGCTGAACGATCTGCTGGCCTCGGCCAACAACAACCTGCCCTCCGGCCTGGCCACCATCGAGCCGCTGCGCATGTTCGCGCCGCTGCCGATCGGCGTGGCACTGCTGGTCGCCTCGCTGCTGTACTTCCGCTACTACGGCGACCGCAAGCTGATCGAGGAAGAAAACCTGGTCAACGACGGGGTCACCCCGGCGCGAACCGAGAGCTACTTTGCCAAGACCTACGGCATCGAAGGCGATGTGTTCGAGCTGGTGGTCAGCGCCGAAAGCCCGCTGGTCGGCATGACCCTGGGCGAGGCCGAGACCCTGCACGATGCGCCACTGCTGCTGGCCCTGAAGACCGGCAATGACACCCGCCTGGCGCCGCCGGCGGAGATGCGCATCTGGGTCGGCAGCGTGCTCGGTGCGATGGGCCCGCGCCAGCAGATCAGCGACTTCGCGCAGAACCAGTTCCTGCGCATGTCCTCGCGCCTGAAGCACCTGGGCGACCTGTTCAACCCCAGCCGCGCCGGCATTTCCGAGGCGGTGGTGCCGCCGACCTCGAACGTGATCGGCAAGAGTGCGGCCGACCTGCGCCTGCGCAAGGAGCGCGGCATCAGCCTGCTGGCGATCAACCGTGACAAGCAGGTGATCCGCGAGGACGTGCGTGACGTGCAGCTGCGCGCCGGTGACATGCTGGTGTTCCACAGCATCTGGACCGACCTGGCGCAGGCTGCCAAGAGCCGCGACTTCGTGGTGGTGACCGACTACCCGACCGGCGAGCAGCGCCCGCACAAGTTCAAGATCGCGATGGCGATCTTCGCGTTGACCATCCTGATCGCGCTGACCAGCAAGCTGCCGGTGGCGCTGACGCTGATGACCGGCGTGGCCGGCATGCTGCTGACCGGCGTGCTGCGCATGGACGAGGCCTATGCCTCGATCAACTGGAAGACGGTGTTCATGATGGCCGGGCTGATTCCGCTCGGCTGGGCGATGGACTCCAGCGGTGCGGCCGCGTGGGTGGCCGGCCATACCATCGACAAGCTGCCGACCGGCATTCCGGTGTGGGTGCTGGAGGTGGCGCTGGCGCTGCTGACCACGGCGTTCTCGCTGGTGATCAGCCATGTGGGCGCGACCATCGTGATGGTCCCCATTGCGGTGAACCTGGCACTGGCGGCGGGTGGCAACCCGACCGCGTTCGCACTGATCGTGGCGCTGTCGGCGTCCAACAACCTGATGACGGCCTCCAACCCGGTGATCTCGATGATCACCGGCCCGGCCAACTACACCCCGCGCGAGATGTGGCGGGTCGGCGGCCCGTTGTCGCTGATCTACACCTGCGTGGTGGTGCTGATGATCAACCTGATGTTCTGAGGGTTGGGGTTTGTTGGCAGGGCTGCGCCCTGCACCCGCCGAATCAACGTCAACGTCAAAGGCTGGCATTCGGTGGCATGGCAGGTTGCCGCGATCTGTCAGAACGGCGTCGTGCATCGCTTTGGTAGGTGTCGACCTTGGTCGACACGGCTTTTGTAGCGTCGAGCCGTGCTCGACTGCTCCTGGCGTGATGGGGTCAGAGCCGTTTTCCTCCGGAAAACGGATCCGCCCTCTAGCCAGCCTCAGGCCAGGTAGACCTGCCCGTCGCGCACGTCCACCGGCACCGCGCGCAGGCGGTCGCCCTTGCACGGGCCGGCGATGCAGTCGCCACTGTCCAGCGCGAACGACGCGCCATGCGCGGCGCACACCAGGTGGCCCTCGCGGCTCTTCAGGAACTGCCCCGGCGCCCAGTCCAGGCGGCGGCCGGCATGCGGGCAGATGTTCAGGAATGCGCGCACCTGCGCGCCGTCGCGGTACAGCACCAGCGATTCAGCATCTCCATCGACCACCGCTTCGACCTCGGCAAACGCGCCATCGGCAATGGCATCCAGGGCGATCAGGGCAGCAGCGGCAGTCATGGCGAAGGCTCGTACGGTAAACCCGCATTGTCGCATGCCCACTCAGGTGACTGGCTGCGACATGAACACAAGTCATTGATCCGTAATAAGCACAGGCTATATTTAACGAGTTTTTCACTCAATGACAGTGGCGCGTCCCGATACTCTGGTTTCGCTGATCCCAGCCTATCGAGCCGCCATGTTCAATCGCGCATCCGCCTTCAACCAGTTCCGCACCCTGTTCGCGCCGCGCAAGCCGCGCCACCCGCTGGTGCGCGTTGCCGTGGGCCTGCTTGGCCTGGCGATCCTGGCCGCGATGGTGTTCATCGGTGTGTTCGTCGGTGCGGCGATGATCCTGGTCGGCCTGGCGTGGAAGCTGCTGGCCTCGCGCAAGCCGGGTGTTGCCCGCCCGGTCGACCCGACCGTGGTCGAAGGCGAGTACCGCGTGGTACGCAAGCCGGTGTTGCCGGCCTCGCGCTGATCCACCTCCTGCGCGCCCGCTGACGGCGGGCGCCATGCGTTCTAGACTGCGGGCACGCTCTTCCTGGATGCCCGCATGTCCGATGTCTCCGATGTGATCCCTGCCGTAGCCCTGCCGCGTGTGCCGGTAGCCGGTGGTGGCAGTTTCCCCGTGCACCGTATCTACTGCGTCGGCCGCAATTTCGCCGACCACGCCCGCGAAATGGGTGCGGCGGTGCCGGCGGCCGATGACCGTGGCCGCCCGATGTTCTTCAGCAAGCCGGCCGATGCGATCGTGGTCGGCCACGACGATGCAATCCCCTACCCGCCAGCGACCGCCAACCTGCACCACGAAGTGGAGCTGGTGGTGGCGATCGGCCGCGATGCGCCCGCCGGCGAGCTGGCCGTGGCCGACGCCGACGCACTGGTCTACGGCTATGCCGTCGGCCTGGACCTGACCCGCCGCGACCTGCAGGCCGCGGCCAAGGACAAGGGCCACCCGTGGGACGCGGCCAAGGGCTTCGACGCCTCCGCGCCGATCAGCGAAATCGTCCACGCCGAGGAAGTCGGCGACCTGGCCGCGCTGAACCTGTCGCTGGAGGTCAACGGCGAGGTGCGCCAGCAGGCACTGCTCGACCAGATGATCTGGAACGTGCCGGAGATCCTGCATGAGCTGTCCAAGCTGTGGCAGCTGCGTGCCGGCGACCTGGTGTTCATGGGCACGCCGTCTGGCGTGGCCGCGCTCAAGCCCGGCGACCGCTTCAGCGCGCGCCTGGAAAACGTGGCCGAACGCCACGGCGTGATCGCCGGCTGACATCACCTGCGCTACCCTGCGCGCTGTCCACTTCCCCACCGGAGAAAAACAACAATGGGAATGCTCACCGAGTTCAAGGAATTCGCGATGCGCGGCAACGTCATCGACCTCGCCGTCGGCGTGGTGATCGGCGCGGCCTTCGGCAAGATCGTGACCGCACTGGTCGAGAAGATCATCATGCCACCGCTGGGCTACCTGATCGGCCGCGTGGACTTCTCCAGCCTGGCCTGGACGTTGTCGCCAGCCCGGCTCGGACCGGATGGCAAGGAGATCCCGGCGGTGGTGGTTGGCTACGGCGACTTCATCAACACCGTCATCCAGTTCGTGATCGTGGCTTTCGCGATCTTCATCGTGGTCAAGGCGATCAACCGCCTGTCGCGCAAGAAGGAAGCGGCACCGGCGGCGCCGGCCGAAGAAGTGGTGCTGCTGCGCGAGATCCGCGACAGCCTGAAGAAGTAAGGGTACCGGGCGCCTATGGGCGCCCCTCCCACCTGTAGAGCCGAGCCCACGCTCGGCTGATCTGCAAAAGGCAGCCGAGCATGGGCTCGGCTCTACAGAAGCAGGCGAAAGCCCCGCTCCGGCGGGGCTTTCGCTTTGCTGCATCTGGCGGAAAACAGCATCCGCGCCAGCCATGACCTCCCGCCCATGCGCCGGGCTGAACGACTGTTAAGCTCCAAGGCTTAGGTCCCTTCCCGGAGTTGTCCATGCGTCGCCGCGTCCTTGCCATCGCATCCTCCCTCGCCCTGTTGGCCGCCCCGGCCTTCGCGGCACCGCGCACCACCACCCTGCCCCCCGCCTCGCTGGCGACCGCCGCGCAGCTGCGCGACCAGGCGCTGGCCGATGACACCGGCTGGAAGGTGGTCGAGTCGCTCACCACCGAGATTGGTCCGCGCATCGCCGGCAGCGAAGCCGATGCCCGCGCCGTTGCCTGGGCCGAAGCCAAGTTCAAGGCCCTGGGCTTCGACAAGGTCTGGAAGGAGCCGGTGACGTTCCCGAAATGGGAGCGCCGCAGCGAACACGCCGCCGTGACCGGCAGGAACCCGCAGCCGCTGCAGATCACCGCACTGGGCGGCAGCCCGGGTGGCACCGTGGAAGCCGAGGTGGTGCGCTTCGCCGATCTGGCCGCGCTGCAGGCCGCACCGGCAGGTTCGCTGAAGGGCAAGATCGCCTTCGTCGATTACCAGATGCTGCCCTTCCGCGATGGCCGCGATTACGGCCGCGGCGGTGCGATCCGCAGCAAGGGCCCATCCGAAGCCATCCGCAAGGGCGCGGTCGGCTTCCTGATGCGCTCGGCCGGTACCGACTCGCACCGCGTGCCGCACACCGGCATCACCCGTTTCGATGACGGCCTGACCCCGGTGCCGTCGGCCGCGCTGTCGGTGCCTGATGCCGACCAGCTGGCCCGCCTGCTGGCGCGTGGCAGCACCACGGTGAAGGTGGCACTGGATTGCGGCTGGGACGGCACCGCCACCTCGTACAACGTGATCGGCGAGATCACCGGCCGCAGCCTGCCGAAGGAAGTGGTGGTGATCGGTGGTCACCTGGATTCGTGGGACCTGGGCACAGGCGCCGTGGATGACGGCGCGGGCGTGGGCATCACGATGGCCGCCGGCCACCTGATCGGCCAGCTCAAGCAGGCACCGAAGCGCACCATCCGCGTGATCGCCTTCGCCAACGAGGAACAGGGCCTCTACGGCGGCAAGGCCTATGCCGAAGCGCACGCGAAGGACGTGGCCCTGCACCAGCTGGCCGCCGAGAGCGACTTCGGCGCAGGCCGCATCTACGCCTTCAATACCGGTTCACCGAATCCGGAAGGCTCGCGTGAAGCGACGAAGCAGATTGCCGAAGTAATGAAGCCGCTGGGCATCGAGTACCAGGCCGACAAGGGTGGCCCGGGCCCGGACGTCGGCCCGCTGGCCGCCAAGGGCGGTGCGTGGGCGTGGCTGGCGCAGGACGGCTCGGACTACTTCCACCTGCACCACACCGCCGACGACACGCTGGACAAGATCGACCCGAAGGCACTGGCGCAGAACGTGGCCGCGTATACGGTGTTCGCCTACCTGGCGGCGGAAGCCGACGGCAGCTTCGGCAGCGAGGCCAAGGCGACCACGCCGCCGAACGAGTGATGCGCTGGCGCCGGGCCATGCCCGGCGAGTGCAGCGGGAAGAGCGGTGCGAACCGAGGTTCGCACCCACCGGGCAATGGCGTGGGTCAGAGCCCTCGCCCTGGCGAGGGATCTGACCCCGATCCTGTCAGCCTTCCCACACGCTGGTGTTGCGCACGCCCAGCAGTTTCGGGTTGAACAGCGGATCCTTGCCAGCCTGGCGATGCTGCTCGTAGTCGCGCAGTGCGGCCAGGGCAGGCCTTTGCAACAGCAGGATGGCGATGATGTTCAGCCAGCTCATCAGGCCGACGCCGATGTCGCCCAGCGACCAGGCCACTGTGGCACTGTTCACCGCCGAGTAGCCGGTCGCTGCCAGGAACAGCAACTGGAAGACGCCCATCAGCCACGCCGCCGGCCGATCGCGGCACAGATAGCTGACGTTGGTCTCGGCCATGTAATACAGCGCCAGGATGGTGGTGAACGCAAACGGCAGGATCGCCAGCGCCACGAACGAACGGCCGAAGCCCGGCAGCGTCGATTCCACCGCGTGCTGCACGAAGCGTGGCCCGGCTTCGACACCCGGCAGATTGCCCAGCAGCAGGCGCGCCTCATCCGGAATACCGTTCACCGCCGGGTCGTAGACGTTGTACAGGCCGGTGGACAGGATCAGGAAGGCGGTCGCACTGCACACCACCATTGTGTCGATGTAGACCGAGAACGACTGCACCAGGCCCTGCTTGACCGGATGCGAGACTTCCGCGGCGGCGGCCGGATGCGCACCACTGCCCATGCCGGCCTCGTTGGACAGCACGCCACGGCGCACGCCCCACTGGATGGCGGTGCCGATCATCGCGCCGAACGCCGCATCCACGCCGAATGCACTGCGCAGCACCAGCATGATCACCTCCGGCACCCTGTCCGCGTTGAGCACCATCACCAGCGCCGCGACCAGCAGGTAGGCCACGGCCATCAGCGGCACCACCCATTCGGCCACGCGCGCAATGCGCCGCACACCGCCGATGAGGATGGCACCCAGCACCACCAGCAGAACCGCCGTGGTGGTCATCACCGGCACGTCCCAGGCTTCGTTCACCGCACTGGTGATCGCATTGGACTGCGTGCCGGCCAGCATCGCGCCCGCCAGCACCGTCACCAATGCGAACAGCACTGCATACCAACGTTGGCCGAGGCCTTTTTCGATGTAGTACGCCGGGCCACCCCGGTACTGCCCCTTGCCGTCGCGCTCCTTGTAGATCTGTGCGAGCGTGGATTCGATGAAGGCACTGGATGCGCCGAGGAAGGCGACGATCCACATCCAGAAGATCGCGCCGGGCCCGCCGAAGGCGATGGCCATGGCGACGCCGGCGATGTTGCCCACGCCCACGCGGCTGGACAGCGAAAGGGACAACGCCTGGAACGGCGACACGCCGGCATCGGAGCGCTCATGGCGGAACATCAGGCGCAGCATGTCCGGCAATGCACGCAGCTGGATGAAGCGCGTGCGTACGCTGAAGTACAGGCCGGTGAGCAGGCACAGCACCACCAGGTAGGGGCTCCAGACGACGCCGAGGATCGCGTTGACGATGGATTCGATGTTCATCGGCGGCCCCTCAGAAGAACATGCCCAGGGCGACCTGGGGGCTGATGATGCGGCCGGTGTTGCGGCCGGCCACGCTGAACTCGACGCCGGCGATCAGGCCCAGTGACGGGCTGAAGTGGTACTCCACGGCCGGCGCCAGGGTGACGCTGCGGCTGGCCGGGCGATGCTCGTCGATGCGTTCGAAACCACCGCTGGGGTTGCGCGCGAAACCCCTCAGGCGCTGGCCGGTCTCACGGCTGGCGGCCACTTCCATCACGCCCACCCAGCGCGGATTGAAGCTGTACTCGGCGCCGACCGACAGGCCCAGCACCGACCCCCGGGAGATGTGCCCCTGGAAGCTGTCGTCGGTGCCGTAGACGCTGGCCCCGGAGATCGCCGTCCGCGACGGCGCAGGCCCGGCGCTGAGCTGGGCACGCCAGCGCAGCGGGCGGTCGTTACCCAGCCAGACCACCTGCTGCACGCCCAATGCGGCAGTGGTGCGCTGCACACCGTCGCCCTGCGCATCGAGCGGATTGCCGGTGATGCGGTCATGGCTGCCGGTGCTGAAGCGCTGCACCAGCGCAACCGAGACGGCCGGACGCGTGCCATCGGCATTGGGCGCCTGCAACAGGTACTGCAGGCGCGCGGTGGTGTCACCGGCACGGAAACCACTGCTGCGCGCGCCGCCCTGTTCGGCACGCGATGCACTGAGATTGACCTGCCCCATCACCCGGTCGCTGAAGCCGTAGATGATCGGTACCACCGTTGCCCATGCGCCGCTGCGTTGCCCACTGCGGCGGCGATGGCCGCCATCGTCGTAATGATCGCGGCTGTCGATCCGCACCAGATAGGGTTCGATGTACCAGTTGCCCTGCGGCAGGCCAGCCGGGTTGGGGGTGATCAGCGGCCCGGTGAAGCTGACGCCGTCCAGGCTGCGTTCGCTGGCTGCGGCACGGCCGTTGGCAAGGACGCTGGTCAGGACCAGCAATGCGATGAGGATACAGCGTGGGTGATGCATGGCAGCCTCTTCTGGACAACGTGGGATGGAGTTCCACCCTGCGTTGCCGGAAGCGGCTGACCAATAAGGAAACTTTCAAAACATCATGCGCGCTTGACGCAATTACGGACCCTGGAAGGGGTCAGAGCCCTCGCCTGCGGCGAGGGATCCGACCCGGGATACCGGATCAGCCGCGGCGACTCGCCCACTGCGCCAGCAGTACCGCCGTGGCCGAGGCCACGTTCAGGCTCTCCACCGCGCCGCTGCCGGGAATCGAGACCTGCTGGTCGCACGCTCCCGCCAGGCTGCGGTCCATGCCCTCGCCTTCGGCGCCCATCACATACACCAGGCGGGCCGGCAGCGAGGTGCGGAACACGTCGTCACCGCCCTCCACCAGGGTCGCCGCCAGGCCGAAGCCGGCCGCACGCAGCTGCGTCATCGCCTGGGCGGTCTCCGGCAGCTGCACCAGCGGCACCGCTTCTGCACCGCCCTCGGCCACGCGCGCGGCGGCACCGGACAGCGCCAGCGTGCTGCCGGCCGGCAGCAGCAGCGCCTTGGCGCCGAAGTGTGCGGCCGAGCGCAGGATCGCACCGAGGTTGTGCGGGTTGCCCACGCCATCAAGCCACAGCGCCAGCGCCGGGCCGTCGCCGACCTGCTCCAGCCACTGCGCCAGCGGCAGCGCCGGTGCGCGCAGCACATCGGCCACCACGCCTTCGTGGTGGGTGGTGCCGGCAAGCTTGTTCAGATCGCCGTCTTCAACCACGCGATACCCCACGCGGTTGGCCACGCACCACTTCAGCAGCGGCTGCAGGCGCGGAATGCGCGCCTCCAGCAGGTACAGCTTGCGCAGCGCCTGTGGCCGCGCTTCGAACGCGGCCAGCACGGCATTCAGGCCGTACAGGCGCAGCTCGTCGCTGCCACCGCGCCCACCACCGCCCGTGGCCGGCACCTCCGGGCGCGGCAACGGCGTTGCGCGCGGCGGACGGGCGGACGGGCGGCGGTTGTTCCAGGGGTTGTTCACTTACACACTCTCCTGCTTGCGCTGGCGCCAGAAATCGGCGTTCTTGATGCCCAGGGCATCAGGGTCGAACACCGGATCCAGGCCCAGCTTCTTCTGTCGTTCGTAGTCACGCAGCGCCAGCATCGCCGGCTTCTGGATGATGAGGATGGCAATGATGTTCAGCCAGGCCATCAGGCCGACGCCGATGTCACCCAGCGCCCAGGCCAGGGTCGCATTATGGAACGCGCCGAACACCACCATGCCGATGATGCCCAGGCGCAGCACCAGCACGGTCAGCGGGCGCTTCCTGTTGTGGTTCACATAGCTGAGGTTGGTCTCGGCCATGTAGTAGTACGCCATGATGGTGGTGAAGGCGAAGAAGAAGATGGCCACCGACACGAACGCCGAACCCCAGCCCGGCAGCACCGCTTCCACGCCGGCCTGGGCGTAGCCCGCACCTTCGGGAATACCGGCCAGGCCCTGGAAGATCGGCGCGGCGCCCTCCACCGGCGAGTACACGTTGTAGGTACCACTGGCCAGGATCAGGAACGCGGTGGCGGTGCACACCATCATGGTGTCGAAGTAGATCGCGAAGGCCTGCACGTAGCCCTGCTTGGCCGGGTGCGAGACTTCCGAGGCGGCCGCTGCATGCGGGCCCGAGCCCTGGCCGGCTTCGTTGGCATAGATGCCGCGCTTGATGCCCCACTCCACCGCCAGGCCCATCATCGCGCCGAATGCGGCATGCGTGCCGAAGGCACTCTTGAAGATGATGCCGAACATTTCCGGCACGCGGTCGTAGTTGATGATCATGATGATGATGGCCATCAGGATGAAACCGGCGGCCATGAACGGCACCACCACTTCGGCGAAGTTGGCGATGCGCTTGACGCCACCGAAGATCACCACGCCCAGCAGCAGCGCCACCACGATGCCGATGCCCAGCTTCAGCGCCTGCACCGATTCCATGCCGAAGGCCTGGCCATCGAGCGGGCCGCACAGCGCGGTGCCACGGCAGGCGTTGATGATGCTGTCGGCAATGGCGTTGGCCTGTACGCCCGGCATCAGGAAGCCGGCGGCGATGATCGTGGCGATGGCGAAGGCCAGCGCGTACCACTTCAGGCCCATGGCCTTTTCGATGTAGTACGCCGGGCCACCGCGGTAGCGGCCTTCGGCGTCCTTGGTCTTGTAGATCTGCGCCAGGGTGCATTCCACATACGACGTGGACGCGCCGAGGAAGCCCATCACCCACATCCAGAAGATCGCACCGGGGCCGCCGAAGGCGATGGCCGTAGCCACGCCGGCGATGTTGCCGATGCCCATGCGGCCGGCCATCGACATGGCCAGGGCCTGGAACGAGGACACGCCGGCGTCGGATTTCTCACCCTTGACGGTGAGGCGGCACATCTCGAAGAAGCCGCGGATCTGCATGAAGCGCGTGCGCAGGCTGAAGAACAGGCCGGCGCCCAGGCACACGAAGATCAGTGCCTTGCTCCAGATGATGCTGTTGATGAAGTGTACGGTTGCTTCCACGCGCGCTCTCTCCAGTCGGCGGGTTGTAAGGACGTCCCGTCGGCTGGAAGGGACCGGTCGATTCTCCCTGATCGCAGGCCGCTGCGGTAGCGCTGTTTTGTAGAGCCGAGCCCATGCTCGGCTTGGCCCCCCGAGGAGGCAGCCGAGCATGGGCTCGGCTCTACAACAGCCAGCCCGCGTGTTCACGGCAGCTGGGTGCGTACCCGGGCGAAACGGCGAAGGTCGTGCAGCACGCCGCGCTTGTAGACCGCGCAGCGCTCCACGCCCTCCTCCTGGAAGCCGTTCTTCTCCAGCACCCGCGCCGAGCCGAGGTTGAAGTCGACGACCGTGGCCTGCAGCCTGAACAGGCGCAGCTCGTCCAGCACCCACGGTGCGAACAGCCCGACCACACGGGTCATCACGCCGTGCCCCCAATAGGCCTGGCCCAGCCAGTAGCCCAGTTCGGCGGTGTGCCCACGCTCGGCCATGCCCTGCTGGGCAGCGACGCTGCCGCAGGCCTGGCCGTCGATCTCGATGGCCAGATTCAGGGTTCCGGGGGCCAGCACGCGGCCGGCGAGAAAGGCCTCGCCATCGGTGCGCGTGTACGGGTACGGGAAACGGTCGCGCAGGCCGCGCGACACCTCGGGATCGTTGGCGTGGCGCAGCAGCGATTCCAGATCATCCGGGCGCCAGGGGCGCAGCTGGAAGCCGTCGCCTCGAAGTGGCGTCAGAGCCCTTTCCCTTTGGGAAAGGGGCCCGACCCCGTCAGCGAGGGACCCGATCCCGTCGGTGTGCCGGTCAGGCATGGCCGCCCACCGACGGCGATTCCGCTTCCTGCTTCTCCAGCTCGCGCTTCACCGCTTCCGGCGAACGGGTGTACGGGGCAAGCCGCGCGTAGAACGCCGGCACCACGAACAGCGACAGGAAGGTCGAGAGGGTCACGCCGAAGATGATCACGATGCCGATCGTGCCACGGCTGGCCGAACCGGGACCACCGGCCACCACCAGCGGAATGGCGCCGACCACGGTGGCGATCGAGGTCATCAGGATCGGGCGCAGGCGCACCATCGCCGATTCAATGATCGCCTCGCGCACGCTGCGCCCATCGTCGCGCAGCTGGTTGGCGAATTCGACGATGAGGATGCCGTTCTTCGCGGCCAGGCCAACCAGCATCACGATGCCGATCTGGCTGAACAGGTTCACCGTACCGCCACTCACCCACAACCCGACCAGCGCGCCGAGCACGCCCAGCGGCACGGTCAGCATGATGGTGAGCGGGTGGATGAAGCTCTCGAACTGCGCGGCCAGCACCAGGTAGACCACCAGCAGGGCCATGGCGAAAGTGAGCAGCACGGCGCCACCGGCGCTCTGGTACTCGCGCGATTCACCCTTCCAGTTCACCTGCGCGTACTGCGGCAGCTCTTCCTGGGCCACGTTCTGCGCCCAGGCAATGGCCTCGCCCAGCGGATAGCCCGGCGCCAGGCCGGCACTGATGGTGATCGAGCGCAGGCGGTTGAAGCGGTTCAGGGTGCCGGCCTCGGCCACTTCGCTCAACGTGACCAGGTTGGACAGCGGCACCAGTTCGCCAGAGGTGGCGCGCACGCGGATCGCGGCCAGGTCGGCCGGGCTGGCGCGACCGTCACGTCCGGCCTGCACCAGCACGTCGTACTCCTCGCCGTTGTCGACGAAGGTGGTGACGCGGCGCGAGCCCATCATGGTTTCCAGCGCCGAACCGATCGCGGTGACCGGCACGCCGAGATCGGCCGCACGCTGGCGGTCGATGTTGACCCGCATCTGCGGCCGGGTTTCCTTGTAGTCCGAGTCGGGGCCGACCAGGCCGGGGTTGTCGGCCATGCGCAGCAGGATGCGGTCGCGCCACTGCGCGATCTCCGCGTATTCCGGCCCACCCAGCACGATCTGGAACGGCTGCCCGCCGCTGCGCACCAGGCCGCCACCGACCTGGGTACGCACACGCACGCCACGGATGGTGTCCAGTTCCTTCTGCAGTTCGTTGGCCACGTCCGGCGTGGCCTCGCTGCGCTGGCGCCACGGCTGCAGGAAGATGCTGACGCGGCCGGTGTGCATTTCCTCGCTGGCACCGAAGCCACCGGGCACGCGCGGGTTGGCACGCACGATCGGCTTGTCCGGGCCGACATGCGGGGCCAGCAGCGCCTCCACCTGCTGCACCTGCTGCACGGTGTAGTCGTAGCCGGCACCTTCCGGGCCGTCGATCATGATCTGGAACGAACCGCGGTCTTCGGCCGGCGCCAGTTCCGAGGGCAGCAGCTTGAGCAGGCCCCAGCTGGCGACCAGCGCGGCCACCATCACCAGCAGGTAGATCCAGGTGCGGTCGACATGGTGATCGAGCACCCGCCCATAGGCACCCGCGAGGCGTTCCAGGTTGCGGTTGATGAAGCCGTGCAGGCCACGTGGCGCCTGCCCGGTGTGCGGCTTGAGCAGCTTGGAGGCCATCATCGGCGTCAGTGTGAGCGCCACGAACGCGGACAACGCCACGGCGGCGGCCAGCGCCACTGCCAGCTCGCGGAACAGGCGCCCGGTGTTGCCTTCCAGGAAGCCGACCGGCAGGAACACTGCCACCAGCACGGCGGTGGTGGCGATCACCGCGAAGGCGACCTGCGCGGTGCCGCGCTTGGAGGCCACCAGCGGTGGCTCACCCAGGTCGATGCGGCGCTGCACGTTCTCCACCACCACGATCGCATCGTCCACCACCAGGCCGATGCACAGCACCAGCGCCAGCAGGGTCAGCAGGTTGATCGAGAAATCGAACGCGTACAGCGCGATGAACGCCGCGACCAAGCAGACCGGCACCGTCACCGCCGGGATCAACGCGGCGCGGAAACTGCCGAGGAACAGCCAGATCACCGCCAGCACCAGGATCATCGCTTCCACCAGCGTGGCGTAGACGCGGTCCACCGCCGCTTCGATGAAGGTGGTGTTGTCGAAGGCGACGAAGATCTGCGTGCCCTTGGGCAGGGTCAGCGCCACCCGCTCGGCTTCAGCGCGCGCGGTACGCGCCACGTCCAGCGAGTTGGCGGTGGAGGTCTTGACGATGCCCAGACCGATGCCGGGCTCGCCATTGCTGCGGTAGTACGCGCGGCGTTCGGCCGAGGCCAGCTCGATCTTCGCCACGTCGCCCATGCGCACCACGTAACCGTCGCGGCCCTTGCCCAGCGGGATGGTCGCGAAATCTTCGGGCTTGATGTAGTTGCGCTCCACGCGCAGGGTGAAATCACGGTCGGTCGACTCGATGCGGCCGGCCGGCAGCTCCACGTTCTCGTTGCGCAGCGCGGTTTCCACGTCGCCGGTGGTCAGCCCGCGTGCGGCCAGCTGGTCCCGGTCCAGCCAGATCCGCATCGCATAGCGCTGGCGGCCGCCGATGCGGACCTGGGCCACGCCATCGAGGCTGGAAAAGCGATCGACCACGTAACGGTCGGCGTAGTCGCTCAGCTCCAGCGTGTCCATGGTCGAGGAGACCATGTTGAACCAGATGATGGGGTCGGCATCGCTTTCGACCTTGGCGATCTCCGGTGGCCGCGCCTCTTCCGGCATGCGGTCGGCCACGCGGCTGACCGCATCGCGCACGTCGTTGGCCGCCGCTTCGATATCGCGGTTGGAGGTGAACTCGATGCTGACCTGCGAGCGGCCGTTGGTGCTGCGCGCGTTGATCGTATCGATGCCTTCGATGCCGGCCAGCGCATCTTCCAGCACCTGGGTGATGCGGCTTTCAATGACCGCCGCCGAGGCGCCGGTGTAGTCCACCGAGACCGAGACGATCGGCGGGTCGATGGCCGGCAGTTCGCGCAGGGTCAGGCGGGTGAAGGACATCACGCCCAGCACCAGCAGCAACAGGCTCATCACCACGGCGAACACCGGCCGCTGGATGGAGATGTCGGACAGCTTCATCCGCCGTGGCCCTCGGCCGCGGCCGGCGCAGCGTCTTCAGCGGGCTTTGCACCACTGGCGGGCGCTGCGTCCTTGGCGGCAACCTTCAGGCCCGGACGCAGCTTGCCGGTGCCATCGACCACGATGCGCTGGCCCGCTTCCAGACCCTGCCTGATCTCGACCACGCCGGCACGGCGCGCGCCAGTTACCACGTCCACACGCTCGACGCTGTCGTCAGCCTTGATGCGGTACACGAAGGTATCGCGACCGACCTGCACCACGGCGATTTCCGGAATCACCAGCGCCGGGCGCTCGGGGCGGAACAGGCGCACGTCCAGCAGCATGCCAGGACGCAGCGCATGGTCGCCGTTGGCAAAGTCGGCGCGCACGGTCACGGCACGGGTGGCCGGGTCGATGCGCGCATCGATGGTGCTGACCACGCCCTCGAAGGTGCGGCCCGGCCAGGCCACGCTGGTGGCGCTGACCTTGTCACCGACGCCCAGCGCAGCCAGTTCCACTTCAGGCACCTGGAAATCGATGTGCATGTGCTCGATGTCATCGAGCGTGGCGATGACCGTGGTCGGAGTCACCAGCGAGCCAGGGCTGACCTGGCGGATGCCGAGCACGCCGGCGAACGGCGCGCGCACACGGCGATCACCGATGTCTGCCTGCATCTGCATCACGCGCGCTTCGGCGGCATCGCGGATCGACTTCTGCGTATCCAGCGTGGCGCTGGACACCAGCCGCTGGGCGGCCAGCTCGCGCTGGCGCTTGTACAGCTGATCGGCTTCATGGAAGGTCGCCTGCGCCTGCACCAGTGCGGCCTCCTGGGCCTGCCCACGCAGGGTCACGATCGGCGCACCGGCAGCAATGTGCTGGCCGCTTTCGAAATGCACTTTCTCGACGATCTCACTGACCTTGGCGGTCACGCTGATCGATTCGCGCGCCTTGGCCGTGCCAAGCGCCTGCAGGGTGTCGCTCCACTGACGGGACTGCACGACCTGCGCAGTGACCGGCACCGCTTCTCCCTGCCGACGCGCGGCGGCCTCCTGTTTGCCTGCGCACCCGGCCAGCACGGCCAGGCTGAGGCCAAGGGCCAGGGTCGAAGCGATACGAGCCAACATGAACGGTCCAAATTGATCCACGGCCGCCGAGTGTAGGCAAGTGCCCCTGAAAGCGGTATGTGCCAAGCGTTTACCAGCGTGGAACCAGGGCTGCGATAGCGCCTTGAACCCATTCCGTGCAAGGCTGCCATGGGCAGTGTCGGCGTGTATCGGGGTGTATCCCGTCGTGCACCACCGGGTCAGTCATCGTAGAGTCGAAGCTGCCCGACGGAGGGCGTCGGGCGGGGACGGATCCTGGCGGGGATCCGGCCCCGTTTTTTTTTACACCCGGCGGATCAATACCGGTAGTTCAGCTTCATCCACACGCTGCGCCCCGGCTCGTTGATGCGCACCGGGTCGGCCGGGAAGCCGAAGTCGGCGCTGCCGGCCAGGTTCAGGTGCTCGCTGTAGGCGCGGTCGAACAGGTTGTCGACGCCTGCGCTGAGCTGCAGTTGCGAACCGAAACGGTACGCCGCGTTGAGCGCGAAGGTGGCAAAGCCCGCGCTCGGCCCGAGATCCTGCGCGACCACGTTGCCCTGGCCATCTGCGACACGATGCTGGTGGGTCACCGCGCGCAGCAGCGCACCGGCGCTCCAGCGCTGGCCTTCCCAGTTCGCACTCAGGCGCGCTTCCAGCGGCGGCATCTGCGGCAGCGGACGCTGCTGGTCGCGGTTCTCGCCCCAGGCATAGGCCAGCGTGCCACCCAGCTTCCACTGTTCGGCCACGCTCACTTCCAGCCCCGCCTCGGCACCGGCGATGCGCGCATCGACGTTGCTGGCCTGGCTCATCCCCATCGCGCCGCTGCGGTGGTAGGTGAACAGGACGTAGTCCTGGATCTGCCCGGCGTACGCCGAGACCCAGGCCTGCACGCGCGGTCCCTTGTACTGCAGGCCAGCGTCGAGCTGGGTGGTGCGCTCGGGCTGGATGCCGGCAAACGCGTTCACCGCATCGGCCGGGCCGTGGTCGGGCGAGAACAGCTCCCAGTAGTCGGGCATGCGTTCACTGTGGCCGAGGCCGGCGTACCAGGTCAGGCCGTCGGCCAGGTCCTGCTCGTAGCGCAGGAAGCCACTGCCGAGCCATTCCTTGCGACGCTGGCCCGCAGTCGGATTGGGCATGTTGCCCATCATTCCGCGGAGCGACTGCCGCTCGTCGCGCACGCTGGCGCGATCGATGCGCAGGCCGCTGATCCAACGCTGATCGGTGCCGGCGCCGAGGGTCAACTCGGTGAACACGCCATAGCGGCGGAAGTGGGCATCGGTCTCCCACGCCACCTGGCGGTAGGTGTCGCGGCCCATGCCCATGCGGCCACGATGGCGGCTGTCCTCGCCATCCACGCCCGCCACCAGCTGCACGTCCTGCCAGCGCCACTCGGAACTGACCCGGCCGCCCTGGGTACGGCGATCCACGTTCGAGGCCATCGGCATCGGCATCATGCTGTTCGGGTTCGGCGCACGCAGCGTGTAGTTGTCCATCACGTGATCGGCCTCGTTGTAGTACACGTTGGCCTGCACCGTGTCCCACGCACCCGGCAGGTTGCGCTTCTCGAAACGCGCGGCATAGCTGGTGCGTTCGAACGCGGCCCCGTCCATGCCCCGTCCCGCATAGCGTGCGATCGCATCTCCGGCACCGGCAGAAATTTCCAGCAGCGTGTCGGCATCCGGCGTCCAGCCGATCGCCACGTCACCGTTCCACTTGCGCCACTTCGACGGCACCACATCGCCGTGGCCGTCCTTGTAGTCATCGGCTTCGGAACGGTTGCCACTGGCGCGCACATAGCCGGTCGGGTTGCCCAGGGTCAGGTCCAGCACCTGGTCGTTGCGGTTGCGCGAACCGACCAGCGCACTGGCATCGGCACGCAGGCCCGGCTCTTCGAAGCGCGGTGTATCGCGCTCGAAGCGTACGGTGCCAGCCGAGGCACCTGCGCCCCAGCGCACGCTCTGCGGGCCCTTGATGATGGTCAGCCGGTCGAAGCTTTCCGGCGCGATGTAGGACAGCGGATTGTCCATGCGCGACGGGCAGGCACCGATCAGGTTGCCGTCATTGCTGAGGATGTTCAGGCGCGAACCGAACATGCCGCGCAGCACCGGATCACCGTTGGTGCCGCCGTTGCGGATGGCGGAGAAACCGGGAACGGTCTTCAGGTAATCGGCGCCATCACTGGCGGGTACCGGCTGCCGCGGCAGGCGTGGGTCGGTCACCCAGTGCAGTGGCGAGGACGGTGCGGCAGCGGTGACCACCAGGGTGTCGAGGGTACGCGCCTCTTCGGCGGGCGCGGCATGGGCGAGCGTTGCAGCTACGGCCAGGCCAAGGGCAACCGGCAGGCGCGCACAGGCGCCCGCGGGGCGGGAAGTCATTTTCATCGGAACAGCTCCAAGGTACGCACGCGCGCACGGCGCCCGGTCAGGCGTCGTGCGGCAGATTCGACAGGGACATCAGCGAACGATGGAGAAAGGCGGCGGCCCACGCGCGGCATGCGCCGGCCAGCACAGCGCGGGCAGCACCTGCCGCGACCAGGGGAACACCAGCCGCGGCCGCCACAACAGCGGCAACAGCAGCACCAGCACGGCCAGCCACGGCAGCAGGCGCATCGCCAGCACACAGTATTCGCAGGCTTCGCCGTGCATGGCGTGGGGATCGGCCGGTGGGGTCGGATCCGTGTGCGCGGGCAAGGGGCTCTGGCCCGCTACGGCACCATCATGCTGCATGTGCGCGTGGTCCATGCCGGCCATCGCAGCGTGGTCCATCGGCTGCGCATGCAGCGCGCGGCTGACCAGCGGCGCAAGCACCATCAGCAGCGTCGCCAGGACGGCAAGCTGGAGCAGAAGGCGCTGCGGGCGGGACAGCCGGGTCATCCCGCTAGTGTAGAGCCGGGTCCAGGGTTGCCCGTGCGACGAACCGTCGCAGGAGGGGTTTATCGGCAGGGCTGCGCCCTGCACCTGCAAAGGCCACGTCCACGGCAAAAGCCGAAGCAACAGCAAAAGCGGGTTCCTGTGGGTAGGCGGGGCGGGTCCGGTTGCGGGAGACGCCGTAAACCCATCCATGGGGGCTTGGCCGCGGCATCCATGCCGCGGACACTCCCGCAACCGGACCCACCCCGCCTTCGACAGTTTCCTGCGGTCTGTTGGAACGGCTTTGGGGTCAGATCCGTTTTCCGAAGGAAAACGGATCTGACCCCAGATGCATTTCGACATCTGACAGCTTTCATCCACGCATGGCGTGGATCTACCGTGTCGACCAAGGTCGACACCTACCAACAGCCACCGGGATCTGTCAGAGGTGGGGCGGTGTCGGAGTGCGGGGTGTCAGCCGCATGGATGCGGCTGCCAAGCTTACAGGGACGTACTTGCAGCGTCCCCGCACTCCGGCACCGCCCCGCCAACCCACGGAATGCCGCTTCTGCTGTTGCTGTTGCTGTTGCTGTTGCTGTTGCTTGAATGCCGCGGCAGGTGCAGGGCTGCAAGCCCTGCTCGCCCCCCCTCACACCGTGATGGTCTGGGTCAGTGATTCCCAGGTCGGTGGCACCGGCCACGCGGCCGCCTGGTTGCCATCCAGCACCCGCCGCAGGTCGCGGGGATCGATCTGCGGTGCCAGCACATGCACCAGCTCCAGCGCGTAATCACGCAGCACGCGGTCGCGCGGCAGCACCGCCCAGGCGATGCACTCGCTGATCGGGTCCGGCGCCGGCCACGACCTCAGGTCTTCGTCGTTGGAACTGACCGCCATTTCGGCCAGCAGGCCCACGCCCAGGCCGGTACGCACATAGGTCTTGATCAGATCGGCATCCAGCGCGGTCAGCGCCAGATCCGGCACCAGCCCGTTGGCGGCAAACGCACGCTGCAGCGACGAATTCGGGCGGGTCGAGGATTCGTAGCTGATCAATGGTTGCCGGGCCAGCGCGGCCAGGTCCGGTGCACGCCCGGCGCGGTCCAGCGGGTGGCCCTTGGGCACCACCACCAGGCGTCGCCAGCGGAACAGTGGCACCGCGATGCCATCGGTGGGCTCTCCCCCAGCGGTGCTGATGATGGCGATATCCGCGTCACCCTGGTTCAAGCGATCCAGCGCGTCGGCTTCACCGGCCTGCTGCAGGTGCACGCTGACCTGCGGGTAAGCCTGCTTGATCGCCGCCACCGCCGGCGGCAGCACGAAGCGCGCCTGGGTGTGGGTGGTGGTCAGGATCAGCTGGCCCTGGCTCTCGCGCCGCTGGTTGGCGGCGTAGGTGCGGATGTTGTTGGCCTCGGCCAGCACGGCGCGGGCGCGGGCGATCACCTCGGTCCCGGCCGGGGTGACCGACTCCAGGCTGCGGCCCTTGCGCACGAACAACAGGAAACCCAGCTCGTCCTCCAGCTGCTTGAGCTGCTTGGACAAGCCGGGCTGGGTGGCATGCACGCGCGAGGCGGCCAGCGTGATGTTCAGCTCGGCGTCGGCGATGGCAACCAGGTAGCGCAGCTGGGTCAGCGTCATGGGCAGGCAGGCGGCGTGGGGCGGAGGTCCACTCTAGGGTCAATTGCCGTCACCAGCTTATAACCAAAGGTTGTTTAAGAAAGGTATCTGGTCATTTCCGGGCGTCATATGCCGGCGCTACGGTCAGCCGGCAGCCGCTGGCCTGAACAGCCAGCCCTCCCCCTTCGCCCGCCGAAGCCCGGCGCGGCCCCGTCTCCGGAGCGCTTCCATGGCCCTGTACGACTCCATCCTCGACACCGTCGGCAACACCCCCATCGTCAAGCTGCAGCGTCTGGCACCGCCGCAGGTCAGCGTTTACGCCAAGGTCGAGTCGTTCAATCCGGGCGGCTCGGTCAAGGACCGCCTGGCTTTGGCGATCATCCTCGACGCTGAAGCGCGTGGCCTGCTCAAGCCGGGCGACACCATCGTGGAGGCCACCTCGGGCAATACCGGCGTGGCACTGGCGATGGTCGCCGCAGCGCGCGGCTACAAGTTCGTGGCGACCATGGTCGAGACCTTCTCGGTCGAGCGCCGCAAGCTGATGCGTGCCTATGGTGCCAAGGTGATCCTGACCCCGGCCGCCGAACGCGGCAGCGGCATGGTGCGCAAGGCAGCCGAACTGGCCGAACAGCACGGCTGGTTCCTGGCCAGCCAGTTCGCCAACCCGGCCAACCCGGCCTATCACCGCAACACCACCGCCGCGGAAATCCTGCGCGACTTCGCCGGCAAGCGGCTGGACTATTTCGTCAGCGGCTGGGGCACCGGCGGCACGCTCACTGGTGTGGGCGAAGTGCTGAAGGTCGCGCGCCCGCAGACCCGCATCATCGCCACCGAGCCGGCCGGCGCCGCCCTGCTCAAGGGCGATGACTGGAAGCCGCACAAGATCCAGGGTTGGACCCCGGACTTCGTGCCGGACGTGCTCAACCGCGATGTGGTGGACGAACTGGTCTCGGTCGAAGATGACCGCGCGATCGCCACCGCGCGCCGCCTGGCCGCCGAGGAAGGCATCTTCGTCGGCATCTCTGCCGGTGCCACCGTGGCCAGCGCGCTGGACGTGGCTGCCCGCGCCGAACCCGGCTCGGTGATCCTGGCGATGCTGCCGGACACTGGTGAACGCTATTTCTCCACACCGCTGTTCGCCGATGTCAACGAAGGCTCCGACGACGACTGGCTGGCCGGCCTGCCGTAAACCGCCCGGGGTCGGATCCCTTTGCCGCAGGGAAAGGGCTCTGACCCCACCCGCGTGGATCAGCGACAGGGGTCAGAGCCTTTCCCATGCGGGAAAGGATCCGACCCCGTTCTGCTTCAGCCTGCGTGAAGGCGTCGCCCGCCATCGTGCGTGAAGGCCGTCGGATCGCAGCGCGTGAGACGGTCATGACGCAGTATCGATGCCCTGTCCCCTACCGTGGGAACAGCCGGCGCAGATGCTGCGCGGATCACCTCACAGGCAGGAGACGGACGCATGAAGATCGAGGTTTGGCAGGGTGACATCACGACCCTGGCGGTGGATGCGATCGTCAACGCGGCCAACGAAACACTGCTCGGTGGCGGCGGTGTCGACGGCGCGATCCATCGCGCGGCCGGCCCCGCATTGCTGGCCGAGTGCGCGCAGTTGCCGGAGCTGCGCCCGGGCGTGCGTTGCCCGACGGGCGAAGTGCGCGCCACCAGCGCCCATGCGCTGCCGGCGCGCCATGTACTGCACACGGTGGGCCCGGTCTGGCATGACGGCCAGCGCGACGAACCGGCGCTGCTTGCCAACTGCTATTGGAAGTCGCTGCAGCTGGCCGAGTCGCTGGGCGTGCAGTCGATCGCGTTCCCGGCGATCAGCTGCGGCGTCTATGGCTATCCGCTGTACCAGGCGGCGCAGATCGCAGTGACCGAAACACTGGCGTGGCAGCGCAGCCATGCGCAACCGATGCGCATCGTGCTGGTGGCGTTCAATACCGCTACGGCCAAGGCCTACCAGCAGGCGTTGAGCGCCGCCGGGCAAAGCGCGGACAGCGAACCGCGCGGGTCGATGCTGCCGCCGCTGGGTGATGCGGGTTTTGCCGCCGCGCACTGAATCCCGGTGCGCGACGTAAAGAAAAAGGCCGGGCAGTACCCGGCCTTTTCCGTTGCACCGTTGTGCTCAGCCACGCATGGCGTGGGTCACGCTCAACGGCTGGCAGCTTCCACCGCGGCGGCGTCATCGGCCACGGCGGCTGCGTCGGCTGCGGCGCGTGCCGCCGAGGCCGCAGCCCCATCGGCGCTGGCGCCATCCACCTGCACGCGCACTTCCACCATGCCCGCGCCATTGTTCAGGCTGGACACGTCGACCGTGTAATGACCGGCCGGCAGGGTCTCTTCCAGGCGCGAATTGGTGCCGTTGCCACCATCGTCGTCGGTCAGCTCGACGTCGCCACCGACCACGCGCAGCACGGTATCAACCTGGCTGGAAATCGCATCCAGGCGCACATCGGCCGGGCGGTCCAGCGACAGCAGGAAGCGGCGACGGCCATCGTTGTCGAGCATCGTGTACACGCTGCCCGACTTCGGCAGTGCCGTGCCATCGCGCTCGACCAGATTGCCGGGCAGCTCGATGCGGTTGGCCGACAGGGTGAACATGCCGCTGACGCCGTCGCCGAGGCCGCGCGCGGTCAGGGTGTACTTGCCCGGCTTCAGTGACAGGGTCAGGCGCGAGTTGGTGCTGTCGCCGCCATCGTCATTCTCTGCATCAACGCCCTGGCCCGACAGCTTCAGCACCGGATCGAAGACATCCGACACCAGGCGGATCTCGTACAGGCCGGCCTTGTCCACCTGCAGGGTGTAGTCCTGGGAACCACCGGCCAGCATGTCGACGATCTCGCCGCTGCCCGCCAGCGGCTTGCCGTCGTACGGCACCAGCTTCTCGGCGCGCAGGCGGTAAGGACCGTAGTCGGTCGAGCCGTTGGCGTTGACCGCCACCTGGTAGGTGCCGCCACCGTTGGCACGGAAGGCCACCGAGACGTCGCCTTCGCGCTCGTAGCCGGTGTTGCTGCTGGCCACCAGGCTGCCGTTGTTGAACACGGCGATCGAGCCGCTCAGCGAACCGGTCAGCTTCAGCCCGACCAGCTGCTTGTCTTCCAGCTTGATCTGGTAGAGCTGGTGGTGGCTGCCGTCGTTGTAGTTGATGCCGCTGCGCGAGGTGATCTCGCCGGATACCGGCTTGTCGAAATCGAGTGACGCGGCCTTGCCCGCGTCCGCGCCGCCGCCGATGCGGTTGCAACCGCTGGCGACCAGGACCGTGGCAACGGCCAGTGTGATTGCTGCCAAACGCATGTTGTTTCTCCTTGGCCTTCCATGTGGTTCCCGCATACCGGCCAGGCACGCGGGGGCGGAAAAGATACCCGCAAAAGCAAACGCCGGCGTGATGCCGGCGCTGCCTTGTTCATCCGGCGATGGGACGGATCAACCGTTCCACTTGCCCAGCGCGGCCAGGCCGTTGTCCTTGGCGCGCTCGTACACCGTCTTCTGGGCAGCAGCGTAGTTGCCCTTCATGTCCTTGGCCCACAGCTTCAGCGCGGCCTGCTGCATGGCGCGGCCGTAGGAGAAGCTCAGCGGCCACGGCAGGTTGCCCAGCTGGTTCATCGCGTTCAGGTGCTCGGTGGACTGCTCGTCGCTCTGGCCACCGGACAGGAACACCACGCCCGGCAGGATCGCCGGCACGGTGCTCTTCAGGCACATCACGGTCGACTCGGCCACTTCCTCGACATCGGCCTGCTCTTCACAGTCCTTGCCGGAGATGACCATCGAGGCCTTCAGGATGGTGCCTTCCAGCAGCACGTTCTGCTGGTACAGCGCGTCGAACAGCGAGCGCAGGGTGGCTTCGGTGACTTCGTAGCAGGTTTCGATGTCGTGGTCGCCGTCCATGATCACTTCCGGCTCGACCATCGGCACCAGGCCGCATTCCTGGCACAGCGCTGCATAGCGGGCCAGCGCATGGGCATTGGACTCGATGCAGGTGCCCGACGGGATGCTCTCGCCGATGTTGATGACCGCACGCCACTTGGCGAAGCGCGCGCCCAGCTTGTAATACTCCTGCAGGCGCTCGCGCAGGCCGTCGAGGCCTTCGGTCACCAGCTCGCCCGGGCAGCCGGCCAGCGGGTGCGCACCCTTGTCCACCTTGATGCCCGGAATCATGCCGTGGTCGGCCATGTACTTGGCGAACGGCACGCCGTCCTTGGTCGACTGGCGGATGGTCTCGTCGTACAGGATGGCGCCGGAAATGTGCTCGTTGAGCTTCGGCGTGGTCAGCAGCAACTCGCGGTAGGCGCGACGGTTCTCCTCGGTGTTCTCGATACCGACGCCCGCGAAACGCTTGGCGATGGTAGCGGTGGATTCGTCGATCGCGATGATGCCCTTGCCCGGGGCGACCATGGCCTGGGCGGTTTCAGCCAGCTGTTCGATGCTCATGTATTTCCTGTGGCGGGTGCGGGAAAAACGTAAGTATAGCCCTGCTGCCCGTTGCCTCGCCGTGGAGGACAGGATGGAAACGCTTCCACGTCTACGCAGGACAAAGGATGTCCTGCGGCATGGGGTCAGAGCCCTTTCAGGGATCTGACCCCTGGTCAGTACGGGGTCAGATCCCCACATAGGCTCTGACCCCGGATCGGCAGCGCCGACCCGACCGTCAGGGCTTACAGATCGCCCAGGCCGATGGCGCGGCCATCCTCGCCCACTTCCAGCAGGCGCAGGGTGTTGGTGGCACCATGGGTTTCCATGTGCTCGCCGCTGGTGAACACAACGCGGTCACCGGCCTGCAGCAGTTCCGATTCGACCAGCAGGCGGATGCTGCCGCGCGCCGCTTCGCGCGGGGTCAGGCCGCGGCTGTCGAAGTTGATCGGGAACACATCGCGCATCAGCGCCATCTGGCGACGCGCGCCGTCGTGGCGGGTGACCGCGAACACCGGCGCCTTGGCGCGGAAACGCGACAGGTAACGCGCGGTGCCGCCGGATTCGGTCATGGCCACGATCGCGCGCACGCCCACATGCTGCGACAGGAACATGGTGGCCATGGCAATTGCCTGGTCGGCACGTTCCAGGTTGCGCGGCGAGGCGTTGAAATCGGTCTCGGTCTGGAACTGGCGCTCGGCACCCAGGCAGATGCGTGCCATCGCTTCCACCGCCTTGACCGGGTAGGCACCGGCGGCGGTTTCCGCCGACAGCATCACCGCGTCGGTACCGTCGATGACCGAGTTGGCCACGTCCAGCACTTCGGCGCGGGTCGGGATCGGGCTTTCCACCATCGACTGCAGCATCTGCGTGGCGGTGATCACCACCTTGTTCTGCGCCAGCGAGGCCTTGATGATCTTCTTCTGCAGGCCCGGCAGCTCGGCATCGCCGATTTCCACGCCAAGGTCGCCACGGGCAACCATCACCACGTCGCTGGCCTCGACGATTTCTTCCAGGTTCTCGATCGCCTCGGTGCGCTCGATCTTCGACACCAGGGCGGCATCACAGCCGTGCGAGCGGGCGATGTCGCGCGCGTCGTTCATGTCCTGCGCGTTGCGGCAGAACGACACGGCGATGAAGTCCACGCCGATCTTGGCAACGATGCCGATCAGTTCCTTGTCGCGCTCGGTCAGGGCACCCAGCGACAGGCCACCGCCCTGCTTGTTCAGGCCCTTGCGGTCGGACAACACACCATCGTTGAGCACGGTGTTGACGATGCGCTCGCCCTGCACTTCCACCACCTGCAGCTGCATCAGGCCGTCGTCGAGCAGCAGCACATCACCCGGGCCCACGTCCTGCGGCAGGCCGAGGTAGCTCACGCCCACCTGGCTGGCGTTGCCCGGGCCGGCGTTCTCGCTGGCGATCAGGTCGAAGCGGTCACCCGCCTTCAGCTGCACCTTGCCTTCGGCGAAGCGCTCGATGCGGATCTTCGGGCCCGGCAGGTCGGCCAGGATGCCCACTTCCACGCCTACGCGGGCCGCAGCAGCACGCACTTCGGCGGCACGCTTGGCCTGGCCGGACGGATCGCCATGGCTGAAGTTCAGGCGCACCACATTGACGCCGGCGCGGAAAAGATCCTCCAGCACGCCCGGCGGATCAGTGGCCGGACCGAGGGTGGCAAGGATCTTGGTGCGACGCTGACGCTCGAACATGGTGGATGGGCCTCTCCCGTTAAAGAACGGAAATTAGCACATCCTTCACGCCGCATGTATACGGTTACAGCCTTGTGCTGCCTGACTCCGCAGGTCATGCAACGGACATTGTCCGGACATACGCTGGCGCAGGGCATTCCGTAGAGCCGAGCCCATGCCCGGCTGGCCACTCGCCGGAGCAGCCGGGCATCGGCTCGGCGCTACAGGAAGCTAGGCCAGCAGCGTTTCCAGCTGCGCCGGTTCGCGTGCCAGCTGGCCAGCGCCGGCCGCGGTGAGTTCCGCCTCACCGCCAAAGCCCCACAGCACACCCACGCTGCGCAGGCCGTGGTGACGCGCGCCTTCGATGTCCATGCGGCGGTCGCCGATCATCCAGCACTGTGCGGGCTGCACCTGCAGCCGGCGCAGAGCTTCCCCGACCAGCTCCGGCTTGTGGCTGCGCGAGCCATCCAGGGTCGAACCGATGATCTCCTCGAACAGCCCGCCAAACGCCAGGTGCGCAAGGATGCGGCGCGCATGCGGCTCGTTCTTGGCGGTGACCACCGCCAGGCGGTGGCCACGGCCATGCAGCGTGCGCAGCGTGTCTTCCACCTGCGGGTACACCGTGTGTTCGCGCCAGCCTTCGGCGTCGAAGCGCTCACGGTAGTAGCCCACCGCCTGTTCCACCCGTGCCGGTTCGACGAACAGCGGCGCGAAGGTGGTGCGCAGCGACGGACCGATCCAGCCCAGCAGCGTCTCCTGCGGCGGCACCGGATGGTCCATCTTCTGCAGCGCATAGGCGATGCAGGCGGTGATGCCCACCTGCGAATCGATCAGCGTGCCGTCGAGGTCGAAGAACAGGACATCCTTGCTACGGTCGGCACTCATGCGCCGCGCGCGTCGAGTGCGGCGACGGCCGGCAGGGTCTTGCCTTCCAGGAACTCCAGGAACGCACCACCGCCAGTGGAGATATAGCTGACCTGCCCGGCGATATCGAACTTGTCGACCGCCGCCAGGGTGTCGCCACCGCCCGCGATGGAGAATGCCGGCGAGCTGGCGATGGCGCGGGCCAGCGCTTCGGTGCCCTTGCTGAAGGCTTCGAACTCGAACACGCCGACCGGGCCGTTCCAGACCACGGTGCCGGCCTTTCCGATCAGCTGCGCGTACTGCGCAGCGGTCTGCGGGCCAATATCCAGGATCAGGTCGTCCTCGGCGACGGCGTCGACCGCCTTCACTTCGGCAACAGCGTCCGGCATGAACTGCTTGGCGGTGACCACGTCGACCGGCAGCGGGATGTCGGCGCCACGCGCCTTGGCATCGGCCACGATCTTCTTCGCGGTGTCCAGCAGGTCCGGCTCATACAGCGACTTGCCGACCTTGTAGCCGGCGGCAGCGATGAAGGTGTTGGCGATGCCACCACCAACGATCAGCTGGTCGACCTTGCCGACCAGGTTGGCCAGCAGTTCCAGCTTGGTGCTGACCTTGCTACCGGCAACGATGGCCAGCAGCGGCTTGGCCGGTGCGTCCAGCGCCTGCGCCAGCGCGTCCAGCTCGGCCATCAACAGCGGGCCACCGGCCGCGACCGGGGCGAAGCGGATGACGCCATGGGTCGAGGCCTGCGCGCGGTGTGCGGTACCAAAGGCATCCATCACGAACACGTCGCACAGGGCGGCGTACTTCTTCGACAGGGCCTCGTCGTCCTTGCCCTCGCCGACGTTCATGCGGCAGTTTTCCAGCAGCACCAGCTGGCCCGGCTGCACGTCGACGCCGTCGACCCAGTCACGCACCAGCGGAACCTCGCGGCCGAGCAGCTCGGACAGGCGCTGGGCGACCGGCGCCAGCGAGTCGGCCTCGCTCCACACGCCTTCCTTCGGGCGCCCCAGGTGCGAGGTGACCATCACTGCCGCGCCCTGCTCCAGCGCGCGCTTGAGCGTCGGCAGCGAAGCGGTGATGCGCTGTTCGGAAGTGATGCGGCCATTCTCGATCGGCACGTTCAGATCCTGGCGGATCAGCACGCGCTTGCCGGAGAGGTCGAGGTCGGTCATGCGGACGATGGACATGGGCAACTCTTTGGCTCAGGGACGGGATGCCGGGCTACGGCAGGCGGCCATTGTATCGGGTGGCGATGCCTGCGGCAGGCAGAGGCGTACGGCAACAGCGAACTGCAACAGCCAAAGCGCTGGCGCTTCTTGGTGCTGAGGGTGAGCCGGGGTGCTGTGGGGTGGCAGGGGACGCCGTAAACCCGTCCATGGGGGCTTGGTCGCCGCATCCATGCGGCTCACACCCCTGCCACCCCACACCATCCCGGCCTCGACAGGTTCATGAGGCGGAGCGGATGGCAAAGGCAGGAGCAAGAGCGGTTTCTGATGTCGGAGAAACCAATGTAGAGCCGAGCCCATGCTCGGCTGGGTCTACCGCGAGCAGCAGCCGAGCGTGGGCTCGGCTCTACAAAGAGCGCCCAGCCAAGCAGCTTTTGCTCTTCTTTTTTTCTTTCCGTGGGTGGACGCACACGGAAACTGTCAGAGGCCGGGCGGGTGGGCTGGGCAGGGGTATCCGCGCCATGGATGGCGCGGCTAAGCCTCCAGGGACGGATTCACGGCGTCCCCTGCCCAGCCCACCCGCTCGGCCCATCCCCGGGATCGCGCTTTGCAGCCACCCACGAGGGGCTGCGCCGTTCGCCGGAACCTACGCCGAAGGCGTCGGCTTCTGCCGAAGCAGGCTGAGCGCCAGGCCACCCACCACCAGCACGCCCAGACCCAGCAGCGCCCACAACAGCCACGACTTCCAGTCATGCTGCGGTTTCAGCGCCGCGTCGCCCGCCAGCGGTTCCGGGCTGCCTTCCAGTCGCGCCAGCGTCGGCTGCCACGACGGATCGTTGCGCTGCCGAAGTTCCTCGATCAACACCCCGATCGGCGCGTCCGTGCGGCGCGCGGTCGCGCTGCCCACCGCCAGTGCGTAGGGCGCCGCACCCTGGCTCAGGAACACCAGCACTTCCGGTTGGTAGCCCAGGCGCAGCGTCGGCGCAGTGGCAGATTCCGCCGGATTCGCCACCAGCTTCCAGTAGCGGTCGCGGTGCACGCCGCCCAGCGGCTGCGCCGCCGACTGCTGGCGCTGGCCCTGCGTGCCCTGTTGCACCTGGTAGGCGATCCACGGCGCGCTGCGGCGCTGCCACTCGGCACTCTCGTCATCACGACTGAACAGCGTCCATTGCACCAGGCTGTTGTCGGTGCTGGCCACATCGGCGCGCGCCACCGGGAACCGGCCATCCATCTCGAAGGTGTATTCGCCCTTGCCCTTCGACGTCGGCTCCAGCGACAGCCATTCCCACGGCAGCGTGGCCGGCGCTGGCGGCAGTTCCGCCAACACGCCGCGCAGGGTCGGCAGCCGCGAGTCGCCCTGCGCCAGGATGCGCAGGTAGCGTGCAGTGCCGTCCACCTGCAGGCGGCGCTGCAGCAGGCGCTTGCCGGCGCGCTGCAGATCCACCAGCGGCACGTCGCGACCCATCGATCGCCAGTGCTGCAGGTCATCACTGGCATCCAGCTGAACCTGCGCCTGCAGCGGCTGGCCGCTGTCGGCCCAGTCCAGCACCAGCGCCGCCAGCGGCTGCTGGTCGAGCATGCTGGCGTCGATCAGCCAGCCGCCCTGCCCGTTCGCCGTCGCCCCGCCACTCACCCGTGCTTCGACCCGGCGCACGCGCCCATCGGTATCACGCTCGGTCAGCAGCTGCAGATCGTTGCGCTGGGCATCGGCCAGCGGCGGCAGCACGAACCACGGCAGTTCACGCTGCACCGGCGGTTGCGCCAGCGGCTGGTCCGGCGCCAGCAGTGCCGACGGCAGCAGCTGGCTGGCTGCATTGAACACCTGCAGGTCGCTGAGGTCGGGGCTCACGGCACGGCGGTAGATCGCCGGCTCCAGCACGATGCGGTAGGCACCGGACTGCGCGCTGGACAATGTGAGCGGCCATTGCTCGGCATACTGCGTGCGGTAATCAGCCGCCTGCACCACGACGGCGGCCAGCATGCCGAACATCGCCGGCAGCAGCGCCCTGCTCCACTTCCTCATTGCTTTTCCTCCACGGTCGGCGCCACGCTCGGCGGAGCCGGTGCCAGATAACCCACGACCGTGCACAGCAGGCCGTAGGCGATGAACGATGCGATGCCCAGCAGGTTGCCCAGGTGCTGGCGATCGACAATAACCAGCTTGGCCAGTACCACGCCCATCAGCACGGCACCGACCATCCACAGCACACGCTGGCCACGACGCGAACCCCACACCCAGGCAATCACGCCCAGCACGCTCCACAACACGGTCAGGCTGGTCTGGGCCAGGCTGAAGCGCATCATCGACGCGTTCCACGCCAGCCCACCCCACTGGTGCACGCCATGCAGCACCAGGCTGGTCAGCGCGACGAAGGCCGCCAGTGCCAGCAGCGGCATGCGGATGTTCAGCAATGCCTGCGGGGCCTGCGAACCCTGATTGCTGTACAGCCAGCGCGCCAGCAGCAACAGGCTCAACCATTGGCCGATCTCGGCCGGATTCAGCACCGGCAGCCACAACAGCGGTGCAGCGTCGCCCGGCAGCAGCTGGCCCAACAGCCAGCCGATCGACAGCAGGCCGAACAGCACGCATTGCAGCGGGGCGCGCACGCTGTCGAAAGCCTGCCCCAGCGGCCAGCGCAGCGCATTCCAGCGCCACAGCGACAGTGCCGCCATCAGCAGCCATGGCAAGGTCACCAGCAGGGTCGTCCAGCCCTGCGCCAGATCGGCTTCGCCACCGCCCCACAGGGCCAGCAGCGAAAGCAGCGACGGCCACAGCAGCCACCACAGGAACTGCGCGATGCGGGCCACGGTATCGCCGCCCTGGCGCAGGCACAGCAGGGTCCGCACGCCCAGCACCGCGAACACCGCCCAGGCCAGCGCGCCATAACCGGCGAACGGCTGGTGGTGTGCATCGCTCTGCACCAGGGCCAGCGGGAAGCCCAGCGCGAGCATGGCCAGTGCGGTCACGCCCAGTGCACGTGCCGGCTGGCGACGCTGCACTTCGGCCACCAGCCAGGCAGTGACCGCGGCCAGCACCAGCAACGCGTCCACTTCGGTGCGGTACGGGAAGAAGCGCGTGATCTCATGGACCAGGCCGCCCAGCCACCACAGCAGGCCCCACAGGTAGTACACCAGTGCGACCTCATGACGTGGCCTGCGCTGGTAGCTCCACGCCGACGCGAAGCCGGCCAGGGCCAGCAACAGCGCGCCGATGGCGGTCGGGTTGATCAGGAAACGCAGGTCTTCGTGCCAGTGGTCGCCACCGGCAACGAAGGCGAATGCGGCGCCGATCTGCAGCAACGCGCCGGATACCTGCGGCAGCCAGCGCTTCTGGCGCAGCCCCAACCAGGCCAGGCCTGCACCTTCCAGCGCAAACACGGCACCGGTGGCACGCGCCGACAAGGCCAGCGGCACCGCCAGCGTGGCGAAGCCCACCGCAAGCACGGCATGCGACTGCGCCAGCATGGTGTACGACGCACGTGCGATCAGCGCCCGTGCCAGTACCGCGTAGATCGCGGCCAGGCCCAGCGCGCATAGTGCCAGCGTCATCGGTTGTTCGTGCAGCATGCCTGCCTGCAACGAGAATGCGACCAGCGGCGCGCCGAACACCAGGCTGCCATCGATCAGATCGCGCCGGCCGGCCGGCTGGCGGCGCGCGTACAGCAGCGGGATCAGCAGGTAGAACACGAAGAACAACAGCAGGAACGGCTCAGTGCTGCTGAACTTGTCCGGTACGTACTGCAGCACGCCCCAGAAGGTGCCGATGCCGAAAGTGAAGGCGAAGCCCAGCAGGTTCAGCGCGCGCCAAGGGCGGAACGAGGCGATGGCGAAAATGCCTGCGTTGAGCACCGCGTAATAGCTGAACAGCCCCACGTGATTGCCGCTGCCGGTGGACAGCCACAGCGGTGCCATGAAGCCGGCCAGGATCCCCAGCACGGCCAGCGTGCGCGAGTTCTGCACCACCGCCAGCACGCACAGCCCGGCCACTAGGGCAATGGAGCTGGCGAAGGCGAAGCCCGGCGGAATCAGGTCGAAGCGCTTGAAGGCCGCGAAGATGGTCAGCAGCAGCACGCCGATGGCACCGCCCTGCAAGGCCAGCGCAAACAGGCGCCGGCGCTCGCGCTGGTGCCAGCCGAAGGCCAGCAGGCCCAGCGCGCCCACGGTGATGCCGGCCAAGCGCAGCTCGATCGGCAACACCAGCCAGCCCTGGTCGCTGACGTACTTCAGCAGCGCCGCGACACCGGCCAGCAGCACCAGCATGCCGATCTTGACCGGCACGTTGCCTTCGGTGAACCAGCGCTTGACCGCACTGATGCCGCGCTCGATGACGTTGGGCAGTGCCGGCTCGGAAGGCAGCGGCGGCTGCACCGGCACCGGTGGCACCGGCGGTGGCGCAGCAGGTCGGGGAACAGGCGCCTCGGTCGGCGCTGCTTCGCGCACCGGTGGCTGCGGGGGGTGCGGCGCAGCAGCGGCGACCGGCCGCAGGAACGGTGGATCGGCACTGGCCGTGGGCGTGGCCGCAGCCCGTTCGGGCGTGGGCGCGCTGGCGGCCGGCCTGGCGGTGGCAGGCGCGGCGGCCATCGCGCTTTCCAGCGCCGCGACGCGACGGCGCAGGCCGGAGATCATCACCAGCGCCACCACCAGCAGCAGGGGGATGGCCAACAGGACCAATACGACCAGTGCGATCAGTGCTTCCATTGCGTGCTTCCATTGCGTTCCCGCGCCACAGCGGCAGCGGTCGACCGCCCCATGCTACGACAGGGTGGGCCCCTTAAACGACGAACCCCGGCCAGGCCGGGGTTCGTCTGCGATCTACGCCGGCCTTACTTGGCGGCGATGACCTTGGCCATTTCCAGGCACTTGTTCGAGTAGCCCCACTCGTTGTCGTACCAGGTCACCAGCTTGACGAAGGTGCCGTCCAGGGCGATGCCGGCATCGGCGTCGAACACCGAGGTGCAGGTTTCGCCGCGGAAATCGGTGGCCACCACCTTGTCTTCGGTGTAGCCCAGGATGCCCTTCAGCGGGCCTTCGCTCTGTGCCTTCACTTCGGCGCAGATCTCGGCGTAGGTGGCTTCCTTTTCCAGCTCGACGGTCAGGTCGACCACCGACACGTCCGAGGTCGGCACGCGGAAGCTCATGCCGGTCAGCTTCTTGTTCAGTTCCGGAATGACCACGCCGACGGCCTTGGCCGCACCGGTGGACGAGGGAATGATGTTTTCCAGGATGCCACGGCCCCCGCGCCAGTCCTTGTTGGACGGGCCATCGACGGTCTTCTGGGTGGCGGTGGCCGCATGCACGGTGGTCATCAGGCCGCGCTTGATGCCCCACTTGTCATTGATAACCTTGGCCAGCGGGGCCAGGCAGTTGGTGGTGCACGAAGCGTTGGAGATGATCGCCTGGCCGGCGTAGGTCTTGTCGTTCACGCCGTACACGAACATCGGCGTGTCGTCCTTCGACGGGGCCGACATGATGACCTTCTTGGCGCCGGCATCGATGTGCTTCTGCGCGGTTTCCTTGGTCAGGAACAGGCCGGTGGCTTCCAGCACCACATCAGCGCCGACTTCATCCCACTTCAGGTTGGCCGGGTCGCGTTCCTGGGTCAGGCGGATCTTCTTGCCGTTGACCAACAGGTCGTTGCCCTGCACCGCCACGTCGGCCTTGAAGCGGCCGTGCACGGAGTCGTACTTGAGCATGTACGCCAGGTAGTCCGGCTCCAGCAGATCGTTGATGGCCACGATTTCGATGTCGTCGCCGAAGTTCAGCACCGCCGAGCGCAGGACGTTACGCCCGATGCGACCGAAACCGTTGATACCAACCTTGATTGCCATTTCTCAAGCTCCTGCGGCCGCGACAGGTGCGGCGGGATGGATAGGGCCCACAAGTCTAGCAAACCGCCGCTGGCCACCGTGGGTCAGCCGGGACCGCCGGCCGGCCCACGGACAGGATTTGATCCGGATCAAAGCGTTAGCGCGGCGTGAGGCCGAGACTGTCGCCATCCACCCAGCAACGAGAACACCCCCATGCGCAAGACCTCCCCCCTGATCGTGGCCAGCCTGGCCGCCGCCCTGTCGCTCGCCGCCGCCCCGGCCATGGCCCAGTCCAAGGGCGACTGGACCGTCTCGGCCGGCGTGCACCAGGTGGCGCCGAAGTCGAACAACGGCTGGCTGGCCGGCGGCACCCTGAAGGTCGACGTCGACAATGACGTCAAGCCGACCATCACCGGCGAGTACTTCATCGCCGACAACCTGGGCATCGAAGTGCTGGCCGCGCTGCCGTTCAAGCACGACATCAACATCAACGGCCTGGGCCGCGTCGGCAGCACCAAGCAGCTGCCGCCGGTGGTCACCCTGCAGTACCACTTCAACAGCAAGGGCAAGGTGTCGCCGTTCGTCGGCGCCGGCCTGAACTACACCACCTTCTTCAGCGAAGACACTACGGGTGCGCTGGCCGGCAGCAAGCTGAAGCTGCAGGATTCGTGGGGCCTGGCCGCACACGCCGGCGTGGACTTCGCGATCGGCGAGAAGGGCGCCCTGCGCGTGGACATGCGCTGGATCGACATCGACAGCAAGGTGAAGTTGAACGGCGAGAAGATCGGCACGGTCAACATCGATCCGCTGGTCTACGGCGCTTCGTACGTCTTCAAGTTCTAAAGCGGTGTATTGGGCGCGGGGGCTTCGCCCCCGCTCCCCCGCTACACGCAAAGCCCTCGCAGCATGTTGCCCCGGTAATTGCCGGGGCTTTTTTGTGCCTGGGACTGAAGCGGTTCCGGAGCTGGGGCAAGGCAGGGAGCGGAGCCGGGACACGCCGTAAACCCATCCCTGGGGGCTCGATGGCGCCATCCATGGCGCCAACGGTCCCGGCTCCGCTCCCCGCCTTGCCCCTTCCCATCACCGCGTGCGTACCAGCTCAAGCAAAGGCAAGAGCAGAACCCGTGCATCCGAGGCGCAGTGATTGCCTGTAATTGCAGGAGGCCGATTTTGATCCTGCATTTGTTTTTGATGTTGCATTTGACGTTTGCATCCGCCTCCGCGGCCATGTTTGGAGGGGAGCGCAGAGGGAGGGGCGGTGGGACCGTTGGCGCCATGGATGGCGCCATCGAGCCCCCAAGGACGGATTTACGGCGTGTCCCGCCGCCCCTCCCTCTACGCTTCCACTTCGGAACAGGAACGCGCCGCTCTTCAATCCACCTACCCCGCTAGAATGGGCGCATGAAAGCCCTGCACTCCCTGTTCCTCGCCGCCGCCCTGGCGCCGGCCCTGCTGTCCGTCTCCGCCCCTGCCCATGCCTGGGGCGCGCAAGGCCACCGCCTTGTCGCCGAAGTCGCCGACGCCCGCCTCACCCCCGCCGCCCGCGCCGAAGTGGACCGCCTGCTGGCCACCGAACCGGACGCCACCCTGGCCAGCATCGCGCCCTGGGCCGACCAGCTGCGCGCCAAGGACCCGGGCCTGGGCCGTAGCTCGGCCGGCTGGCACTACGTCAACATCGCCGAAGACGACTGCCACTACGAAGCACCGAAGCACTGCAGGAACGGCAACTGCATCGTCGAAGCCCTCAAGGCGCAGAGCGCCATTCTGGGCGACCGCAGCCTGACTGACGGCGAGCGCCTGCAGGCGCTGAAGTTCGTCGTGCACCTGGTCGGCGACATCCACCAGCCGATGCACGCCGGCTACGCCCACGACAAGGGCGGCAATGATTTCCAGCTGCAGTTCGGCAACCGCGGTACCAACCTGCACTCGCTGTGGGACAGCGGCATGCTCAACACCCGCAAGCTGGACGATGCCGGCTACCTGCCGGTGCTGCAGAGCCAGCGCGCACCGAAGCTGGCGCGCCAGTCCAACCCGCAGCGCGACCCGCAGGCCTGGGCCGAGGCCAGCTGCCGCATCTCCATGCAAGCTGGCGTTTATCCGGCCTCGCGTAAAATCGGTGACGAGTACACCGAGCGCTACCGGCCGCTGGCCGAAGCGCAGCTGCGGCTGGCCGGTGAAAACCTGGCGCAGTCGCTGAACCGCTTGCTCGGCACGCGCTGAGGGGAGCTCCGATGCCGGTCCAGGTGCAGTCGTTCTTCCACCGTGACAGCAACACCTTCAGCTACCTGGTCAGCGACCCGGCCAGCGGCGAGGCGGCGCTGATCGATCCGGTCCTGGACTATGACCCGGACACCGACGCCAGCAGCGAATCACCGCTGCGCGCGGCATTGCAGGCCATCGAACAACAGGGCCTGCAGCTGCGCTGGCTGCTGGAGACGCATGCCCACGCCGACCATGTGTCGGCCGGGCGCCGGCTCAAGCAGCGCTTTCCGCAGGCCACGCTGGCCATCGGTGAAGGCATCCGCGCGGTGCAGGCGACGTTTGCGCCACGCTATGGCCTGCAGCTTCCGGGCGCCGATGAAATCTTCGACCACCTGTTCAGTGACGGCGAGACCTTCACTTTGGGCGAACTGCGCTGCCAGGTGATCGCCGTGCCCGGCCACACCAGCGACAGCATCGCCTACCTGATCGACGATGCGCTGTTCACTGGCGACTCGCTGTTCATGCCCGACGGCGGCACTGCCCGCTGCGACTTCCCCGGCGGTGATGCCGCACAGCTGTACCGCTCGATCCAGCGCCTGCTGGCCCTGCCGGATGCCACCCGCGTGTTCGTCTGCCACGACTACGGCCCGGGCGGCCGCGACTTCGCCAACGAAACCACCATCGGTGAACAGCGCGCGCACAACATCCACGTGCACGACGGCGTGGCCGAGGCGGAGTTCGTCAGCGTGCGCCAGGCCCGCGATGCGACGTTGGAAGAACCGAAGCTGATGCAGCCTGCGGTAAAGGCCAATATCCAGGGCGGGGCCTGACGTACGCCGGGCAGAGCCCGGCGCCATCGGTTTCCATCACGGACCGCGAGCGTTCATTTTCCCTGCATCCGCACCACGTGCTGGCCCTTCACGATCTCGAACGTGAAGGCGTACTGCAGGGTGACCGCTACCGGCTCGACGCGCTCGGCGCCCCGGCAGTCACCGCGGTCGGCAGGCACCTTGCCCGCCGCGAAGTGGCAGACCGCTGCGGACGAGTACTTCCACATCGCCACGGCTTCCTGGGCAGCCTGCAGCAGGGGCGCATTCTCGCCCGCAGCACCTGCCGCGCACTCCGGACGATCGGTCAATGGCAGGCTTCGCTCCACGGCGCCATTGGCATCAACCACCACCTGCAGGCAGATCGTGGTCGGCGCCAGTTCCGCGCGCGGGTCACGATCGCCAACCTCCGGGTCCGGTGCCGCGTACAGCTGCGGCATCCGGTAGCCTTCGGTCGCACCCAGCGAATACACCTGCGACTGTCCACCGCCGCTGCCCGCCTGCGGCTGCAGGCGCTGGTGGCCGACATTTTCGCTGCGGGTATCCACCGTGGTCAGGCGGTCCTGGCTCGCACACCCCACCAGAAGCGCTGCCGCCATGATCAGCGCAGCGGACTTCATTGGGTGTCCTCGGTGTTGTCCATGGCGAACGTGATCGGAATCTTCACCGCCGCTGCAACCGGCTTACCGTTCTTCATCGCCGGCCGATAGGTCCAGCTGCGTGCCGCAGCGATCGACACCGCATCGAACACGCCCGGATTGGTGGCACTGAGCACGCGGACATCGCTGGGACGCCCCTGCGCATCCACCTCCACGCGCAGGTTCACCACGCCTACCTGGCGCTGCTCGAACGCGGATTTTGGATAGGACGGCGGTGGCATCCTGTCGATCTGGATCGGACGGTCCAGCCCAGCCTTGGCCGCACCCTCTTCCGCGGTTGCGTACGGCTCGACACCGATCCCC
This sequence comes from Stenotrophomonas sp. YJH_SMC_69, assembly GCF_059370495.1. Lineage (NCBI taxonomy): Bacteria > Pseudomonadati > Pseudomonadota > Gammaproteobacteria > Lysobacterales > Lysobacteraceae > Stenotrophomonas > Stenotrophomonas sp. YJH_SMC_69. Next base: position 124,240 of record NZ_JCAFTS010000006.1, on the reverse strand, counting down.
GGGCTCCCGGCCGCGCCGCCCTGGCTGGCCCATGCCACCGCCCCCATGCCCACACACAACCCGACCACCAGCACCTGCCCGGACACCCACGGCAATGCCTTCCGCTTGGACTGCTTCAACATGGCGATACGCTCCTTCAACACGGGTTGGCTGCGCCAATGGCAGACCGCGGGCGCAACCGGGTGGACCAGCTGCGCCTTCAGCAGCGTGCTGGCGTAGAGGCCGCGCAGCGCCGGCTGCGGGGCCATGGTGCGGGCATCGCAGGCCAGTTCCTGGTCGCGCAGGAAGCGGCCCGCAGCCCACGGCAGAAGCGGGTGGAACCAGAACACCGCGCGCACCAGCAGCAGCGCACCGTTGGCCCAGTGATCGCCATGACGGTGATGGCTGCGCTCGTGCTGCAGGATCAAGCTCTGTTCCTGTGCGGTGAACTGCAGGTCGAAGTCGGGACCAACCACGATGCGTGGGCGCCACAGGCCAACCAGCGCGGGCAAGCCGGGATCGCCGCTGGCCTGCCAGCTGCCATCGGTGCGCGGCGTCAGTGGGCCCATGCTCCGTTCGAAACGATGTTGTGCGCGCAGGTCGCGCAACAGGCGGATGCCCGCGCCCAATGCCCACAGCGCGAACAACAGCCCGGCCCATGGCAGCGAGGGCCCGCTCAGGGCATCGAGGGCACCGGGCATCACTTTCAGCGGCAGCGTGGGTACCTGCTGCAACACCGCAACCTGTGGCAATGGCAGCGTCAGGGCCACCAGCAGCAGCGGCAGCAGCCACCAGCTGCGGTAGGCCAGCCCAGCGCCCCCCAACCGCACCAGCAGCGGTCGCAGCACCGCCAGCAGGACCACACCCACGGCCAGCCACAAGCTGGCCCGCCACAGTCCGTCGAGCAGCTCAGTCATGGTCCAGCTCCTGGATCAGCTTCTTCAGTTCGGCGATGTCCTGCGCGCTCAGCTGGCCGCGTTCGCTGAAGTGCGCGACCAGCGGCGCCACGCGCCCTTCGAAGACACGGCCGATGAAGTCCTGGCTCTGCGCCTCCACCCACGCCTGTCGCTGCAGCAGCGGCCGGTACAGGTAACGCCGTCCATCGCGCTCGGCAGTGATCGCGCCCTTGGTCAGCAGGCGGTTGAGCAGGGTCTTGATGGTCGGCTCGGCCCAGTCGCGATGGGCCAGCGCGGCCACCACGTCATCGGCACTACGCGGTGCCTGCTGCCACAGCACCTCCATCACGACGGCTTCGGCTTCGCTGATCGGGGTCATGGTTTACATCCGTAATCGAAAGATTGATTACGCGCGTAATCGAACTGCCTGTCAAGCCCCTCGACTCCGGGTTCATCCCGGCTGCGCCAGCATCGGTTCCTCCCGCCCCTGGCCCCGGATGAAAGCACTGCCGAAGAAGGATTTCCCGGTCGAGCAGGCCCGCCGCTTCCTCGAACCCGGCCCGGTCGTGCTGGTCAGCACGGCATGGCGCGGCCAGCGCAACCTGATGACGATGGGCTGGCACATGGTCATGGGCTTCTCGCCTTCGCTGGTCGCCACCTACCTCTGGGACGCAAACCACAGCCACGCGTTGGCGCGCGGCAGCGGCGAGTGCGTGATCAACGTGCCCGGGGTGGAGCTGCTTGATACCGTTGTGGACATCGGCAACTGCAGCGGCCGCGAGGTCGACAAGTTCGCCCGTTTCGGGCTCGACGCACTGCCCGCGCGCGAGGTCGGCGCGCCACTGGTCGGCCAATGCCATTCGTGCTTCGAATGCCGCCTGTACGACGACAGCCAGGTGGCGGCGAGCAATCTGTTCATCTGGGAAATCGTGCACGCCCATGTTGCGCCCCGGCCGAAACTGCCGCGCACGGTGCATTACCGCGGCGATGGGCAGTTCATGGTGGCCGGCGCGGAAGTCTCGCGTCGACGGCGGTTCAAGCCCGACATGCTGTAATGCCCGCACTCCCCCGACGCAGGACCGCCGCGCATGACCGAACACCTCACCGACCTGGACGCCGCCGTCGACTGGTTGTTTGCGCGCGTGGACGGGCCGCTGCGGATCGGGGCACCGCTGGCACTGGGCAAGCCGCATCGGCTGCTCAATGCCCTCTACGCGCGCGTCGAGCACGATCCGTCGCGGCCGCTGCAGCTGTATACCGCGCTGTCGCTGAATCCGCCGAAGGCGCGGGGCAACGGCCTGGAAGCCCGCTTCCTGGCACCGTTCGCGCAGCGCCATTTCGGCGACGACTTCCCGCGCCTGGCCTATGCCGATGCGATCGCGCGCGACGCGTTGCCTGCACATGTGCAGGTGGAAGAGTTCTACATGCAGTCCGGCGCCCTGCTCGGGTCGCGCCAGGCGCAGTCCAGCTATACCAGCCTGAACTACACCCACGCCGCCGATGCGGTGGCGCAGCGCGCGCCACAGGTGATCGTGCAGAAAGTGGCGATGCGCCCGAACGACCGCCGGCTTTCCCTGTCGTGCAACAACGACATCACCCAGGACACGCTGGACGCGATGACCGCACGTGGCCTGCCGCGTCCGCTGCTGATTGCCGAGATCGATCCCCAGTTGCCCTACCTGGGCGGCTCGGCCACGGTCGATGTCTCGTTCTTCGATCTGGTGATCACCCCACCGCCGCCGTACCCGGCGCTGTTCGGGCTGCCGCGGCAGCCGGTCGGCGATGTCGACTACGCCATCGGCCTGTACGCCAGCACGCTGGTGCGCGATGGCGGCACGCTGCAGATCGGCATCGGTACGCTGGCCGACGCGCTCAGCCATGCGCTGGTGCTGCGCCACACCGACAACGCGCGCTACCGCCGCGTGCTGCACGCGCTGGATCCGCAGCTGGCCAGCCACCCGCTGGTGCAGGAGATCGGCGGTGTGGACCCGTTCGAAGTGGGCCTGTACGGCTGCAGCGAGATGCTCAACGAGGGCTTCCGCAGGCTGGTGCAGACCGGGGTGATCAAGCGCAAGGTACACGATGACCTTGCGCTGATGCAGCGCATCGAAAACGGCAGCACGCTGTCGATCGACCACGCCACCCTGGCGGCCGAAGGTGAGTACCTGCACGGCGCGTTCTACCTGGGCTCGCCGGAATTCTACGAGTGGCTGCGCACGCTGCCGGAGGACGAGTGCCGTGCGATCGGCATGCGCCGCATCAGCGAGATCAACCAGCTGTACGGCGGCAACGAAACGCTGGAACGCCTGCAGCGCCGCCATGCGCGCTTCTTCAACTCCTGCATGATGGCCACCGCGCTGGGCGCGGCGGTGTCCGACGCGCTGGACGATGGACGCGTGGTATCCGGTGTGGGCGGCCAGTACAACTTCGTGGCGATGGCACATGCCCTGCCGGAAGCCCGCAGCGTGCTGATGTTCCGCGCCGCGCGCGATGACAAGGGCCGACGCGAATCCAACGTGCGCTGGAACTACGGGCACACCACCATTCCGCGCCACCTGCGCGACATCTACCTTAACGAATACGGCATTGCCGACCTGCGCGGACTGACCGACGAGGACTGCGTGCATGCGATGACCGCAATCACCGAGGCCCCGTTCCAGGGCGGCCTGCTGCAGCAGGCGCACGCCTCGCGCAAACTGCTGGCGGTCGCGCAACCGGATCCACAGCGGCAGCAGCGCAATACGCCGCAGGCGCTGACGGCGGCGCTGGCCCCATTCCGCGCCGATGGCAGCCTGCCGGACTATCCGCTGGGCAGTGACTTCAACGAGATCGAGCAGGTGCTGGTGAAAGCGCTGGGCTGGCTGAAGGCCAACACGCAGACCCGCGGCGACAAGCTGCGTACCGTCTGGGCAGCACTACGGCAACCGGCCGGCGACGGCGATGCGGTGTACCTGCAGCGCATGGGCCTGCAGGCACCGAAGGATTTCGCCGAACGCCTGGACGCGCGCCTGCTGCGGCTGGCACTGGCGCGCACCGCCTGAGAAAAGGGGACGGAGGGGATTAAGTCGTTTGTGCACAAACGACTTAATCCCCTCCGTCCCCTTTTTCCTGCGGCAAAGAAAAGGACGGCGTGCGCCGGCCTTTCCTCATTACGTCGCGATGCTGCTTACAGCGCCTTGGCGGCTTCCACCACGTGCGCGGTGGTGATGCCGAAGTGCTTGTACAGCTGGTCGGCCGGGGCGGAGGCACCGAAGGTGTCGATACCGATCACGGCACCGTCCAGGCCGACGAACTGGCGCCAGAAGCCGGTGACACCGGCTTCCACAGCCACGCGCTTGCGCACCGCGTTCGGCAGCACCGATTCACGGTAGGCCGCGTCCTGGCGCAGGAACACGTCGGTGGACGGCATCGAGACCACGCGGGTCTTGAGACCAGCCGCATCCAGCTGGGCCTTGGCTTCGGTGGCCAGCGAGACTTCCGAACCGGTGGCGATCAGGATCACATCCGGGGTACCGGCGGCATCGGCCAGCACGTAACCGCCGCGCTCGATCTGCGCGATCTGCTCGGCGCTGCGCGGCTGGTGCGGCAGGTTCTGGCGGCTGAACACCAGGCAGCTCGGGCCGTCCTGGCGGGTGATCGCGGCCTTCCAGCTCACCGCCGACTCGACCGCATCGCACGGACGCCACACGTCGTTGTTCGGGATGTAGCGAAGCGAGGCCAGGTGCTCCACCGGCTGGTGGGTCGGGCCGTCTTCGCCCAGGCCGATCGAGTCGTGGGTGTAGACGTGGATGGCGTGCGCCGGGATCAGCGCGCTCATGCGCACGCCATTGCGGGCGTAATCGCTGAACACCAGGAAGGTGGCGTCGAACGGAATGAAGCCACCGTGCAGGGCCAGGCCGTTGGCAATGGCGGTCATGCCGAACTCGCGCACGCCGTAGTACACGTAGTTGGCGTTGGCGTCGTCGCTGGCAACCGATTTGCTGCCCTTCCAGAGGGTCAGGTTGGAGTGCGCCAGGTCGGCCGAGCCGCCGACGATTTCCGGCAGCAGCGGGGCATAGGCTTCGATGGCCAGCTGCGAGGCCTTGCGCGAGGCGATCGTCGGGCCTTCCGCGGCCACCTGGGCGATGTACGCATCGGCCTTGGCAACGAAGTCGGCCGGCAGTTCGCCATGCGAGCGGCGGGTCAGTTCGGCTGCTTCAGCCGGGTACTGGCTGGCGTACTTGTCGAACAGCTGTTCCCACTCGGCCTGGCGCAGGGTGCCGGCGCCATTGGCGCGCCAACCGTCGTAGATCGCCTGCGGGATCTCGAACGGGCCGTATTCCCAGCCCAGCTGCTTGCGGGTGGCTTCCAGCTCGTCCTTGCCCAGCGGTGCGCCGTGGCTGGATTCCTTGCCCGCCTTGTTCGGCGAACCAAACCCGATGGTGGTGCGGCAGCAGATCAGGGTCGGCTTGTCGCTCTGCGACAGCGCGGCCTCGATGCCGGCCTTGATGCTGTCCGGGTCATGGCCATCGACGTCGCGGACCACGTTCCAGCCATAGGCCTCGAAACGCTCCGGGGTGTTGTCGGTGAACCAGCCCTCGACGTTGCCGTCGATGGAGATGTGGTTGTTGTCCCAGAAGCAGACCAGCTTGTGCAGGCCCCAGGTGCCGGCCAGCGAAGCGGCTTCATGCGACACGCCTTCCATCAGGCAGCCATCGCCCATGAACACCCAGGTGCGGTGGTCGACCACTTCCAGCTCCGGACGGTTGAAGCGCTGTGCCAGCAGCTTCTCGGCCAGGGCGAAGCCCACGGCGTTGGCGAAACCCTGGCCCAGCGGGCCGGTGGTGGTCTCCACGCCCGGGGTCTCGTGGCGTTCCGGGTGACCGGCGGTGTGGCTGCCCAGCTGGCGGAACAGCTTCAGCTGCTCGATCGGCAGGTCGTAGCCGCTCAGGTGCAGCAGCGCGTACTGCAGCATCGAACCGTGGCCGTTGGACAGCACGAAACGGTCGCGGTTGAACCAGTGCGGGTTGCTCGGGTTATGGCGGAGGTAGTCGTTCCAGAGGACTTCGGCGATGTCGGCCATGCCCATGGGCATGCCGGGGTGGCCGGACTTTGCGGTTTCAACCGCATCGGCGGCAAGGAAGCGGATGGCGTTGGCCAACTGGCGACGGGTAGGCTGCGTCATGGTTCTGTCGGAATCGGGAGGCGGCCGCGGACGTGCGGGCGGCCTATTGTCCCATAGTCGCCGGGCGGGGGGTCAGTTCACCTTGCCCGGTCGTGCCGGCCGCTGGCCCGCAAGGACGTGATCTCCGCCGGATTCCGCATGTGAAAAGGGGCCGGAGCCCTTTCCCCTGAGGAAAGGAATCCGACCCCGATCAGGTCGCCAGCAGTGGCGTTGGACTCAGTCCTGCTGCGGACCCAGCGCCGGGCCATCGTGCGACTCGCCCTTGGCCACCAGCGTGGTCAGGGCCAGGTCGCCGGTCACGTTCAACGCGGTACGGCACATGTCCAGGAAGTGATTCACGCCCAGGATCAGGCCGATGCCCAGCGGATTCACACCGACCATCGCGCAGATCATCGCCACCACCGGCAGCGATCCCGACGGCACGCCGGCGGTACCGATGCCACCGAGGATGCAGACCGCCATCACCATGATCTGCTGGCCGATGCTCAGGTCCACGCCGAAGAACTGGGCCAGGAAGATCACCGTCACACCCTCGAACAGCGCGGTGCCGTTCTGGTTGGCGGTGGCACCCACGGTCAGCACGAAGCGCGACACGCGCTGCGGCAAGCCCATCTGGTCGGCCACGCGCAGCGCGGTCGGCAGGGTGGCATTGCTGGAGGCGGTGGAGAACGCCATCACCGTTGCTTCCTGGGTATCGCGGAAGAACGACAGCGGCGAGCGGCCGGACAGCCACACCGCGGTACCGTAGGTCACGATCATGTGCAGACCCAGCGCCAGCACCACCACGCCCACATAGGCACCCAGGCGGATGATCAGCTCGAAGCCGAACAGCGCGGCCAGGTTGAACATGAAGCAGGCCACCGCATAAGGGGCCAGGCGGATGACCAGGTTGATCAGGGTCATCGAGATTTCGAACACGCCTTCAATGGCGCGGCGCAGCGGGGCAACCTTTTCATTGTCGGTCAGCACCATGCCGATGCCGAACATCAGCGCGAAGAACATCAGCGACAGGATCGCACCGTTGTCCGACGCGGCCTGCAGCACGTTGCTCGGCACGATCGACAGCAGCATGTCCATGCCCTTCGGCGTGCCGTGGATGCCAGCGACGATTTCCTTGCTGCGCTCGGCGTTCTCCGAGAGCATCAGTGCCGCAGTCTGCGGATCGACGCCCGCGCCCGGCTTGAGCAGGTTGACCAGCACCAGGCCGATGCCCACCGCGATGCCGGACAGCAGCACGGTGTAGGCCAGGGTCTTCCAGCCGATGCGGCCGAGGGCGCGGATGTCGCCCATCTCCGACACGCCCATGATCAGCGCCGAGAAGATCAGCGGCACGATCAGCATGAAGATCAGGTTGAGGAACAGGCCCGACGCCGGGGTGGTGACGTAGTCCATTACCCACTTGGCACCAGCCTGCAGACCATCGACGCTGCCGCCCAGGGCGTGCACGATCAGTCCCAGGACCAGGCCGATCGCAAAGCCGATGCCCATCTTCCAATGCAGGGGCAACTTCTTCTTGTCGGCAGCAGCTGCTGTCATACGCGGGTTTCCTCGAAAAATGAATGCACTCTAACAAAGCGCGCAAGCGGCGCCGGTTCAGGTTCGCCGCGGCGGATACAGCGGCGCCAGGTCAGTGTCGGCGGTGCCCGCAGGCGCCGACCAGTGCGGTCCGTCACGGAAGACCTCGCGCAGGCGCGTGCGCAGCCGCGCCAGATCCCCCTGCCCGCCCCACCGCGCCTGCTGCAGGTCCTGTAGCACTTGACGCTGGGCTGCATCCCCAAGCCGCGCGATGACCTGCTCGACGCGTTCCACACCAGCCATCGCACACAGCTGTGCTTCCACCTGGTCGAAGCCCTCGCCATCCAGCGCGCGGCGCAGTTCTGCCAGGCCGGCACGCCCGCTCGCCGCAGTCGGCACAGAGGCCTTGCCCGCTACTGGCGCCACTGCGCGCGGGCGACGACCTCGCTGCCAGCCCCACAGGAGAGTCAGCAGCCACAGCAACGCCAGGCCGATGGCCGCCGCCATCCACGGCCACGGACGCTCGGACAGGCCGCTGGCACGCGGATCGGTCGCGGCGATGCGGCTGTCCTGGCCATCGGCGCCCGGCAGCGCGGCATCGGTGTCGATCGGCGGCAATGGCGCCGGTGAGGCAGTGCCGGTGCCGGTGCCGGCCGCGACGGCCAGCGTCAGGTCCGGCAGCTTCGCCTCCTGCGCCTTGCCGTTACGCACATCCCACCAGGGCAGGCGCGGCCCCGGCACCACCAGCGAACCCGGCTGGCGCGGCACGATCGAATAGCGGCGGGTGATCTTCAGGCGCGGCGTGCTGCCGTTGAAGGTCTCTTCGTACTGTGTCGGTTCGGCGAACACCTGCGCATTGGTGCCGACATCCGGCACCGGCAGGTCGGTGAACTGCGCGCGCGTCGCGCCTTCGGCAACCGCTTCGACCACCACGTTGGCGGCCTCACCGGTGCGGGCACTGGTCGGCGCACTGGTGTAGCGCAGCTGCAGGCTCTGCAGTGGCAGCCACGGCTGCGGGGCCTGCGCCGGCTGTGCCTGCACCTGCAGCGTGCGGTCTGCGCCGGTGGCATTCATGCGGCCATCGCCACCGCCGAAGAAGTCGTCGAAGAAGCCACCCGCACTGCGCCCACTGAAACGGGCACCGGCCAGGCGCAACGCGCCGCTGCGCTCGGGGATCAGCAGGAAACGCCGTTCGACCACGTTGTAGCGGCGCCCGTTGACCTGGCGTACATCGGTGCGGTCGTCGCCCACACGCTGCAACGACGCGCCCGCCGGGGTATCCAGCACCAGCTCGCCGGAGGCCAGCTGCGAGGCGAAGTACAGCCGCACCACCACGCCCACGCTCTGCTGCACATACGGCGTATCGTCATCGACAACGGTTTCGATGAAGGCCATCGCATTGCTGTCGGGCCCCGCCACGGCGGCCGCATCGACCTGCAGCGTCAGCGGTGCGGTGCGCACACTGCCCACCTGCAGGCCCGGTACCACCAGCGCACCACTACGTCGTGGTGTCAGCGCCACGCCATACAGGTTGCGCTGCTGCATGCTGCCATTGCTCCATTCCACCTGGCGGCTGCTGGTCTGCCCGCTCAGGTCGAAGTCGGTGCGCAATGGCGTGAAGTCAGGGGCGCCCTGGTCGCTCTCGACATTGAGCGTGACCGTGTCGCCCATCGCGATGCGGTCGCGGTCCAGCCACGCGCGCGGCTGCGCCCAGGCCAGCAGCGGCAGCCACAACAGCAGCGCCGCCAGTACCTGTCGAGGCCAGTGCCCGTGCATGTTGATCGACCGCGTCATCGCCCTTCCCTCTTCCTGCGTTCGTTTTCCAGCTGGAACTTGGCCCGCAGCAATGCGCCCGGATCATCCGGCACACGCCGCATCCATGCCTCCACCGCCTGTTGCTCCTCGCGCTGGCGCGGCGTGCGGCCCTCACCACCCGGCACTGGCTTGCCCCCCTTGCCGGCCTCACCCTCGCGTGCCTGCTGCATCGCCTGCTGCATGCGCTGGCGCTGCTGTTCATCGGCCTGCGCCTGCGCCTTGGCATCTTCCACCTGCGGTGGTGCCTGCTGGCCATCGCGGCCACGTTCGCCAGGCTGAGGCTCCGACTGCGCGTTGTTGTCACCCGCCTTGGGCTGGCCCTGCTGGCCCGACGGCGGCTGGCCCTGGCCGGGTTGCTGCTGGCCCTGCTTCGGCTGTCCCTGTGGGTTCTGTTGGCCCTGCGGGCCCTGCGGTTGTTTCTGCTGCCCGTTCTGCGGTGGCTTCTGTTGATCCTGGCCTTGGCCGCCCCCGGATGGCCTGCGCTTGCGTGCGGCATCGACCACGGCGCGGTTGGCCACTGCATCGGCCATGCCCGGATGCAGCGCCAGTGCGCGGTCGTAGGCGGCGATCGCTTCGTCGTAGTTGCCTTCGCGTGCAAGCGTGTTGGCCAGGTTGTACCAACCGGCATCGCTGTCGATGCCTTCGAACTGTCTGCGTGCAGTGGCGAAGTCGCCCTTGCGGTAGGCCTGAACCCCCTCGGCCAGGCGTTGATGCTGCAGCTGGTCGCTGCGCTTCCACAGCGTGCCCTGCGCCGGCTGCGAGACAGGCGTCGCAGGGGCCTGCGCCTGCGCGTCATTCATCCATGGCAGCAGACCCACCGCGAGCACCGCGGCCAGCACCGCGCGACGGCGGAAGGCCAGCAATGCCAGCAGCATCACCGGCGGCAGCAACCAGAAGCCTTCGTCACGCCACTGCTTGCCTTCGCCCGGCCGCTGCGCCGCCGTGCCGTCGCGCGCGTCGAGTACACCGAGCGCACGCAGATCGCTGTCATCGGCAGAGATGCGCGCATAGCGGCCGCCACCGGCAGTGGCGACTGCACGCAGGCTGCCCTCATCCAGCGCGGCCTGGCGGATCTGCCCATTGCTATCGCGGTACGCCGCACCGGCAGGCGTGCCCAGGCCCAGCACCGACACCTGCAGGCCCAGGCTGCGTGCCTGCGCCGCCGCCAGTGCAGCTTCGCTGTCCGCCTGATCGCTGACCAGCAGGATCTGCCCCTGCAACGCGCCGATCTGCCGCATCAAGCGTGTCGCCCAGTCGATGCCGCGGTCGGCACGCTGGCCATCACGCGGCATCACGTCCGGCGACAGCGCATCCAGATACAACGCAACATTGCTGCCGTCGTCGGTCAGCGGCGCCACGGTGTAGGCATCATCGGCATACACCACCAGCCCCACCTGCCCGCCCTGGCGCGCGCGCAGCAGCTCGCCCACTTTCGCCCGCGCCTGCAGCAGGCGCGACGGCGGAAGATCGGTTGCCGTGATCCGGCTGGACAGGTCCAGCACCACCAGCAGCGGTGCGCTGGCCTGGAACATCGGTTGTGCCTGCTGGCGCCAGCTCGGCCCGGCCATGGCCAGCGATGCCAGTGTCCAGCCCAGCAGCAGCGCCCATGGCAGGCGCACTCGCCGCTTCGCGCCCGCGGCCAGCAGATGTGGCAACAGGTGTGCGTCCACCGCCTGCCGCCACGCATCACTGCGTCGCTGCCGGTACACCGCGAGCGCGAGGATCAGGGGCAACGCCAGCAGCGCCCACAACCACTCCGGTCGCAGGAAGTGCAATGCGCTCCAATCGGGGAGATTCGAAGCAAACGCGATCATCGGCGACGCTCCGGCCACAGCCAGGCCAGCACGCCCAGCAGCAACGCCAGCCCCAACGGCCAGGCATAGCGTTCTTCGCGCGGACGCAGGCTCGGCCCCTTCGCGGCGACCGGCTCCAGGCGATCGAGCTCCGCGTAGATCCCGGCCAGCTGCGCGGTGTCACGCGCGCGGAAGAACTGGCCACCGGTCATGCTGGCGATCTTCTTCAGGGTGGCCTCATCGACCGGATCCTGGTCGGTGGAAATCGGGATACCAAACAGGCGCATGCTGCCATCGCCGCCGAATGCAACCGTGTGGATGCGCACGCCTTCGGCGCGCGCGACTTCCGCGGCGCGCAGCGGCTCCAGCACACCGGCGTTGCTGACACCATCGGTCAACAGGATCAGCACGCGCTGTCCCTCCGGCTGGCTGCGCAGGCGCTTCACCGCCAGGCCGATGGCATCACCGATGGCGGTCTCGCGCCCGGCCAGGCCGACCACGCTGTCGCGCAGCTGATCGCGCACGCTGGCCAGGTCTGCGGTAAGCGGCGTAAGCGTGTAGGCGCGATCACCGAAAATCAGCAGGCCGACGCGGTCGCCGGCACGACGATCCAGGAAGTCGGCCAGCACGGCCTTGGCCGCGGTGAGGCGATCAACCGCCTGGGCTCCCAGCACCATGTCACCCTCCCCCATGCTGCCGGACACGTCCATCGCCAGCATCATCTGCCGGCCCTGCTGCGGCGGCGTGATGGCTTCGCCCAGCTGCTGCGGCCGTGCCAGCGCGATGCACAGCGCGCACCAGCCCAGCCATAGCAGCAGCGTGCGCAGCCACGACACGTCGACGTGGCCCCCACCGGACAGCGCTTCGAGCTCGGCGGCGGCGTAGGGCACACGCAGCGCGGCGCCCGGTTCTGCACGGCGCTTCCACCAGCGCATCAGCAACGGCAACGGCAGCGCGAGCAATGCCAGTGGCCATGCCAGCTGCAGGTCCGGCCATGGCCAATAGGTCGTCCAGAGGTTCATCGGCGGCGCTCCAGCAGCATCGCCAGATAGCGCTCGCGGGCCCAACTGCGCACGGCCGCCACGTCGCTGCTGTCGACGCGTGGGCGATACGCGCCTTCGGCCAGCAGGCTGCGACGCGCATCGGGCAACGTGCCCTGCGGGTCTACACGCTGCCACCAGGCATCATCGCGCAGCGATTCACTGCCCGGCTTTGCACGGCGTGCGGCACGGCGCAGCAATCCGGCAATGGCCGCCAGTTCGGCCGCAGCGTCGGTGGTGGCTGCCAGTTCGCTATCGAACAGCTGCAACCAACGCTGGCGGCGACGGCGACGCCGCCACATCAGCACGGCGATCACCAACAGCACCAGCACAACCGCCGCGCCGACCATCAGGTAACCGGGGGCAGGCGGCCACCATGAAGGTGCCGGTGGCAACTGCACATCGCGCAGCGGCAGCGCGGCGCTCACGCCGGCACCTCGGTCGGTGATGGCGCCAGCCACGCGTCGCTGGGCGCATCCGTGGACAGCACCTGCACATCGACACGGCGTGCGCCGAGCTGGCGCCGCAGTTCCTGCAGCGGTTCGACGAAGTGTGCCTGCCAATGCGCCTGCACTTCACTGCGGCGCAGGTCGAGGCCGATGCGCTGCTGTGCGGTCTGGAACTGCAGCGCCGCCGAGGGGGGATGCAGTTCCAGCGGATCAACCAGCAGCACCAGGCTGAGATCGTGATGCTGGGCCAGCGCGCTCCAGCGCGCGGGCGGAATGCGGATGGCCTGCTGCGGATCGGCCAGCACCAGCATGCGTGCCCCCGGGCGCAGCACGCGACCGGCATGATCCAGTGCACGCGCCAGGCCCAGATCGTCGACCGGCGGCTGTGCATACCAGCGGGTCAGCGCGTCGAGCACGCGCAGCACGCCGCGTGGCCCGCCCGCAGGGGCAATCGGCGCTTCGCGGTCACTGCCGCGCAGCGCACCCACGCGGTCGCCGCGGCGCTGCGCCGACCACGCGGCAACCGCACCGGCACGGGCGGCCTGTACCGATTTGAAGCGCACGCGCGTGCCGAAGTACAGCGCCGGCGACGTATCGGCCACGATCAGGCTGACCCGCTCGCGCTCGGCCTGGAACAATTTGGTATGGGCGCGGCCGGTGCGCGCAGTCACGCGCCAATCGATGTGGCGCGCGTCGTCGCCAGCTACATATTCGCGCGACTCGGCGTATTCCATGCCGCGGCCGCGCAGTTGGGACGGTGCCTGGCCCGCGTTGCCGGTGCGGCCACGGCGCGGCGGCGGCGGACGCTGTGCCAGCCGCCGTAGCGCGACCAGTTCGGCCAGCTGCGGGCGCAGCCCGTCACCTTCGAGCGCGGACGGTGCCTGTTCCAGGGATGGATCGGTCATGCGCAGGCTCAGGGTGCCGGCACCCGGGCCAGCAGCTCCTGCACCAGGCGCTCGCCGTCCCAGCCCTCGGCGGTGGCTTCATAGCTGGGCAGCACGCGATGGCGCAGCACGTCGGCGGCGACTGCACGCACGTCGTCGGGCGTGACGAAGTCACGGCCGGCCAGCCACGCCCGCGCACGGGCACAGCGCTCCAGTGCGATGGAACCGCGCGGGCTTGCCCCCCAGGCGATGCGGCGGCCGAGGCCGGCGTCGTAGCGCGCGGGATCGCGCGAGGCCAGCACCAGTTCGATCAGGTAGCGCTCCAGTGCCGGTGCCATGTGCAGGTCCAGCACTTCGCGGCGGGCGTCGAACACGTCCTGCATCGGCATCTTGTCCGGCGCCGGCGCAGCCTCGCCCAATGCACCACGGGCACGCTCACGGGCCAGCCGCAGGATTTCCGATTCGGCGGCCTGGTCCGGGTAACCGATGCGCACATGCATCAGGAAACGGTCCAGCTGCGCTTCCGGCAGCGGGAAGGTGCCCTCCTGCTCGATCGGGTTCTGCGTGGCCATCACCAGGAACAGCGGCGGCAGCGCATAGGTATGGCGGCCAACCGTGACCTGGCGCTCGCCCATGGCCTCCAGCAGCGCCGACTGCACCTTGGCCGGTGCCCGGTTGATCTCGTCGGCCAGCAGGATCGGGTGGAAGATCGGGCCGGGCACGAACTCGAAGCGGCCCTCCTGCGGGCGCCAGATCTCGGTGCCGGTGAGGTCGGCCGGCAGCAGGTCGGGGGTGAACTGCACGCGGGCAAAGTCTGCTTCCAGGCGCGAGGCCAGTGCACGGATCGCCGTGGTCTTGGCCAGGCCCGGCGCGCCCTCCACCAGCAGATGGCCGTCGGCCAACAATGCAATCAGCAGGCGTTCGACCAGTGCCGCCTGGCCGACGATCTCGGCCGACAGCGCGTCGCGCAGCTGGGTGAACGCCGCATGCAGGCGGGAGGTGGCCGGCGCGGGCGGCGGCGAGACGGTTTCGGGCATCGGCGGTGGCAGGTTCATGGGGGCCTTTGACCGGCGCAGGACGGCACGGGTTCCCGACATCATCGCAGGGTGCCCTGCGATTGGCATCAAGAACCGCTGAACAGCCGTCCACGCTGGGCATGGATCTGTTTCGTGCATGCCGCCAGCCCAAACGAAGAAGGGCCGCACGGGGCGGCCCTTCTTCGAAGACTCCGGTGCGACGGCTCAGTTCTGCTTGGCCACGCGCAGCACCTTCGGGGTGACGAACACGAGCAGCTCGGCCTTGTCCTTGTTGCGGCCGCGCTTCTTGAACAGGTTGCCCAGGAACGGCACGTCGCCCAGGAACGGCACCTTGCTGATGCTGTTGCGATCGGTGAACTCGTAGACGCCACCGATCACCACGGTCTGCCCATCCTCGACCAGCACCGCGGTGTTGACTTCGCGACGGTTGATCGACGGCACGGTGCCGTAGCCCTCCAGCTGGATCAGCTGGTCGACTTCGTCCTTCTTCACCTGCATGTTGAGGAACACGCGGTTGTCGTTGGTGATGGTCGGGGTGACCTTCAGCTCCAGCACCACTTCCTTGAACTGGACGTTCGGGGTCGCGACGCCGCCAGCGCCACCACCGCTGATGGTGACGTAGCCGATTTCCTTGCCCTGCTTGATCATCGCTTCGCGCTGGTTGGTGGTGACCACGCGCGGGTTGGAGATCACCTCGCCTCGCGACTCCTGCTGCATGGCCGACAGCTCCACGTCCAGCAGGTAACCGGCATTGAGGATGGACAGTGCCAGCGAACCCGGGTTGCTGGCGGCAGCCACCGGCAGGTTCCAGTTCAGGCCACGGGTGATGGTCGAGCCCACCGGGACAGGAGCCGGGCCCACCCGGCCACCGGCGATCCAGTCACGCTCGGCCTTGGCGTTGTCCTGCGCGGACTTGACCTGCGATTCCCGGGTCAAGCGGTTGGCCTCGAGATTGCCGCTGAAATAGACATTGTCGCGGCTGCCGCTGACACCGAACTTCGCGCCCAGCTCGCGGGCGAAGGTGTCGGTGGCGATGACGATGCGGCTTTCGATCAGCACCTGGTCGACCGGGCGGTCGATCACGTTGATCAGCTCGCGCATGCGCGCGATCTTCTTCGGGATGTCGCTGATCATCAGCGTGTTGGTACGCTCGTCGGCCACGATGCGACCACGCGAGGACAGGAAGCCACTGTCTTCCTGCGAGGAGTTGCCCGAACCACCACCACTGCCACCACCACCGCCGCCGCCGATGCCCTTGGCCTCGGTCAGCGCTTTGAAGATCTGCGTGGCGCTGTGGTAGTTGATCTGGATGTAGTCGGTCTGCAGGTCTTCGCGGTTCTCGATGGCGATGCGCGCGTCTTCCTTTTCCTGCTCGAACTTGGCCAGTTCGGCCTGCGGCGCCACCCAGATCACGCTGCCGTCGCGACGCTTGTCCAGGCCCTTGGCGCGCAGGACGATGTCCAGCGCCTGGTCCCACGGCACATTGACCAGGCGCAGGGTCACGTTGCCCTGCACCGAGTCGGACGCCACCACGTTCAGGTTGGACTCCTCGGCGATCAACTGCAGCACGGTGCGCACCGGCACGTCCTGGAAGTTGAAGGTCACCGGCTTGCCGGTGAAGCCGCGCTGGCCGACGGCCTTGGCCGCCTGGGTGACGCTGCCGGCGGTGACCGCACCCACGGCGGCCTGGGCCTGGCGCGGGCTGATCTCGACCACGTATTCGTTGCCGCTCTGGTAGGCCAGCGACTCCACCGCGCCACCGGTGCTCAGCACCAGCTGGGTGCCGGCGCCCGACGGCTTGGCGTCGATGCGCTGTACCGGCGTGGCGAAGTCGGTGACGTTCATCGGCTTCTGCAGGTTGGCCGGCAGCCGGGCATTGCCGACGTCGACCACCACGCTGTTGCCCTGCGTGCGCAGGTCAGGGATCGCGCCCTGCCCGTCGAACTGCACGATCAGGCGCCCGGCGCCGTCATCGCCACGCTTGAAATCGATCTTGGCCACCGACAGGCCCGCCGGCGCGGCGGCCGGTGCCACGGTGGCGCCCACCGGCTTTTCCGCCGGTGCGGCAGCCAGCGCCGGAGCGCAGGCCAGCATCAGCGCGACTCCCAGCGCGCTGACACGGTTCAAGGTAGAGCGCCGGATGGGACGCAGCCCCTTGGCTTGGTGAAAGGTCATCGTGCTATCCCCAGTAAACGATCATTGATCTTCAAGCGAGAGCGTTGCCAGCCGTTCCAGCCAGCCACCCGCGCCATCCGGCACCAGTTCGATCAGCTCCACGCGGTCTTCGAAGACCGCCGTGACCCGCCCGTCGCTCTGCCCCAGGTAACCGCCCGGGCGAACCCGGTAGGTGACCTTGTCCGGCCCCATCACCAGCGCCACGGTACCTGCGCCGGTACCGATGGTGCCGACCATGTCCAGCGCATCCAGCGGGAAGCCTTCCAGCGGCTCCTTGCGCCGGTTCGGGTCCGGTCGCAATCCGCCGTTCCCCTGCTGCGGATTGGTCCAGGCATCGGTGAACGGATCGCGCATGCCCTGCGCGGAGTATTCAAAGGTCTCGAACTGCTGCATCACCGGCAGCGGCTCCAGCGGTTGCGCCGGTCGCGCGCGCTCGCCTTCCACCCACTTCTCAAGGTTCGGTGCGTCGCCGGGCGTGCTGGTCACGCCACGGCCGCAACCAGCCAGCAGCAGCACAGCCAGCACCATCGCACCACGTACGGTCTGCGCGCGCATCACTTCTTGCCCTCCTTGCCAGCGTCGGACGCCTGCTGCGCCTGCACCTCGGTCTCGTCCAGGTAGCGGTAGGTCTTGACCGTACCGGACAGTTCCAGTGCACCGCTGCGGACGTTGCCGCCGGTCTTTTCCTTGGGCTTGAGGTTGATGTCATGCATGGTCAGGATCACCACCCGCGGCAGCGAGGCCACGCCACTGACGAACGCGCCGAACTGGTGGTAACTGCCCACCATGCGCAGCTTGATCGGCTTCTCGGCGTAGAACTCCTTGATCTGCTCCTGCTCCGGCTCGAACAGCTCGTTGGTCAGGCCGCTGGACAGCGCGGTCTGCGAGATGTCGATGATCAGGTCGGGCATTTCGGTCTTGCTCGGCAGCTGCCGCAGCATCTGCTGCAGCACCTGCTCCATCTGCGCCAGCTGCTGCTTCAGCGGCCCCAGGTTCACCGCGCGTTCCTGCTGCTTGGTGAACTCGGTGCGCAGCTCGACTTCCTTCGATTCCAGGCCGGCCAGTTCTTCGCACTTGCCGCTGATCAGCAGCATCCACGCCACGAACATGATGACCAGCGCCAGCAACGAGCAGAAGACGATCTTGGCCTTCTGCGGCCAGTTGCCGATGTCGTTGAAATCCAGGTTCTTGATGTCGATCTTCTGGCTCATGCGCGGTCCCCCTGCAGCAGCGCATTGAAGGTCTGCGGCGGCTGCGCCAGGCGGCTGCCCTCAGGCTTCGGGGCAGGTGCCGGGGCCGGCGCGGCGGCCGGAGCGGCCGGTTGGTTCGGCTTGGCCGGCGTGGCCGGTGCAGTGGCCGGTGCGGCGGGAGCTGCTGCCGGCTGGCCCGCTGCCGGGGCCGCAGGCGTCGCGGCATCCGGACCTGCGGCCAACGGTGCCACCGGTGCCGGCGCAGCCGTCGCCACCGAGCCATCGGCGTTCAGGCCCGGCGTCGCCGACACCTCTTCGCTCTGTGCCGGCAGTTTCACCTTGACCACGAACACGTAGGGCAGCGCCTTGATGTCGGCCAGCGGGCCGGCCTTGCCGTCCTTGTCCTTCTCCGGGTCACGCGCTTCGATGATCGACAGCTCCGGGTTGGTCATCCAGCCGGAGGTCTCCAGGTTGCGCATGTAGGCCGAAACGCGGGCGTTGGACTGGGTGCGGCCTTCCAGCGTCAGTACATCCCCTTCCTGCTTCAGCGCGGTCAGCACCACGCCGTCGGGGATGGTGCGCACCAGCGCGTCGAACAGGTGGACCATCTGCGAGCGCTTGGCCTGCAGCTCCTCGATCACCTTCTTGCGCGCCAGCAGGCGTTCCTTCTGCGCGTCGAGGCGGTCGATCTCCTTGTTCTGTTCCTTGACCTTCTCGATCTCGGCTTCCAGATAAGCATTGCGGTCCATCTGGCCGCTCACCTGACGGTCGTAGTAGAACCAGATCATCAGCGACAGCAGCAGGCCACCGACGGCGGCCATGCCCAGCATTGCGTAGAACTCGCGCTGGCGTTGCTTGCGCCGCTCGGCGCGCCAGGGCAATAGATTGATGCGTGCCATCAGTCAAAGCTCCTCAGCGCCAGACCGGTCGCGATCATCAGCGCGGGGGCATCCTGGGCCAACGCATGCGCGTTCACCTTCGGCCCCAGGGTCATCTGCGCCAGCGGGTTGGCGACCACGGTCGGCACGCCCAGCTGTTCCTCGACCATCTCCGGCAGGCCACCGAGCACGGCGCAGCCGCCGGCCAGCACGATGTGATCGACGCGGTTGAATTCGCTGCCTGCGTAGAAGAACTGCAGCAGGCGGCTGATCTGCTGGACCGTGGCTTCCTTGAACGGCTCCAGCACTTCCATCTCGTAGCTTTCCGGCAGGCCGCCCTGGCGCTTGGCCAGCCCGGCTTCCTCGTAGCTCAGCCCGTAGCGGCGCATGATCTCATCGGTCAGCTGCTTGCCACCGAACACCTGCTCGCGGCTGTAGAGGCTGCGGCCGCCGCGCAGGACATTGAGGGTGGTCATGGTGGCGCCGATATCGACCAGCGCGACCACGCCGTCGATGGATACCGGCAGCTCGCTGGCGACCAGGGCGTAGGCGTTCTCGACCGCGAAGGCCTCCACGTCCATCACCTTGGCCTGCAGGCCACCGAGTTCCAGCGCGGACTGGCGCAGCTCGACATTCTCCGAACGCGACGCGGCCAGCAGCACCTGGACCATCTCCGGGTTGTTCGGGATCGACCCGATCACCTCGAAGTCCAGGTTCACTTCCTCGATCGGATACGGAATGTAGTTGACCGCTTCCAGCTCGATCTGGGCTTCCATGTCGTTTTCGTCGAGATCGGCCGGCATCGGGATCACCTTGGTGATCACTGCCGACCCCGCGACGGCGGCAGCGGCCAATTTGGCCTTGCTGCCTGAACGGTTCATCGCCCGACGGATGGCCTCACCCACGGCCTCCACTTCAACGATGTTTTTCTCCACCACCGCATTGGGCGGCAGAGGTTCCACAGCGTAATGTTCCACGCGGAAACGATTGCCGCTGCGGGACAGCTGCAAAAGCTTTACCGCAGTCGAACTGATGTCGACGCCTACGAGCGGCGACTGACTTTTTGGGATGAGCCCCACGGTTTCTCCCCTGCCGACGGGCACTTGGACGCAAGACCTGCGCCCAAGCATTAATAACGTATTCTTAGCAAATGGCAACGGCCCTGCTGTGAATTCCTTCACGGATTCACCATGCAGCCCCTGACTGTTCCCCTTGCGCTCCCCGGTGCCGACCCCAGCCGGCACCTTGCGTAATCTATACTCTGCGACCACGAAATTCGCAATCGGAATCTGAACCCGATGACTCGACTCCGCCGCTGGCTGCGCTGGATCTTCTTGATTGTCCTGGTCCTGGCGCTGATCGGCGCGGCCGCCGTGGGCGGTCTGTACTACGCCGTTTCCTCCAAGCTTCCCGACGTGCAGACCCTGCGCGACGTGGAAATGCAGGAGCCGATGTACGTCTATGCTGCCGATGGCAAGCTGATGGCGGTGTTCGGCGAGACCCGGCGGACCCCGATCACCATGAAGGACGTGCCGGAGAAGCTGAAGCAGGCCTTCCTGGCGACCGAGGACGCCCGCTTCTACGAGCACGGCGGCGTGGACTACATGGGCATCGGCCGGGCGGTCTGGCTGCTGGCCACCACCAGCGACAAGCGCGTGCCGGGTGGCTCCACCATCACCCAGCAGGTGGCCCGCCAGTTCTTCCTCAGCTCCGAGTACAGCTACACCCGCAAGCTGGCCGAGATCCTGCTGGCGCGCAAGATCGAGTCCGAGCTGAGCAAGGACGAGATCTTCGAGCTGTACCTGAACAAGAGTTTCTTCGGCAACCGCGCCTACGGCGTGGCCGCTGCCGCCGAGTTCTATTACGGCAAGAAACTGAACGAGCTGGACCTGGATGAGATGGCCTCGCTGGCCGGCATCCCCAAGTTCCCCTCGTCGGGCAACCCGATCTCCAACCCGGAGCGTGCCCGCCAGCGCCGCGACAACTACGTGCTGCAGCGCATGGCCGACCTGAAATTCGTCAGCCAGGCCGAGGCCGACGCGGCCAAGGCCGTGCCGATGCACGCCACCGCGCATGAGCCGCCGGTGCAGGTCGATGCTCCGTACGTGGCCGAGCTGGTACGCCAGGAGATGATCGCCCGCTTCGGCGGCGACGTGGTCAACAAGGGCTATCACGTCACCACCACCATCGACTCCACCCTGCAGACCGCCGCGAACCAGTCGGTGCGCGACGGCCTGCTGCTGTACGACCACCGCCACGGCTGGCACGGCGTGGAGAAACAGGTGCAGGTGGGTGCCGGCGAAGACGCCGCCGCCCTGGCCGAGCACCTACGCGGCATGTACGGCCAGGCCGGCCTGCTGCCGGCGATCGTCGCCAGCACCGGCGCCGACGGCAGCGCCACCGTGGTGCTGGCCAACCGCAGCGAGATCGTGCTGCCGGCCGGCGCCGCCAAGTGGACCAACAAGACCCCGGGCAAGCTGGTGCAGCGCGGCGACATCGTGCGCGTGCGCGCCGGGGCCAAGGAGGGCGAGTGGCTGCTGGACCAGATCCCCCGCGGCCAGTCCGCGCTGGTCTCGCTGGATGCCCACAGCGGCGCGCTGAAGGCGCTGGTGGGTGGCTTCAGCTTCTCCGGCAACAAGTTCAACCGCGCCACCCAGGCCCGCCGCCAGCCGGGTTCGAGCTTCAAGCCGTTCGTCTACGCAGCTGCCTTCGACAAGGGCTACAACCCGGCCTCGATCGTGCTCGACGCCCCGGTCGTGTTCCGCGATCGCCGCGGCAAGACCTGGGCCCCGCAGAACGACGGCGGCGGCTTCCGCGGCCCGATGCGTCTGCGCGAAGCGCTGGTGCAGTCACGCAACCTGGTGTCGGTGCGCCTGCTCGATGGCATGGGCGTGGACTACGCACGCAAGTACATCAGCGAGTTTGGCTTTGCCGAATCGGAGCTGCCGCCGAACCTGTCGATGTCGCTGGGCACCGCCTCGCTGACCCCGCTGTCGGTGGCGCGCGGCTACGCCGTGTTCGCCAACGGCGGCTCGCGCGTGGACACCTGGCTGATCGACCAGGTCAATGACCGCGACGGCAACCTGGTGTTCAAGGAAAACCCGGCGCTGGCCTGCCGCGACTGCGCCGGCAGCAGTGACCAGCCGGTCAACCAGGTGGTGGACGGCTTCAACTTCGGCGCTCCGGCCCCGAAGGTGGACCCGGCCGCCGCCAAGGCCGAAGCCAAGGTCGAAACCCCGGCGGCACCGGCCAACCCGGATGCCCGCACTGCCCCGCGCGCGATCGACGCCCGCACCGCCTACCAGCTGGTATCGATGATGCGCGACGTGGTCCAGCGCGGTACCGGCGTCCAGGCCAAGGTGCTCGGCCGCGAGGACGTGGGCGGCAAGACCGGCTCCACCAACGACCACCGCGACGCCTGGTTCTCCGGCTTCGGTGGCCCGTACGTGACCACCGTGTGGGTGGGCCGCGACGACTTCCGTTCGCTGGGTTACCGCGAATACGGTGGCAAGGCCGCCCTGCCGATCTGGATCGACTACATGCGCACCGCGCTGAAGGACACCCCGATCGCGCAGAACGACCCGCCCAGCGGCATGGTCCAGGCCACCCTCAACGGCGCGACCGAGTGGGTGAAGGTGGAAGACATGGACCGCCTGACCGACTACGACCTGAACCTCAATACGCCGCAGGCCGACGCCGCCGCGTTCGATATCTTCTGAGGAAGGTTCTGGTGGGTGCCAACGGTGAGTTGGCACCCATGCGGCTGTAGAGCCGAGCCCATGCTCGGCTCCGGGCGCCTGCGGTAGAGCAGCCGAGCATGGGCTCGGCTCTACAGGATCAACGACACCCGCTTGCTCGCCTCCATGAAATACCCACGCGGATGTCACATCCTTGCGCTAGTCTGTAGCCAGGTCGCAACAGGAGTCATCGCATGCATCGCGCCCGTCAGCATGCTGCCAGCCAGACCCGCGAGCGGCGCCATCGCCTCGCCCACGAAGCCGCCCGCCTGATGGCCGAAGGCGGCATCCGCGACTACCATCAGGCCAAGTTGAAGGCCGCCAGCCGGCTCGGCATCCACGACGATGCCTCCCTGCCCCGCAACACCGAGATCGAAGACGCCCTGCGCGAGTACCAGCGGCTGTTCTCCGGCCCCCAGCACGGCAACGAACTGCAGCGCCGCCGCGAAGCCGCGATGCGCGCGCTGGAGTTCCTGCACGGCTTCGCACCGCGCCTGGCCGGCCCGGTGCTGGAGGGCACCGCCGACGCCAACAGCCCCGTACAGCTGCACCTGCACAGCGACGACCCGGAAGCCGTGCACCGCTTCCTGGACGAGCACGGCATTCCCGCCGAGTCGCGGACGCGCCGACTGCGGATGGACCGCGAACGGAGCCTGGACGTGCCGGTGTGGGTGTTCAGCGCCGAAGAGCTGACCTTCGACCTGGCCGTGCTGCCGTATGACGCCCTGCGCCAGGCGCCCTTGTCGCCGGTGGATGAGAAGCCGATGCGACGCGCGTCTGTCGCACAGTTGCGGCAGCTGCTGGCCCAGGCGGAGATCACCGCGTATATCGGGGGGTGACGGTTGCGCCGGCCTTGGGTGGTTCCGGACTTGGGGTGCGGACCGTTGGTCCGCACTGTGCATCAGGCATCCGGACACTTGGCCCAAGAGCAGCCGAGCATGGCTCGGCGCTACAGAAGGCGCGCTGCCTGCTTCCTTCTTCTGGTGGGTGCGGACCGTTGGTCCGCACTGTGCATCAGGCATCCGGACACCTGGCCCAAGAGCAGCCGAGCATGGCTCGGCTCTACAGAAGGCGCGCTGCCTGCTTACTTCTTCTGGTGGGTGCGGACCGTTGGTCCGCACGATGCATCAGGCATCCGGACACCTGGCCCAAGAGCAGCCGAGCATGGCTCGGCCCTACAGAAGGCGCGCTGACCTACCAGACATCATGGTGCTGCTCCTCCGGCTCATCGCCAAGCAGGCGCATCAGCCACGGTGCTCCCACCCGCTGCGGGTACGCCATCATCATCCGCGCGTGCATGTTCTGCAGATCGCCCAGCAACCAGGTCTGGTTGTAAACATCGCCGAACGGGTCCGACCACGCCGTCTGGATCCGCGCGCGCTCACCGCCGTTGAGGTTGGGCATCCTGTCCAACGGCACCTCCAGCACCGGCTCCAGCCCCCGGTTGATGGCCGCGTTCTCCGCCTCCGCCGCACGCATGAGCTCCAGCCGGTGGCTCACCTGCCAGCATGGGAAGGGGAAGCAGCTGCCCGTGGCTTCGATGTATGCCGCCATGTCGGCCAGCATGTGGGCTTTCAGCTGCCACACCCTCTCACTGTCCAGCAGTTGTCGCACCCGCAGGGTGCGCAGCGTTCCCGCGCGGACGTCTTCCGGCGTGGTGAACGGCTCGCCCGGTGTCGGGCCGCCATGGCGCACCAGCACGATGCGGTGGATCGCTTCCTGGGTGATGTTCTCCACGCGCAGCGCGGCGGCCTCCGGATGCACGCGCGGTGGCGGCACGCTCGCCACCCGCCAGTGGTACCAGAGCACCAGCACCATGCCCACCAGGCACAACAAGGTGAACTGCACCCAGCGATCCAGATTGCGGGTGTAGTAGTAAAAACGCGCCCGCCACAGATAGAACGTGCGGTAGCTGATGAATCGGCTTACCCATCGATACATTGCCATCTCCTCGGCAAGGACCCCGGCGCGGCGGGGTTCATTACGCGCACCACGCCGGGGCTGCACGGCTTACCAGCCGATGCCCAGGCCGACGCCCATGCTGCGCTCACCGCTGTTGGTGAACGCACCATTGAGGCTGAAGGTGGCCGAACCCTTCTCGTTCAGCACACGCTGGTAGCCCACCGCCATCGCAGACTCACCTTGGCTGTAGCCCACGCCCGCACCCAGGCGGTTGTAGGTGGCCAGGCCAGCGGTGTTCATCGCCATCGCACTCTGTGCGCTGCTCATTGCCGCCATGCGGTTGAAGCGCTTGTCCATCTTGTCCAGGCGGCGCTCGAAGGTGCTGATCGCACCATCGGTGTACTCGTTGGCCCGGGCCAGCATCTTTTCCAGCTCAGCGGTATCGACCTGCGGCTTGGGCGTGTCGTCCTGCTTCTGCTTCGGCTGCGGCGTCGGCTTGTCACTTTCACCGGTTGAGGCAATCTGCGGAGAACCGCTGGTTTCCGGTGTCGGCGCGATCTCTTCGGTGGACGGCGAAGGTGTGGATGCCGCCGCCATGACGCGGGCCTGCGGCTGATCGTCGATGCGCTGCTCCAGCCCATCCATGCGGCCGTTGAGCTGCTGCTGCATCGAGTGCAGCTGGCCACCGTTGACCGCATCGCGGCTGCCAGCCGCGATCAGGCCATTGGCCACGTTGGAGATGACCATGCCGTTGGCGCCGGCCAGGGTGAGCTGGGCGGTACCGTCTGCGCGTACCGAGGGGCTTTCCTGGAACATGGAGCGGAGCTGGGATTCGACCTGGTTCACCCGCGAGGTGGTGCTGACGACTGCGCCGTCGAGCGCTTCCAATGCACCATTGAGCGTGGATTGGGACTGGCCCTGCACGTTGAAGCTGGGGCCGACGATGTTGCCATTGGCATCGACTTCGCCGCCGAGGGCGGAGAGTGCACCGCGCAGCTGGCCGACGGTGGCAGCGTTGTGGTTGGCGGTGCCGTTGGCGATGTTTACGAGGCGGCGCTTCGTACCAACACTACCAAACGACACAACCCCCGCCTCGGCTGCATAAGAGCCGCTTCCGAGCGCGATAGAACCATGGGCCCCGGAATCGACTCTGGAACCAGCACCAAACGCAATGGCTCCGATTGCACCGGGCTCGCCGCCCCTACCAACCTCAGCTCCAGTTCCGACGGCAAAGCTGGAATCTGAGCCTTGGAAGACAGTGGACGCCCGTCCGATGGCAATTGAGTTTTTGCCCATTGCCTCGGCGAAAGTTCCAATTGCAGTGCCACCCTCAATGCCCGTCTTTGCCAAGTTTCCAATGGCGAGACCAACCGGACCAGCCTGAGCACTGCCATGCTCAGGAGCCGTACCCACACTGACGTACTGGCTGATGCCTTCCATGGCCGAAACACGGCTGTTGGTCTCATAGAGCTGACTGCCACGCACAACATCCGAGCTATCAGCCGACAGTGTCGCCTCGGCCACACCAGTCAATCGCGCACCGCCAAAGTCGATTGGACCGCTCGCATCCAATCCACGCATTGCCTGCTCGCCCACCTCCCGCTCCTTGCGCATCGCCTCCAGATCATTCCGATTTTGCGAGATCTTCTGCTCTGCGGCGTACAACTGATTGCCGGTTACGGCATCACCGCTTCCTGGCGCCACACGTCCGTCAGCCAGGTTGGTCAGCACCATGCCATTCACGCCATTAAGCGCGATCTGGTTCATGCCGTCGGCGCGGGCCGACGGTGAATCTTGGAAGATAGAACTCAGCTGGCCTTCCACCTTGCCCGCGCGACGGCCTGCGGTGATAACAGCGCCATCGAGCGCCATCAGCGCGTCCTCGACGCTGCTCTGCGTTCCGCCCTGCACTGCATAGCTCGGGGCGATGATGCTACCGCTGGCGTCCATACTCGCGCCGCCGCCGAGGGTGGCGAGGGAGTCCTTGAGCTGGGAGACAGTGGTGGCGTTGTGGTCAGCGGTGCCGCGTGCGACGTTTACGAGACGGCGCTGGATGCCAACGCCGCCAAATGACGCAACTCCTTCTTCATCTGCTAGAGAGCTAGCTCCAAGTGCCAGCGAGCCGTGAGCCCCGCTTCCAACTCTTGCGCCAGCACCAATCGCGACACCCTCGTTCGCACCGCCCGCGTCTCCACCGACCTGTGCCCCGACCCCCATCGCGAATCCATTCTCGGAATCCACAGAGACAGTCACCGCTCTACCAATTGCGGTCGAGTTCTTTCCCATGGCCTCCGCAAATGTCCCTACCGCAGTTCCTCCCTCCAGTCCCGTCTTTGCTGAATTTCCCACTGCAACGCCTGCCAGACCTGCTTCGGCACGCTCACTGAAGGGAGCTGATCCGATACTCACAAACTGCGCGACATCCTCAAGATCTGAGACGCGCAAATTCGTTGAATACAGTTGTTTCCCGGACACCGCCTCAGCACTGCTCGCGCTCAGCAATCCATCCGCCACACCACTGATCTTCCGGTTGGCATTGGCGCTGTTACGCACATTCAGGGTCGTACCGCTATTTTTCTCTCCCAAACGAACATCGCCAGAGACGGAGGCCTGCGCCACCAGCCCGCCCAAAACCGCTGTTTCGGCCAGCGCCTTGGCCACATCCGCCTTTGCAAGGGTCGCGTCCGCAGCCGCAGAGGCGGCCATGCCTTCCACAGCAACCACCTTCTCATTGGTGGCATTGAGCTGCCTGCCATTCACGGCTTGGTAGCTGCTGGCACTGATCGCACCATCGGCCACGCCGGTCAGCTTACGGTTCACATTCGCGCTGTTGCGCATATCCAGCACGGTGCCGCTGTTCTTCTCACCCAGGCGGACAGCCTCCGTGGGCGAGACCTGCCCGACCAGCCCACCCAGAACGGTGGCTTCAGCCAGGGCCTTGGTGGCATCAACCTGTGCGGCATTGGCAGTGGCCTCCGCGCCATTCGCGGCATTCTGCGCAGTCGTCACCCGGCCGTTGGTTTCATTCAACTGCTTGCCCGTAATGGCCTCGGTACTGCTGCTGCTGACAGCGCCATCCGCAAGGTTGACGATCTTGCGCTTGATACTGGAGCTGCCGACCGAGACCTGATTGATACCGTTGGTCTGGGAACCGTTGCCCAGGGCGACACTTCCCGTGTGCGATGCCAGGGCGCGGTCGCCCAACGCAATGGCACTTTCGGCACCCGCCTTTGCAAGATTGCCAAGCGCCGTCGAATACAAGCCCGATGCGGCGGCCTCCCGGCCAATGGCGACGGCCTGATTGCCGCTCGCATCTGCCTTGTAGCCCAGCGCGGCGGCATGGGTCGCCGCGGCCGTCGCATCATTGCCTACGGCCACGGCGCGATCGCCCACCGCCGAAGCACGCAGGCCTGCCGCCACCGCGCCGTTGCCACTACGCGTTGCAGCACCGAGAGCGACTGCACCGGTGGCAGCGCTCTTGTCACCGTTGGCGTCGACACTGGCCCGAGCATCTGCACCAACTGCGATGCTGTTGGTGTTGTAGGCCTTCGCCGAGCGCCCCATCGCTACGCTGGCGGTGCTTCCGCTCCCCTCCGCCTCTGCCGCCAGCCCGATAGCCGGGGCGGATGCGTTCAGGCGCGCGGCTGCCGCGTCTGCGACGCGCTGTGCATCTGCCAGCTTGGTATTGGTGGCATTCAACTGCTTGCCTGACACAGCATCGGTGCTGGTCGTGCTCAGCGTGGCATCCGCCACGCCCGTGATCGTGCGATTGGCGCTGGCGCTGTTGCGGACGTCCAGTACGGTGCCGCTGTTACTTGCACCTATACGGACATTTCCCGAAGCAGACGTCTGGCTCAGAAGGCCAGAAAGCACATTGGCTTTTGCCAGCGCGCTGTCGGCATTGGTCTTGGCGGAGTCGGCGACGGACCGTGCGGCCGTTACATTGGTGTTGGTGGCATTCAGCTGCTTGCCAGACACAGCCTCCGTGCTGGTCGTACTCAGCGTGGCGTCTGCGACGCCCGTGATCTTACGGCTGGCGTTTGCGCTGTTGCGTACATCCAGTACGGTGCCACTGTTGCTTGCGCCGAGGCGGACGTTCCCCGAGGCAGACGTCTGGCTCAGAAGGCCGGAGATCACATTGGCTTTTGCCAGCGCGCTGTCGGCATTGGTCTTGGCGGAGTCGGCGACGGACCGTACGGCCGCTACATTGGTGTTGGTGGCATTCAGCTGCTTGCCAGACACAGCCTCCGCGCTGGTCGTACTTAGCGTGGCGTCTGCGACGCCCGTGATCTTACGGCTGGCGTTTGCGCTGTTGCGTACATCCAGTACGGTGCCACTGTTGCTTGCGCCGAGGCGGACGTTCCCCGAGGCAGACGTCTGGCTCAGAAGGCCGGAAATCACATTGGCTTTTGCCAGCGCGCTGTCGGCATTGGTCTTGGCGGAGTCGGCGACGGACCGTGCGGCCGCTACATTGGTGTTGGTGGCATTCAGCTGCTTGCCAGACACAGCCTCCGCGCTGGTCGTACTCAGCGTGGCGTCTGCCACGCCCGTGATCTTACGGCTGGCGTTTGCGCTGTTGCGCACATCCAGTACGGTGCCGCTGTTGCTTGCGCCGAGGCGGACGTTGCCGGACGCAGACGTCTGATTGAGCAGCCCAGTCAGGGCATTGGCTCTGAGCAGGGCGTTGTCCGCAGTCGACTTGGCGGTATTGGCGGTGCTCAGCGCGGTGTTGGCGTTCGAATTTGCGGTGCCAGCCACGCTTCCAATGGCGCTGACAGTCTGGTTTGTTTCGTACAGTTGCCCGCCCGTTACGGCATCGGTGCTCCCATAGGACGTACTGCCGCGGGCAACGTTGACGATTCTCCGTTTGTTGCTCGAACTCCCGACCGATACGATATTGTCCTCATAGGCTGTGGAACCGTTTCCCAAGGCAACCGAGTTATAGGCCAAGGCATTGGCACGGTACCCCAGCGCCACCCCATCGTATCGAGCCACCGCCTGATGGCCGATGGATACAGCACCGGAGACGCCACTCGTTCCAGCACGAGCGTCTGCGCCAATGGCAATGGCACCCACGCCGCCATTGGTGGTGACCTGCGCGCCACTTCCCACCGCTACGCTGTTGACGCCGCTGCCCCAGGAGTTGTTGCCCAGCGCGGTTGAGCCCAGACCATGCGCGCGTGCGTTCGAGCCCACCGCAGTGTTGTAGCCGCCGGTCACCTCGGCGCGGTAGCCAAAGGCAGTGTTGTGATCGCCGTTGCGCTTGATGCCGTCACCCCAGATCGTCTCACCTACGGCCAGGAGACCGGCACGGGAAAGGTCATCTGTTGCCTTGAGCAACGAATTCATGCGCACCGTGTTCGTCGCAGAAGCATCCGGGGCGCACTCGGTCTGCTCGGACTCGCAGTGCGCAGGCTCCATCGCCTGCGCCAGCGGCAGGAAGAAGAAACAAGCAGCCAGTACAGCGCAGTTTCCCGACAAGCGTGCTCCGCCACCGTGCGGTTTCCCACGCAACGCACTCAACTCACTGCCAACCACCCAGCACTGCTTGGCGGTACTCCAGATACGACGATAGATGCGATTCATACTCTCTCCCTTAACAGGACATCGAAAATGAGGCCCCGCGAACAGCGCGGGGCCAGGAACGATCAGGCGCTTGGCGCCAGGGTGGTTACGTGCTCGCGGTAGCCGTCCTTGGACAGGCGGTAATGCAGCTGCACGGTATTGCCCGGTTGAGGCTGGAACGGCAGCTTCAGCTCCGCATCCGGGTACAGGCTTTTGGCAAAGTCGTGGGTCGTGCAGGCACCACTGCCGGTGCACTCGGCCAGCCCTGTGATGCCGACCCGCAGGGTCCCCACGTTGCGCAGGGTGTCGCCCTGCAGTTGCAGATCCACGCTGCCATTGGCGGGCAGCACGTTCACCAGCGCACCCCAGACCAGGCTGACGCCGACGTTGGCCTGCGCCGCCTGCTCATCACCCTCAAGCAGGGTCCCGTCCGGTCCCCTGACACCCTCGAAGTAGACGCGGTAGGCCACTTCCTTCTCAACGCTGCGTAGCGGAATCACCCGGATCAGGCGATTGCCTCCGCCACTGAGTGCGAACTTCCCGGGGGTGATGGCGACCGCAGCATCGGCCGCCTCCATTTCCACCTCTTCCTCGCCAGCCTGGGCGGGATTCGAAATGTGCAACAGGCGTGCCTGTACGTACTGTGGCTGCGTGGAGTGCGAATAGACGCGGATCTGCGTACCGCGTTTGCCATCGACGGCCGCGCGCATCGGATGGATCGAGAGGTTGGCATGTACCGGCGGCGCCAGCAGCGCGCTCAACGGCAACAGACAGAACAGCAGCTTCTTCATGATGAGGCTCCGTGGGGATCAGGGTTTGGCGGTCGGCACGCGCAGCTCTACCGTCAACTCGCCGTCGTAGAGACCGGGCCGCTTGCTGGCGATGGGCGTAGGCGGCGTTTCCAGCACCAGCGGCGTGGGCACGCAGTACACGGGTTGGCTGATGCCCGGCAGCATCACCAGCCGCAACTGCGCGCTGTCGATACCGCGTAGCAGCTGTTCTTCGCCGTTCTTCATCGCCAGACGGTTGCCGCCGTATTTCAGGCTGACCTGGTAGTCGAGGCGCTGGGTGTCATCGCTGCCGCCGTCCCCGTGCCAGACCGCGAAGTCCCGCCCCGGTGGTGGTCGCGGCCCGCTATCCCGCACGGTGACGCCGAGGAACTCGCTCTGCGAGCCCACGCCGTCGTACAGGCACATGTCCACTTCCTTGTATCCGCCGACTACCTTGCGGATGGGGTCGTAGCGCAGGTCCATGTTGACCAGTGGGGCAATGCCGTCGAAGCCGGGAAAGTAGATCGAGATCGCGTCGTAGTCGGTGACCGTGAAATCGAAGTTGAAGGTGGCTGTGGCGACCGGTGCTGCAGCAGGATCGGCCTTGATGTTCAGGCGCATCGTGGCCTTCCAATGGCCTGCGACGAGTCGCGAAATTTCGCGTTGAGGCAGGATAATCTCGACGCCGGTTCCGAGCGGCTGATCTGCCCCGCTTCCCATGCCACAGGTGAACCAAAATGCGCTATTTAGAAGGCGCTTCCGATCGTCCCAGTAATCTAAACTGCAGCGAGGACCCGACATAACTCGCTGCAGGCTTCCTACTGCACGAATCTCCGTACGCAGACCAGTCCTCAGTTCAACGAGACGCAGCGTTATCTCTGTTGTTCCCCCCAACGAGTTCAGCTCACTCTCCGTCGGGCACCGCCCGAACTCACTATCAGAAGCAGACCCACAAACCACATGGATCTGCCCATACTTGAACGCCAGGTCGTGACTGAACCCCAGCACCGTCCGTGGCTTCCACAGCACCACATCACCCGGCACCGTCGAGCGATCCCAACTCATCACGATGTCCCGGCTCTGGTCCGTCGGATGCGTCTCCGGCGGCCACTGCGCCCACGCCCGTGGCATCACCAGCACCAGCACCAGCGCACACACCAGCATCAACACACACATCCAACGCCGGCTCATGGCGTACCTCCTGCAGCAGCGGTCTGGGGCGTGGCGGCAATCAACGCGCGTTCCTGCAGCAGGCGGGTCACGCGGGCCTGCTGGCGGATCTCGGGGGGCAGCTGGGCCACGGCCAGCGGCTCGCAGTGCACGGCGCCGACCAGCAGCACCACCTGGCGGCGCTCGCGCACCTGCAACGGGCAGTGCAGCAGGCGGTCGTCCTGCAGCAGGTACAGCGTTGTTTCGCGGCGCGGGAAATCGGCAACGAAGCTGCCGTTGGCGCTGGTGCCGGGCACCGGCGCGTTGAGGATGCGGGCGCCGCCCAGCGGCGACCCCGCAAGGTCCTTGGCATTGCCAATGAAGGTGTAGGTCACTTCGATCGGCACCGGCATGCGCATCAGCTTGCCGGGCGTGAGGAACATCGGCCGTGCACCGCCCACGCCGGTCACGCGGATCGCGGCGATGCTGTCCAGCGTGCTGGCATCCTGCACTTCGGCGCGCTGCGACTGATAGGCCTGCAGCGGCAGCAGCCGGCGCTCGCCGATCTGCAGACGCTGTCGGCGCAGCCCACCCACCTGCAATTCCGCGGCCACGCCATGCAGGTCGGCATCGTCGAAACCGTCCACCTGCACGGCCAAGCCGGCCTCGGCGCCGTTGGCACCGCTCCAGTAGAAACCACGACGGCCCAGTGCGAAGCCGGAGCTGTGGCTGCCGCTGTAGCCGGTCTCGCCACGCCCCCGCTGCTGATAGTGCGCGATGCTGGCGGTGGTGTTGCCGATGCCGTTCTGCAGCTGGCCACTCAGTGACGCGCTGTAGCGATCGTTGTTGTTGGCGCGCAGTTCGGCGTTCAGCTCCCGATAGTGCGTGTCCCGGTCCTGGCGCAGGCTCTGGCCCACGCTGTAGTCGATGGCCGGGCGCTGATGCTGCGGCTGGCGCACGTCCACCGCGTAGCGGCGCTGGCCGCTGCTGTCATGGTTACGCTGCAGGCGGGTCAGGCTGAGGTTGAAGTAGATGCCACGGTCACGCTCGTTGCTGCCGCGCACGCTGTCGGTGCTGCGCTGCTGCCATAGCCCCACGCGCGTGGACACGCTGAAGTCCTGCCAGCGGTGGCTGCGGCTGAAGCTGGCCTGCCAGGTCCGGCTGAGCACGGGCTCGCGGCGCGGCTCCAGCGGACCGGGCGGCAGCAAGGGATCTAGCCCGAACAACGGGTCCTGCTCGAATTCAGGCCGATGCCAGCCGGTGCGCCAGGTCTGGCGCCGGGTGTAGCCCACGTAGACGTTGCCGCCGGTCAGCGGCAGCGATACCGAGCCGCTGAGTGAGTTGGTGCAGCCCAGCTGGTCGCGTGCATCGGCCTCGAACTGACAGGCCTTGCCGCGCATGCGCTGCTGGTAAAGATTCCACGACGCCTTGCGCCGGTATGACAGCTGGTGCTGCTGACCATTGCTGCCATCGCTTCCACGCATGCCGCTGAGCGAGGCGCGCATTTCCTGGGTGGCCAGCACGCGGCGCAGGTCCAGGCGCAGCTCGCCGTAGCTGTGGCCGCCGAGGTTGGCAGCGCCGGCAGTCATGGCGGCATCGCGGCCCAACGGCACACGTACGCCCGCCACCGCAACCGACTCACCGTCGAAACGATCGCTGCGTCGCTCGTTGCGGCGGCCGCCCTGCACGAACCACTGCCACTGGCTGTTGGTCCAGTCGCCGCCCTTGTCGAACGGCGCCTCCTCGGTGCGCACCAGCACACCGTCCTCGTAGATGCGCATGCGCACCAGGTAGTTGCCGAACGGGAAATTGCGGGTGTCGATCTGGTTGATGCCGGCCTGCAGGTAGAAGGTCTGCAGCAGCCGCTCGCCATCGAACACATCGACGCGAGCGTCGCGCGCCAGCAGCACCGTCAGCGGCGTGGCCTGCACGGCGGCATCGGTGTCCACATAGGCCTGGGTGGTACCCACGCGCGCGCCCTGGAAACGGTCCAGCGGCAGCATGCTGAAACTGAAGGTGCCACCCTGCGGGCTGGACAGGTTGCGGCGATCCATGCGCCCGAGCTGCAGGTAATGCGCCTGGCCCAGGTCATGGCGGTAATAGACGTTGTCGAACTGGAAGTCGTCGTCACTTCGGCTGCGGTAGCGCTGCTGGGTGTAGTACCACTCGGCGGACAGATGACCGCGGTCGAACAGGCCCAGCGTGCCTACGCCGCGCGCGGACAGCGCCTGATGGTCGCGGCCGCCGCTGACGTTGAGCGTCTGCTGGTGCAGGAAGGCGTTCTCGGCATTGGCCGTGACCTTGTGGTAACGCTCCGCTGCCGGCTCGCCGGGAATCCACTGCCGCGCCACGAACAGGCGCACGGCGCCCTCGCCTTCGTCGTACAGCGCGCGCGCCGCGGTGGGCTCTTCGGGCGGGTCCAGATAGCCGCACCCCGCCGTGGCGCCACCAAAGCGGCAGGCCAGGTGGCTGTTGCGCGGCAACGGTTGCGACAGCGCCGGTAGCAACGCGGCCTGTGCTTCGGCAGGCAGGGCCAGCGCCTGCAGCACGCGCGCAGGATCTTCCAGCTGCACGTGCTCCAGGGTCACGCGCACCGGCGACAGCCCGGCCGAGCGGCCGAACAGCTGGATGTCGAGTTGTTCGGTCTGGCCATCGACCAGATCCTCGAAACCGGCGGGCACGCCGCGGGCCGCCACCAAGGGAGCAACCATTGCCAGGGCGAGCGCGACCGCCAGCCGAGTGACGGCGGGGGCGTGTCGAATCATGGGGGTACCGCTGTAGAAGCGGCCGGCCCGGCGTGCGGACCGGCGCGCGGGGATTACGGCGTGGTGGCCTTCTGGTTCAACACGACGCTGACGATGCCGGCGTAGCGGCCCTTGGTGGCAATCGGCGCCGGCGTGGTCTGGGCAATGGTCAACGGCATCGAAATCGAGGCGCCCGGAGTGGAGCCGGCGCCGGTGAACAGATCAGCCGCCTTGTACTCGATGGCAGTGGTACCCAGTGCGCGGTTGTTGAGGCTGATGGTCATCGGCACGGTGACGGCGCCGGTCTCGTTGGCCAGCACGAATGGACCGTCGATACGGGCCTCGATATCGGCGGTTTCATCGTTGGAGTGGATGCGGACGCGCTGGGTGTCCGGAATCAGGCCGCGCAGCGGATCGTGGGTCAGCGTGACCAGGTCCGGCAGCGGGGTGCCGTCATCGCGCAGCAGCGCCAGGGTCGGGTCGACGTCGGCGTAGACGGAGATCCTGGTTTCAACAGCGTGCGCGGACAGCGAAGCAGTGGCCAGCGCTGCAGCGAGCGCGGCCTTCTTGATAATGGCGTGCATGATTGTCTCTCTCGGACAAGGGGGAATTTGAAAGCTCCCCTCCCCAAGGAGAAAAGGGAGGGAAGCGCCGCCCGCGGGGATGGGTGCGGGCGACGGAGAGAATGTTAGAAATCCATTGCCATGCAGGCCATTCAAGCATTCCTAAAACGTTGAACGTTAAGGAGAATTTTTGAAGGCGCTCTATGTTTGAGGGTTATGCAATTTCCCTCACTGTTTGAATGCAATAAACCTCATTGCATTGCGTTTGTAGAGTCGGGCATGGCTCGACTCTACTGTGGGGCATCCACGCGTGGCGTGGATCTGCGGGATGGCATCAGGCCGCCTTTCGGCGGCCCGATGACACGGCGCGGTGGTGCGCGATCAGAAGAAGATCGCGTACAGGATCAGCAGCGGAATCGGCACGCCCAGCAACCAGAGCAGAATCATCTTCATGGCAGGTCTCCTTGCATGGAAGGGTGGATTACAGGTCGCGGCGGCGGCCGCCCCAGGTGGCGCTGAGGCTGGCGAAGAACGCGCCGATCAGCAGGGTGATGAAGAGCCACAATGCGGCGTAGGCGGTCGCCTTCCGCGCATCGTCGGCAGCCTGCTTGGCGGTATTCCTGGCCTTCTCCAGCGCTGCACGCATGCGCGTCTGCACATCGGTCACGCGGGCCTGCGCTTCAGCCGGGCTCATCCCGGTATCGCGCGCGATCAGCTGTGACAGATACTGGGTATCGGCCGGATCCAGGCCTTCCCCCTGCAGGCTGTTGACGATGATGCGGTTCACTTCGGCACGCACTTCGCGGCGATCGCCGATCGGACCGTTGCCCGGCGCCGGTCGCGGCGGTGGGGCCATGCGCGCGTCGCGCGGACCGGCGCCCGCTGCCGGCGGTGGCGCGGCATCCGGGTCCATCGGTGCGCCCGGCGGCGGCGCTGCGGGATCGGCCGGCCCTGCGTGGGTCGTGCTGCGGAACAGCGCATCCACCCAATAGTCGAGGTCGCCTTCCGGTGCAGCCGCCACAGCGCCGCTGGCACCGGCTGCAGCCACGCCGACGGTGGACGCAGCGGCACCGGCAGTGGCGCCGGCCACCTTTGCGCCCGCACCCAGCACGCCACCGATGGCCGACGTCAGCAGGCCCGCGGTCAGCAGCGTGGCCACCGCCCACGACACGAAGCCGTGCGCGGTGTCGCGGAAGTAGGTTTCGTCGCCGTGGATCTGCGTCCACTTGGTACGCAGGCGACCCGCCAGATAGCCACCCAGGCCGGAAGCGGCCAGCGCGGTGAAGGTGAGCCAGGCGATGCTGGACCAGCCGAAGGTTTCCTTGCTGACGCCTTCGAACGACCAGGGCGACACCGACGACAACCCCAGGCCCACGCCGAGGATCAGCAGGATGAGAGAGAGCGCAGCGGCGGCGGCGGCGCCAGCGAAGATGGCTCCCCACGACACCGCGCTTTCGCTGGCGGGAGGAACGATGGGGGCAGTGA
Source organism: Stenotrophomonas sp. YJH_SMC_69 (assembly GCF_059370495.1). NCBI lineage: Bacteria > Pseudomonadati > Pseudomonadota > Gammaproteobacteria > Lysobacterales > Lysobacteraceae > Stenotrophomonas > Stenotrophomonas sp. YJH_SMC_69. The sequence continues at coordinate 87,510 of NZ_JCAFTS010000006.1, read as the reverse complement.
CGACAGCGGCGACGTCAGCGCCGAGCGGGCCGCGCTCGGGTGGGTCGAATCGGGTACTCATCGGGATGGACGCTCCATTTCAGGTGCTGCGGATGCAGCTGGCGTCCTGAGGCTGCGCGAGCGCTTGTGAAGCTGGTGAGACCCCTGAATCACGCGGTCTTGTCGCGTTGAAGAGCGTGCCAACCAAGGTTGGCACCTACCAAAGGCGGGAACGCGGTAACTCCATGCCACGCGTGGATGGGGGAGCGTGCCAACCAAGGGCGGGAACAAGTGGATCCACGCCATGCGTGGATGGTTTTTCGCGAGTGTCGAAAGCGTGCCAACCTTGGTTGGCACCCACCAGGGCGGCGGAAAAAAAAACGCCCCGCGCATGCGGGGCGTTCTCGGCACAACCTACGCGGGGCGATCAGCCCTGGTAGTCGCGCACATCGCTGCCGGTGTAGACCTGGCGCGGACGGCCGATCTTCATTTCCGGATCGACCTGCTGTTCCAGCCAATGCGAGACCCAGCCGGAGGTACGGCCCAGGGCGAACATGACGGTGAACATTTCGGTCGGGATCTGCAGCGCCTTGTAGATGATGCCGCTGTAGAAATCGACGTTCGGGTACAGCTTGCGCGCGACGAAGTACTCGTCCTGCAGCGCGGCCTGTTCCAGCTTCACGGCCACGTCCAGCAGCGGATCCTGCACGCCCAGCTGCTTGAGCACCTTGCTGGTCATCTCGCCGATGACCTTGGCGCGCGGGTCGAAGTTCTTGTAGACGCGGTGGCCGAAGCCCATCAGGCGGAAGCCGGAGGTCTTGTCCTTGGCCTTGACCACGGCGGACTCGACGTTGTCGGCGCTGCCGATCTCTTCCAGCATCTTCAGCACGGCTTCGTTGGCACCGCCGTGGGCCGGACCCCACAGCGCGGTGACGCCAGCGGCGACCGACGCGTACGGGTTGGCACCGGTCGAACCGACCAGGCGCACGGTCGAGGTCGAGGCGTTCTGCTCGTGGTCGGCGTGCAGGATGAACAGCAGGTCCAACGCCTTGACCACATCCGGGTTCAGATCGTACTGGCCGTCAGCCGACTCGAAGGTCTGCTTCAGGAAGCGACTGACATAGTCCAGCGAGGTGTCCGGCTTGTTGGCCGGCAGGCCCTTGCCATGGCGGTAGATCAGCGCCGACAGGGTCGGCACCTTGGCGATCAGGCGCACGGCGGCCTGGCGGCGCTGTTCGGCGTCGGACAGGTCCAGCGCGTCGTGGTAGATGGCCGACAGCTGCGCGATCGCAGCAGCCAGGATGGCCATCGGGTGGGCGTCCTTGGCGAAGCTGCCGATCAGGGTGTTGATCGAGTCGTCGACATTGGCTTCGGCAGTCAGCTCATCGGTGAAGGCCTTCAGCTGCTCGGCGCTCGGGCGCTCGCCGTTGATCAGCAGGTAGGCCACTTCGACGTAGCTCGACTTTTCCGACAGCTGCTCGATCGGGTAGCCGCGATACAGCAGCACGCCCTTGTCGCCGTCGATGTAAGTGATGGCGGACTTGCAGCTGGCCGTCGCGGTGAAGCCGGAATCGTAGGTGAAGAACCCCGTTTCCTTGGTCAGCTTCGCGATGTCGACGCAGTCGTTGCCAAGGGTGGGTTTGATGACGGGCAGAACGACGGACTTATCGCCGGCGTTGAGCGTGACCTGATCAAGATCGGACACTGTGTGCGCTCCTTCATGGGAAGGCGCCTGCCCAAGCGCATTGGTCAGGCACGTGAATGACGTCCTCGGCCTGTGCCGGGGATCATGCCATTATCGCACAGCAGCATTTGCCCGGCGCTAGACAGAAGTCGTAGACGGCAGGCGGCCAGAACCCGGCCAGCAAGCGGCCCGGATCGGCAAAAGCGTTGTCACACGAACGCAGTGTTCTGTCCATCCAAACGCCCGTTGGGTAGGCGTTGGGGAAAAACAAACGGCCGCGCAGAGCGCGGCCGTCGGTTCGAAGCTGGATCGACAGATCAGCGCGCGTAGCGCTTCTGGAACTTGTCGATACGGCCCGAGGTGTCGATGACCTTGTGCTTGCCCGTGTAGAACGGGTGCGAAGCCGAGGAAATTTCAACCTTCACCAGCGGGTAGTCGTTGCCGTCTTCCCACTTGATGGTTTCCTTCGTCGCCATGGTCGAGCGGGTCAGGATCTTGAAATCGGAGGTGACGTCATGGAAGACGACGTCGCGGTAGTTCGGATGGATATCGGCCTTCATGGGCTCACACCGTAAATGGGCTGGTGGTCAAGAGCGGCATTATAAGCACCGGTTGCCGCCCGGGGCAACCGGTGCCGGTCAATCGGCTTCAGTTCGCGCCCAGGGCCTGGCGTACCAGGGCCTCGAAACGCTGCTGGTCGTAGGCCATCAGCAGATCGCAGTTGTCCGGCTGGCCGGTCTGGCGGTTCCAGTCGACGATGGTGGCGCCGCGGCTGAACGTGCCATTCAGCTCCACGTTCAGCGGACGCGACTCGACCCGCAGCTGCCCTTCCGGGTTCAGTGCCCAGGCCATGGCAACCGCGTCGGCGGTGTACCAGCGGCCACCCTTGCTGTCTTCGGACAGGCCACGGGTCTTGCGCGAGATCAGCTCGTAGAAGCGGGCACGATCGGAGTCGGCCTGCAGCCACTTCTCGGCTTCTTCCAGCGGCAGGCCGTGGGCGACGGTGGCCTCCCAGTCCGACACCAGCAGGTGCTTGAACGAGGTGAACACCACATGCGCCGCTTCCGGATCGAAGGCGATGTTGAATTCGGCCGCCGGGGTGATGTTGCCGTGGCAGGTGACCGCGCCGCCCATCACCACGATGCGCTTGATGCGCTGGGGCAGGGTCGGGTCCAGCTTCAGTGCCAGCGCGAGGTTGGTCAGCGGGCCAAGCATCACCAGCATCAGTTCGCCGGCATGCGCGTGCGACAGGCGCAGGATGGCCAGCGCAGCGTGCTCGGCTTCGGCCTGGCGGCTCGGCGGCGGCAGATCCACGTCGCCATAGCCATCACGGCCATGCACGTGGGCAGCGTCTACGGAAGGATGCAGCAGCGGATCCGGGCTGCCGGCAAACACCGGCACGTCGGTGCGGCCGACGATGTCGCAGAGCTTGAGGGCGTTGCGGACGGTGTACTGCAGGCCGACATTGCCGGCGGCGATGGTCAGGGCGACCACGTCATGCCGTTCATCGGCAAAGGCCATCAGCAGGGCCAGGGCGTCGTCCACACCGGGGTCGGTGTCGATCAACAGGGGGATCTTGTGGGTCATCGTTGCCGTCTTCAGATCGGCAACGAAGTGTGGACCGGGATGATGACCGTTGCAAGTATGGGGGGCGGCAGGGCTGCGACCTGCACCCGCGGTAGTGCCGGCCGCTGGCCGACAACTTCAACAGCAACGCCGAAAACGGGTTTCCCGCGGATGGCAGGGAAGAGCTCTCTGTAGAGTCGAGCCATGCTCGACTCCCGCGCGCAACGCGCACAGCAACCGAGCGTAGGCTCGGCTCTACAGTGGATCCACGCCGTGCGTGGATGAGCGTCCCGGGGATGGGGTCAGAGCCCTTTGCTGTGCAAAGGGGCCTGACCCCGCCACTTACGCCGAGGCGTAGCGCACGGCGGTGCCGATCCAGCGCTGCACCACGCGATCGGCCAACGCGGGCTGCTGGGCCAGCAGCCGCTCGGCCAGGTCATGCACGCCGGGCAGCAGGCCGGCATCGCGGGCCAGGTCTGCAATGCGGAAACCGGCCAGGCCGGTCTGGCGGGTGCCCAGCAGTTCGCCGGGGCCGCGCAGTTCCAGATCCTTCTCGGCGATGACGAAACCATCGTTGGTTTCGCGCATGGTCTGCAGACGCTCGCGCGCCATCTGCGAAAGCGGAGCCTGGTACAGCAGCACGCAGCGCGATACCGCCGAACCACGCCCCACGCGGCCGCGCAGCTGGTGCAGCTGGGCCAGGCCGAGGCGTTCGGCGTTCTCGATCACCATCAACGAAGCATTGGGTACGTCCACGCCCACTTCGATGACCGTGGTCGCGACCAGCAGGTCGATCTCGCCAGTCTTGAACGCCACCATCGTCGCCAGCTTTTCGGCGGCTTTCAGGCGTCCGTGCACCAGCCCCACGCGAACGCCGGGCAGCAGTGCCTGCAGCGATTCGTAGGTGGCCTGCGCCGGGGTGGCATCCAGTTCTTCGCTTTCCTCGATGAGCGTGCACACCCAGTACACCTGCCGCCCTTCCTGGCAGGCCAGCGCGATGCGCTCGATCAGCTCCGGGCGGCGGTCATTGTTGAGGGCGACGGTCTGCACCGGCGTGCGTCCCGGTGGCAGTTCATCGATGGCCGACACATCCAGGTCCGCGTACTCGGACATCGCCAGCGTGCGCGGAATCGGCGTGGCGGTCATCACCAGCTGGTGCGGCACGCTGTTGCCACCCGCGCCCTTGTCGCGCAGCGCCAAGCGCTGGTGCACGCCGAAGCGGTGCTGTTCGTCGACGATGGCCAAGGCCAGATCCTGGAACACCACCGCCTCCTGCATCAGCGCGTGGGTACCGACCACCACCTGCGCTTCGCCGCTGGCGACCTGCGCCATCACCTTGGCGCGCGCCTTGCCGGTGACCTTGCCGGCCAGCCAGGCGATACGCACACCGAGCGGCTCCAGCCAGCCGCGCAGGTTGTTGAGATGCTGTTCGGCCAGCAGTTCGGTGGGCGCTGCCAATGCGACCTGCTTGCCCTGCTCCACCGCCAGCATCGCCGCCAGTGCGGCCACCACGGTCTTGCCGGAACCGACGTCGCCCTGCACCAGCCGCAGCATCGGGCTGGGGCGCGCGAGGTCTTCACGGATCTGCTTGAACACGCGCGCCTGCGCGCCGGTGAGCGCGAACGGCAGCTGCTTCAGCAGCGCCTTGGCCAGCTTGCCAGGACCAGCCAGCGGCGGCGCATGGTGTGCCTGCAAGGCAATGCGCTGGCGACGCAGGCTGAGGTGGTGGGCCAGCAGTTCTTCCATCGCCAGGCGGCGCTGCGCCGGGTGGGTGCCGGCGGCCAGCGCGGCGAGGTCGGCATCCGGCGGTGGCCGGTGCACGGTCAGCAGCGCGCTGCGCAGCGACGGCAGGCCCAGGCCATCGAGCCAACCGCTGGGCAGCAGTTCCAGCGTGCTTTCCTCGGGCAGGCGATCCAGGGCCTGGCCGATCAGCTTGCGCATCGTCATCGGGCCCACGCCTTCGACGGTGGGATACACCGGGTCGAGGCGGTCGCCGAGTTCGGGATCATCGTTGCGGCCCAGCACCTGGTAGCTGGGATGGACGATTTCCAGGCCGAGGTGGCCGGGCTTGGGCGTGCCGAAGCAGCGCAGCCGGTTGCCGACCGCGAACTGGCCGACCTGCTGCTGGCGGAAATGGAAGAATCGCAGCACCAGGGTGCCCTGCCCTTCGTCCTCCACCGCCACTTTCAGCATCGGCCGGTAGCGCATGACGCGCTCCACCGCGACCACCCGCCCTTCCACCTGGGCCGGCACGCCGTTGCGCAGGTCTTCGATGCGGGTCAGCCGGGTCCGGTCTTCATAGCGCAGGGGCAGGTGAAGCCAGAGATCCTGCAGGGTGGCCAGGCCACGCGCCTGCAGTTTGGCGGCCACGGCCGGACCGACGCCGGCGAGCATCGCCAGGGATGCTTCGCCGGACGGTGACAGGACCGGAGTGACCGCCGCCTTGCGTGCCACGTGGCGGTCAGTCGATGACCATCACCGCATCGACCTCGAAGCTGGCGCCCTTCGGCAGGCCGGAGACTTCGATGGTGGAACGGGCCGGGTACGGGGCCTGGAAGTAGTCCTGCATGACCGCGTTGACCTTGGCGAACTCGCCCAGGTCGGTCAGGTACAGGCCCAGACGCACGACCTTGTCCAGCGAGCCGCCGGCGGCTTCGGCCACGGCCTTGAGGTTGTCGAAGGCGCGACGGGCCTGCGCTTCGACGTCGCCAGCGCCGACGATGTCGCCGGTGGCCGGGTCAAGCGGGATCTGGCCGGAGAAGTACACGGTGTTGCCGGCGCGCACGGCCTGCGAGTACGGGCCGATGGCGGCGGGGGCCTTTTCGGTGTTGATGATCTGGCGGGACATGGGTCGCTCCGGTGCTTTGGGGGAAAACAGAGCGGTGATTGTACCGGGTGGGCGCGGCATCGGCTGGGGGTCGGATCCGTTTCCCGGCGGGAAACGGATCCGACCCCGTATGTCGTGTGCGCGGAACGTCATCCACGCATGGCGTGGACCTACTGGCGGCGTACCGACTGCACGACCGACAGGCGGCGCAGGCGGCGCATCACTTCGGCCAGGTGGTTGCGGTCGCGCACCTGGATGTTGAACGCCAGCACGGCGGCGTTGAAATCGCGATCCAGGTAGTCCACGCGCTCGATGTTGGAGTGGCTCTGCGCGATGGCAGCGGCCAGCTGTGCCAGCACGCCGGTGCCGTTCTCCACTTCCACCACCAGCGAGGTGTCGTAGTCACCGGAGACGGTGGTGTCCCAGCCGATCGGCACCCAGCGCTCGGGCGACTTGCGCAGCTCGGCCAGGTTCGGGCAGTCCATGCGGTGCACCACGATGCCCTTGCCGGCGGTGTGGTAGCCCATGATCTCGTCGCCGGGAATCGGCTGGCAGCAGCCGGCGAAGGTGACCACGCCACGCTCGCTGCCGTTGATCAGGATCTTTTCCTGCGAGTGGTGGCGCGAATGCGGGCCGCCACGCAGTTCGGCGTAGGCCATCAGCGCCTGCGCGGCCTGGGTCGGCATCCAGTTGCCCAGTGCGACCTCGGCCAGCAGGGCTTCCAGGCGCGGGAAGCGGTGTTCGGCCAGGAACGCATCCAGGCGCCCCTTCGGCAGCCGCTCCAGCGACGAATCCATCGCTTCCAGCGCACGGTCGAGCATGCGGTGGCCCAGCTGCACGGCATCCTCGTGCTCCAGCTGCTTGAGCTGGTGGCGGATGGCGGTGCGCGCCTTGCTGGTAACCACGAATTCCAGCCACTGCGGTTTCGGCGTGGCCGAGCGTGCGGTGATGATCTCCACCGACTGCCCCGACACCAGCTTGGTGCGCAACGGCACCAGCTTCTTGTCCACGCGCGAGGCCACCGCCATGTTGCCGACGTCGGTATGCACGGCGTAGGCGAAATCGAGCGCGGTGGAATTGCGCGGCAGGGCCAGGATCTTGCCCTTCGGGGTGAACAGGTAGACCTCGTCCGGGAACAGGTCGACCTTGACGTTGTCCAGGAACTCCAGCGAGGAACCGGCGGCACGCTGCGAGTCGATCAGCTCGACGATCCACGCGTGGGCACGGCTCTGTGCGCTGTTGGGCGAATCGCCGCCGAACTTGTAGGTCCAGTGCGCGGCCACGCCGCGTTCGGCGATCAGGTCCATTTCCTCGGTACGGATCTGCACTTCGATCGGCGAGCCATACGGCCCGAACAGCACCGTGTGCAGCGACTGGTAACCGTTGGCCTTGGGAATGGCGATGAAGTCGCGGAAACGGCCATCCAGCGGCTTGAAGGTGGCATGCACCGAACCCAGCGCGTGGTAGCAGCTGGGCACGCTGCGCACGACCAGGCGGAAGCCGAACACATCCATCACCTGGTCGAAGGATTTGTTCTCGTCGCGCATCTTGTTGTAGATGCTCCACGGGGTCTTGATGCGGCTGATCAGCCGATGCTCGATCCCCTCCTTGGCCAGGCGCTGCGACAGCTGCACTTCCACCTGCGCCATCGCCTCGCGACGCACCACCGGCTGGCTGCGGATGTGCTTCTCGATGATGGCGTGGCGCCACGGGTACAGCGCCTTGAAACCAAGGTTCTGCAGCTCGCTCTTGACCAGGCTCATGCCCAGGCGCTGGGCGATGGGCGCGTAGATCTCCAGCGTCTCGCGGGCGATGCGGCCGCGCGCTTCGCGGCTCTGCGCACCCAGCGTGCGCATGTTGTGCAGGCGGTCGGCCAGCTTGATCATGATCACGCGCAGGTCGCGCGACATCGCCAGCAGCATCTTGCGGAAGCTCTCGGCGGCCGCCTCCTGGCGGTCGCGGAACTTCAGCTTGTCCAGCTTGGTGACGCCGTCGACCAGTTCGGCCACGGCTTCGCCGAACTCGGCGGCCAGCGCCTCGCGGGTCAGCGGCGTGTCTTCGATGGTGTCGTGCAGGATCGCGGCGATCAGCGCTTCCACGTCCAGGCCGAGCTCGGCCAGCACCTGGGCCACCGCCACCGGGTGGGTGATATAGGGCTCACCCGACTTGCGCGTCTGCCCAGCGTGCGCGGAGGCTCCGACTTCCCAGGCACGGCGCAACAGCGGCAGCTGTTCCGGCGGCAGGTAATGGGCGGCGCGTTCAAGCTGGAGGACGTAGTCGGGTACGGCGGCAGTGGGGGCTGCGGCGACCTTGGCAGTGGGGCCTGGGTTCATGCCCGCAGCCTATTCCAGCGCGACGTTTACGGCAAATCCTGAATGCGAAACAGCCCGCACGGGGCGGGCTGTTCGGTGTATCCAACGATTACGTTGATCGATGCGATCAATCGTCGTTCTTGGACATGTCTTCGTCAGCGACCACTTCGGCGGCAGCCCACTCCAGCGCTTCGCGCTCGGCGCGCTCACGCTCGGCCTTCTCGACTTCGTCGATCAGCGCGTTGTCGATCTTGCGGGCGGCGATTTCGCGCAGCGCCAGCACGGTCGGCTTGTCCTCGGTCTCGCTGTTGTCCAGCGTGGCCTGCACGCCGTTGGCGAGCTGGCGGGCACGCTTGGATGCCATCATGACCAGTTCGAAACGGTTGTTAACGACTTCCAGGCAATCTTCTACGGTGATGCGGGCCATACGGGCTCCCGGCGACCGGTCGGCCGCTCAGTCGAATGAGGGAAAGGGGACGGAGTGTACTGGCAGGAGCTGGACAAAATCAAGCCAACCCCTACCCGATTCTTTTGGAATCAGTCAGTTGCGCCCGGATCGGGAGTCAGCAGGGCCTGGATCAGGCCGGCGTGGCGGACCTTCTGGGCCTCCCGGCGCAGGCGGCTGGCGGTGAAGATGGCGCACAACTCGTCCACGGCGGTGTCGAACACCTCGTTGACGATGACGTAGTCGAACTCGTTGAAGTGCAGCATTTCATCGCGCGCCGCGCCCAGGCGCTGGGCGATGACCGCCTCGCTGTCCTGGCCGCGCTTGCGCATGCGATCCTGCAGGGCCTGCCTGGACGGCGGCAGGATGAACACGGTGACCGTGCCCGGCACCAGCTGGCGCACCTGCTGCGCGCCCTGCCAGTCGATTTCCAGCAGCACGTCCTGGCCGGCGGCCAGCTGCGGCTCCACCGACTGCCGGGCCGTGCCCTTCCAGTCGCCGTGCACCCACGCATGCTCGAAGAAGTCGCCGGCGGCGATCATTTCCTCGAACCTTTCCGCAGAGACGAAATGGTAGTGCTGGCCGTTCACTTCCCCCGGGCGCATCGCGCGCGAGGTGAAGGAGATCGACAGCGCGATCTGCGGGTCACGCGCCAGGGTGGCATTGACGATGCTGCTCTTGCCGGCGCCGGACGGGGCGGCAACGATGTACAGCGTGCCGCGCGCAACGGCGTCCGACGGCTTCGACGGGGCGCTCATGCGCGGAACCCAACTGGTTGATTTCGCAAAATTTTTCCTCGGTGTTCCAGATCCGGCGCGGAGGATCGCGCCAGGACGGCGGGGGCTGCGCGGAACATCCTGGAACCAGGCCCGGCAGACGCTTCCCCGGGGGGCGGGCACGCAACTTTACCAGAGCGGCCCCGTTGCGCGCCCGCCCCGCCGGCGCCGGGCCTTGTGCCACATGGGCGTGCGGGGGCCTGTGCTATAACCGGGCCGTACCCAACGACAGCCCGGAGGCCCGTGCCTCCCCGCCATCCCAGGAGAACGGCATGCCATCGATGAGCCGCCGCCAGTTCCTGAAAGTGACCGGGACAACCCTGGTCGGCTCCAGCCTGGCATTGATGGGCTTCGCGCCCGGCATCGCGCTCGCGGAGGTCAGGCAGTACAAGCTGACCCGCGCGACCGAGACCCGCAACACCTGTACCTACTGTTCGGTGGCCTGCGGCATCCTGATGTACAGCCTCGGCGACGGCGCCAAGAACGCCGAGCCGAGCATCTTCCATATCGAGGGTGACCCGGACCATCCGGTCAACCGCGGCACGCTGTGCCCGAAGGGCGCCGGCCTGGCCGACATCATCCACAGCAAGTCGCGCCTGCTCTACCCCGAGTACCGGGCACCGGGCTCCAACGAGTGGAAGCGGCTGAGCTGGGACGATGCGCTGGACCGCATCGCGCGGCTGATGAAGGAAGACCGCGATGCCAACTTCGTGCAGAAGAACGAAGCCGGGCAGACGGTCAACCGCTGGCTGACCACCGGCATGCTGGCGGCCTCGGCCACCAGCAATGAAACCGCGGTGCTGACCCACAAGGTCGTCCGCTCCCTTGGCATGCTGGCATTCGACAACCAGGCACGTGTCTGACACGGCCCGACGGTGGCAGGTCTTGCCCCGACGCTAGGCCGTGGTGCGATGACGAACCACTGGGTCGACATCAAGAATGCCGACCTGATCCTGATCATGGGTGGCAATGCCGCCGAGGCACACCCGTGCGGATTCAAATGGGTGACCGAGGCCAAGGCACACAACAAGGCCCGGCTGATCGTGGTCGATCCGCGCTTCAACCGCTCGGCCGCGGTGGCCGACGTGTACGCACCGATCCGCACCGGTACCGATATCGTGTTCCTGGGCGGCCTGATCAACTACCTGCTGACCGAGGACCGCATCCAGCACGAGTACGTGCTGAACTACACCGACATGCCGTTCCTGGTGAAGGACGAATTCGCCTTCAAGGACGGCCTGTATTCGGGTTACAACGAAGAGAAGCGCAGCTACGACCGTTCCAGCTGGGACTACGCCTACGGTGACGACGGCTACGTACGCAGCGACCCGACGCTGAAGGACCCGCGCTGCGTCTACAACCTGCTGAAACAACACTACGCGCGCTACACCGTGGAGATGGTCGAGCGCATCTGCGGCACGCCGGCCGACAGCATCCGCCAGATCTGGGACATGATCGCGTCCACCGCCGGCAAGGACAAGGCGATGACCATCCTGTACGCGCTGGGATGGACGCAGCACTCGATCGGCGCACAGAACGTGCGTGCCGGCACCATGGTGCAGCTGCTGCTGGGCAACATCGGCGTGGCCGGTGGCGGCATGAACGCGCTGCGCGGGCATTCCAACATCCAGGGCCTGACCGACATCGGCCTGATGTCCGACCTGCTGCCCGGCTACCTGACGCTGCCGAGGCAGGACGAGCAGGACTACGACGCCTACATCGCCAAGCGCACGCAGAAGCCGCTGCGCGCCAACCAGATGTCGTTCTGGCAGAACTATCCGAAGTTCCACGTCAGCCTGATGAAATCGTGGTGGGGCGATGCCGCCACCGCCGACAACAACTGGTGCTTCGATTACCTGCCCAAGCTCGACAAGCCGTACGACATGCTGCAGGCGTACGAGCTGATGAACGAGGGCAAGATCCACGGCTACATCTGCCAGGGTTTCAACCCGCTGGCCTCGGCGCCTAACAAGGGCAAGCTGATCAGCGCGTTCTCCAAGCTGAAGTTCATGGTCAGCATGGACCCGCTGGAAACCGAGACCATCGCCTTCTGGCAGAACCACGGCGCGTTGAACGACGTCGACCCGAGCACGATCCAGACCGAAGTATTCCGCCTGCCCACCACGTCCTTCGCCGAGGAGAACGGCGCGGTGGTGAACTCCTCGCGCTGGCTGCAGTGGCACTGGAAGGGCGCCAATCCGCCGGGTGAAGCGCGCAGCGACATCGAGATCATGTCCGAGCTGTTCCATCGCATCAAGGCGATGTACGAGAAGGACGGCGGTGCGTGGTGGGAGCCGGTGCGCGACCTGGCCTGGAAGTATTCCAACCCGGAGCTGCCGACGCCGGAAGAGCTGGCGATGGAATACAACGGCAAGGCGCTGGCCGACGTGTTCGATCCGAAGGATCCGACCAGGCTGGTGCGCAAGGCCGGCGAGCAGCTGGCCGCATTCGGCGACCTGCGCGACGATGGCAGCACCGCGTCGGGCTGCTGGATCTACATCGGTGCCTGGGGCCCGACCGGCAACATGATGGCGCGGCGTGACAACAGCGACCCCACCGGCATCGGCAACACGCTGGGCTGGGCCTGGGCGTGGCCGGCCAATCGCCGCGTGATGTACAACCGCGCGTCGTGCGACGTGGCCGGCCAGCCGTTCGACCCGCGCCGCACGCTGCTGGCCTGGAACGGCAAGAACTGGGGCAGCGTGGACGTACCGGACTTCAAGGCCGACGAAGATCCCGCCGGCGGGATGGGCCCGTTCATCATGAACCCGGAAGGCATCGCCCGCTTCTTCGCCAAGGCCGGCATGGCCGAAGGGCCGTTCCCGGAGCACTACGAGCCATTCGACACGCCACTGCGCAGCAATCCGCTCAGCCCCGGCCAGGCACTGACGCTGAACAACCCGGCCGCCCGCGTATTCGCCAGCGATCGCGCACAGATCGGTTCGCCGGACGAGTTCCCGCATGTGGCCACCACCTACCGCCTGACCGAGCACTTCCACTTCTGGACCAAGCACGGCAAGTTGAACGCCATCATCCAGCCCGAGCAGTTCGTCGAGATCGGCGCGGCCTTGGCCGACGAGCTGGGCATCAGCAACGGCAGCCGCGTGCGGGTCAGTTCCAAGCGTGGCCACATCGAAGCGGTGGCGATGGTGACCAAGCGCATCAAGGCCCTGCAGATCGATGGCCGGACCGTGCACCAGGTGGGCGTGCCGATCCACTGGGGCTTCCTCGGTGCGGCCAAGCCCGGATACATCGCCAATACGCTGACCAACGCCATCGGTGACGGCAACTCGCAGACGCCCGAATCGAAGTGCATCCTGGTCAAGGTCGAGAAGGTGTAGGAGACACGCCATGTCACTGCAATCGCTGGACATCATCCGCCGCTCGGCCACCACCACGCCCTCGCCGGAAGCGCGCGGTGCGCACACCGGCCAGGTCGCCAAGCTGATCGATGTGAGCAAATGCATCGGCTGCAAGGCCTGCCAGGTCGCCTGCATGGAATGGAACGACCTGCGCGACGAGGTCGGCAGCTGCGTTGGCAGCTATGACAACCCGCCCGACCTGAGCGACCAGTCGTGGACGGTGATGAAGTTCCGCGAGTACGAGGACGAGAAGGGCAAGCTGGAGTGGCTGATCCGCAAGGAGGGCTGCATGCACTGCAGCGACCCGGGCTGCCTGAAGGCCTGCCCGTCGCCGGGCGCGATCATCCAGTACGCCAACGGCATCGTCGACTTCCAGGAAGAGAACTGCATCGGCTGCGGCTACTGCGTGACCGGTTGCCCGTTCGACGTGCCGCGCATTTCCAAGAAGGACCACAAGGCCTACAAGTGCACACTGTGTTCGGACCGGGTGGCGGTGGGCCAGGAACCGGCCTGCGTGAAGACCTGCCCGACCGGGGCGATCACCTTCGGCAGCAAGCAGGCGATGACCGAGCACGCGGCCGGCCGCGTGGATGACCTGAAATCGCGCGGCTACGGGAACGCCGGCCTGTACGACCCGCAGGGCGTGGGTGGCACCCACGTGATGTACGTGCTGCAGCATGTGGACAAGCCGGAGCTGTATGCCGACCTGCCCAAGGACCCGCGGATCAGCCCGATGGTGGAAGTCTGGAAGGGCGTGGCCAAGCCGCTGGGCGTGCTGGCGATCGCCGCCACCGCCTTCGCCGGCTTCCTGCATTACATCGGCATCGGCCGCAACACGGTCAATGACGAGGAAGAAGAGGAAGCCGAACACGAGGCGAAGAGGATCGAAGAGGAGCAGCGGCCATGAAGTACGCCCCGCACCCGCGGCAGATCATCCGCTACCGCGCGCCGACCCGCATCAATCACTGGATCGTGGCGATCTGCTTCGTGCTGACGGCGCTGTCCGGGCTGGCACTGTTCCATCCCGCGCTGTTTCCGCTGACCCAGCTGTTCGGTGGCGGCCCGTGGACGCGCATCCTGCATCCGTTCATCGGGCTGGCCATGGTGGTCGGCTTTGCGTTTCTGGCGTTCCGCATGTGGCGCGACAATCTGCCGACGGCCGACGATCGCGCATGGGTGCGCGGCATGCGCGATGTGCTGCGCAACGAGGATGAGAAGCTGCCGCCGGTGGGCCGCTTCAATGCCGGCCAGAAGCTCCTGTTCTGGGCGATCATTGGTTGCCTGTCGGCACTGCTGCTGACCGGCTTCGTGATCTGGCGGCAATACTTCAGCCATCTCTTCCCGATCGGGCTGATCCGCTTCTCGGTGCTGGCCCATGCGTTGTTCGGTTGGGTGCTGGTGTGCGCGATCGTGGTGCACATCTATGCGGCGCTCTGGATCAAGGGCTCGGTGCGGGCGATGACCCAGGGCAAGGTGACCTATGGGTGGGCGTACAAGCATCACCGGCAATGGTTCCGGGACATCCTGCGCGGACGTCGGGAAGAGGGGTAACGGCAGGGCCTGCGGCCCTGCACCTGCAGAGGCGCCTTCGACAGTTCCCCGGTGCTTTTGGTAGGTGTCGACCTTGGTCGACACGATGAACACGGCAACAACCGATGGGGTCAGATCCGTTTTCCTGTGGAAAACGGATCTGACCCCGACCATTTCAAATGGCCTACAGTGCGCTGGACGCCAGCGCTGACAACGGCGAGGATGGAGGCTGGTTCTTCTGGCTGGCCCTGCATGGCGCAACGCATCCTTGAACCCGGTGAGATCGAGACGCTCGCCTCGCGCGACGTGCCGCGCATCATCCTGCCTGATACCGGGTCGCTGTTCGCCACACGCGCGGCGCGCCTGCGCAGCCTGGCCGCGCACAGCGCCATCGGCGGTTACCTGCAGCTGCTGGCGGCATTGGCCGATGCACAGCAGGCGCTGCTGGAGGAATTGACACCCCAGCAACGCGAGGCGCTGCAGGACCACGCGCGCGCGCAGCAGTCCAGCGCGGCCGCCAGTGCCGGCATGCCGTTGCGGCCCGCCAACACACTTCATCTGGACGGGCGCTGGCGCGACTGGCTGCGCACGCTGTGCCGGCACTGCGCCGACGAAGCGGGGCTACCGGCGGAAACACGGCAGGAATTGCTGCGCGTCGCCGCCGCCGACGACACCTGGCTGGATGCGCAGGCCCACGCCGTGCTGGAACGCGCTGACGCGCCCCCGGTCGACGCGGTCGCTGCGCTGCTGGTGATGAATGCGTTGCAGGTGTATTGGGCAGTACTGGCGGCCAGCTTCCGCCCCAGCGACCTGAAGCCGCTGGCCGATGCGCCAGGGCTGTGCCCGCTGTGCGGCACCCTGCCGGTGACCAGCATGGTGCAGGCCCGCCCGCCCTATGCCTCCTACCGCTACCTGTCGTGCTCGTTGTGCGCCTGCCAGTGGCACTACGTGCGCGTGCAGTGCAGCCAGTGTGGCGCCGCTGGCAAGGACATCGCCTATCGCGCCCTGGCTGATGCCGACGGCGATACCGGCCAGGCGGTGCGCGAGAGCGCGGTACGTGCAGAAACCTGCGACCACTGCCACAGCTACCGCAAGATCCTGTATCTGGAAAAAGATCCGTCGCTGGAACCGGTGGCTGATGACCTTGGCACGCTGGCGCTGGACCTGCTGCTGGGCGAGGAAGGCTATGCACGCGCCAGCCAGAATCCGCTGCTGTGGCAATCCGACGGCGAGTGAGGCGATGACAGCCACGCCCCCCACCCCGGCATCGGCTTCCGCGCTGCCCTCGCTGGACCGGTTGCTGCGCCTGCCTGCCTTGGCAACACTGATCGAGGGCCACGGCCGCAGCCGCATCACCCAGTTGCTGCGCGTACATCTGCAGGCGCTGCGTGAGCGCATCAGTGCCACGCAGCTCTCGGCCGAGCAGTTGCATCAGGCCATTGAAGGCCCGGCACTGGTCGCGGCGCTCGATGCCGCACTCATCGCCGATGCACGGCTGAACCTGCAGCCGATGTTCAACCTGACCGGAACCGTGCTGCATACCAACCTGGGTCGCGCCCTGCTGCCCGAGTCCGCGGTGCAGGCCGTCACCCGCGCGATGGCCGCACCGGTTGACCTGGAATTCGACATCACCCGCGGCCGCCGCGGCGACCGCGATGCACGGGTGCAGGCGCTGGTCTGCGAGCTGACCGGCGCCGAAGCCGCCACCGTGGTCAACAACAATGCGGCGGCGGTCCTGCTGCTGCTCAACAGCCTGGCCAACCGCCGCGAGGTGGTGGTGTCGCGCGGCGAACTGGTGGAAATCGGCGGTGCCTTCCGCATTCCCGATGTGATGCGCAGTGCCGGCGCGCGGCTGCTGGAAGTGGGCACCACCAACCGCACCCACCCGGCCGACTTCGCCCATGCCATCGGCGCGCGCACCGCACTGCTGATGGAGGTGCACGCCAGCAACTACGCGATCACCGGCTTCACCGCCAAGGTCGACACCGCGGCGATGGCAGCGATCGCGCACGACCATGGCCTGCCGTTGGTGGTGGACCTGGGCAGCGGCAGCCTGTGCGACCTGGCGGCCTTCGGCCTGCCACACGAGCCGACCGTGCAGGAAACACTGGCGGCCGGTGCCGACCTGGTCTCGTTCAGTGGCGACAAGCTGCTGGGTGGGCCGCAGGCCGGCATCATCGCCGGCCGCGCCGACCTGATCGCGCGGATCAACCGCAACCCGCTCAAGCGTGCGCTGCGCATGGACAAGATGGGCCTGGCCGCGCTGGAGGCGGTACTGGCGCTGTACCGCGAGCCGGAGCTGCTGGCGCAACGGCTGCCGACACTGCGTACGTTCTCGCGCACGCAGCAGGACATGGATGCGCAGGCCCAGCGCCTGCTGCCGCCGCTGCGCTCGGCGCTGCCGACCGGCTACATGCTTGAACAGGCACGGATGCACAGCCAGATCGGCAGTGGTGCGCAGCCACAGGCGCAGCTCGGCAGTGCCGGCCTGCGCATCACCACTGCGCAACGTGGCGGCCTGGACCGCCTGGCCAAGCGCCTGCGCCAGCTGCCGCGACCGGTGCTGGGCCGCATCGGCGAGGACGCATTGTGGCTGGACCTGCGTTGCCTGGAACCGGCCGACGAAGCGGACTTCCTCGCCCAATGGAGCACGCTGCAACCATGATCGTCGGCACCGCCGGGCATATCGACCATGGCAAGACGCGCCTGGTGCGGGCACTGACCGGCATCGAAACCGATCGCCTGCAGGAAGAACGCACGCGCGGCATCTCCATTGAACTGGGCTATGCCTATGTCCCGGTGGAAAGCGCGAACGGCACAGGCCCCGCCGCGATGCTGGGTTTCGTCGATGTGCCGGGTCATGAGCGCTTCGTCCACACGATGGTGGCCGGCGCCACCGGTATCGATGTCGCCCTGCTGGTCGTCGCCGCCGACGACGGCGTGATGCCGCAGACCCGCGAGCATCTGGCGATCCTGCAGCTGCTGGGCGTGGATCGCGGCGCGGTGGCGCTGACCAAGATCGACCGCGTGGACGCCGCGCGCATCGCCCGGGTCGAGATCGAGATTGCCGCTTTGCTGGCCGGAACGCCGCTGCAGGGTTCCCCCGTGTTCGCCTGCAACAGCACGTCCCCCGATGACGCAGGCATCAACGCCTTGCGCGCCCACCTGCACGCATGGGCCGCCGGCGAGGCCAACGCGCGCCAGGCCGCGCTGCGCAGCGAGCTGTTCCGCATGCCGGTGGACCGCGTGTTCTCGCTGGCCGGCCACGGCACATTGGTGACCGGCGCGGTACATGGCGGCGGCGTCACGGTGGGCGAGCACCTGCAACTGATGCCCGCCGCCACCGATGTGCGCATACGCAGCATCCACGCGCAGAACCAGGCCAGTGACCACGCCATGGCCGGACAGCGCTGCGCGTTGAACCTGGCCGCCATCGCCCGCGACGAGATTCATCGTGGCGACTGGATTGCCGACCCGCGCGCGCTGCTGGCCACCACCCGCGTCGATGTGCGCCTGCGCCTGTCCGCACGGGCAGCACCACTGCGTGACTGGGCACCCCTGCACATCCACTGGGGCACGATGCACCGGCAGGCCCATGTGGTGCTGCTGGAGGACCGTGACCAAGGTGATGGGCAGTTGGTGCAGCTGGTGTTCGATGCACCGGTCTGTGCGATGTGTGGTGAACGCTTCATCGCCCGCGATTCCGCCGCGACCCACACGCTGGGCGGTGGCGTCGTGCTCGACCCGGACCCGCCACAGCGGCGCCGGCGCAGCCCGGCACGGCTCGCCTGGCTGGGCGCACTGGAGCAGCTGGCCACAGGTGCGGGAATCGGCCCGCTGTTGCAGCAGGCGCCCTTCGGCATTGCCATGGCCGCGCTGCAACGCTACTGCCGGCGCGCGGCCGACCGGATCGATCTTCCTGCAGACGCACAGCGCATCATCACCCGCGAGGACACGGTGGTCATCCTTGCCTCGCACTGGCAGGTGCTGCACGAGCAGGTGATCACATCGCTGCGTAGCTGGCATGAGCGACGCCCGGACGAACCCGGTGTCGACAGCGGGCGCCTGCAACGCAGCACCCTGCCCGCGCTTGCGACGGGGCTCTGGAATGCGCTGCTGCAGGACCTGCTGGACGACGGCAGCGTGCAACGCGTGGGCGCCTGGTGGCGCCTGCCCGGCCATGACCATGCGCCACCGGAACGCGAGCGCCTGCTGCTGGGACGCGTGCTGCCGCAACTGCACGCCGGTGGCTTCGATCCGCCGTGGGTGCGTACTCTGGCCGCCGACTTCGGACTGACCGAAGACGATGTCCGCGCCGTCCTGCGCCGCGCCGCCGCACGTGGCGAACTGTTCCAGGTGGTGCCGGACCTGTTCTATGCACCCGCGCGCATTGCGGAACTCGCCGCGATGGTCGCGCAGCTGTCACAGGCCAGCGGCGCGGTGGATGCGGCGGCCTTCCGCGATGCCATCGGCCTGGGCCGCAAACGCAGCATCCAGATCTTGGAGTTCTTCAATCGCGTTGGCTACACTCGACGCGTCGGTGACCAGCATCGGCCGCGCGGCGACCTGCAGTGGAACGCAGCCCGCGACTGAGCCCACCGGTACCGCCGTACTTTCGGAAGGCATGCGCATCCGGGCATGCGGCTGGGCTTCAAACCCAGTAGGGGGCGTCGATCGTTCCCTGGTAGGTTCGACTCCTGCTGCCTTCCGCCATTCGTGTTTCCGCAGGAGATGTCGGCATGGCCACGCACGCGCAGTCACCCGCTCCATCCACGGCCGATGCCACGCGACGACTGACCTCTCTCGCGCATGGCGGCGGCTGCGGCTGCAAGATCGCGCCGGGCGTGCTGAGCGAACTGCTGCGCGGCGTTCCAGCACTTCCCGCACCGGCCGAATTGCTGGTTGGCCGCGAGACCAGCGACGACGCCGCGGTGTACCGCCTCGATGACCGGCAGGCAATCGTGGCCACCACCGATTTCTTCATGCCCATTGTCGACGACCCGTTCGACTTCGGCCGCGTTGCCGCCACCAACGCGCTGTCGGACCTGTACGCGATGGGCGCGCGGCCGCTGTTCGCGCTGGCCATCGTCGGCATGCCGATCAACACCCTGCCGCAGGACACCATCCGCGGCATCCTGCAAGGTGGCGAACGCGCCTGCGCCGATGCCGGCATCGTGGTGGCCGGCGGTCACAGCATTGACTCGGTGGAACCGATCTACGGCCTGGCCGCGATCGGCGTGCTCGACCCGCAACGGCTCAAGCGCAATGCCGATGCCCGCGCCGGCGATGTGCTGGTGCTGGGCAAGCCGTTGGGCGTGGGCGTGTACTCGTCGGCGCTGAAGAAAGAAGTGCTGGATGCAGAGGGCTACCGGCAGATGATCGCGTCGACCACCCGCCTGAACAGCGTGGGCGTGCCGCTGGCCGCGCTGGACGGCGTGCACGCGATGACCGACGTCACCGGCTTCGGCCTGCTCGGCCACCTGCTGGAAGTGTGCCGCGCCAGCGGCGTCGCTGCCGAAGTGGACAGTGCACAGGTGCCGCTGCTGCCGCAGGCGCTGGAGCTGCTGCAGCGCGGCTGCGTGACCGGCGCCTCCGCCCGCAACTGGGCCTCGTACGGCGCCGAAGTGCGCTTCGCCGAGCGCTTGGCCGGCCACTGGCAGCCACTGCTGACCGATCCGCAGACGAGTGGCGGGCTGTTGGTGTCCTGCACCCCGGAGGCAGTGAATGCGGTGCTGGCCTGCTTCCACGACGCAGGGTTCGGCCAAGCCGCCGTGGTCGGGCGATTGGGTGAAGGAGCGCCGGGCGTCAGCGTGCGCTGATGCGCTGGAACGACAAGGGCGCCCGAAGGCGCCCCTGCTGTATCGCTGGATGCAACATCATTCGATGTTCTGCACCTGCTCGCGGATCTGGTCGATCAGCACCTTCAGCTCCACCGCGGCATTGGACGTGCGGCTGTCCACCGACTTCGAGCCCAGCGTATTGGCTTCGCGGTTGAACTCCTGCAGCAGGAAGTCCAGGCGGCGGCCGACCGGCTCGCGCTGCTTGAGCACGCGGCGGATCTCGACGATATGGCTGCCGAGCCGGTCCAGCTCTTCATCCACGTCCAGCTTCTGCAGCCACAGGACCAGCTCCTGCTCCGCACGGCCCGGGTCGACCGGGTGCGGCAGGTCAGCCAGACGGGCGGCCAGCTTGGCGCGCTGGCCGTCGCGAATGGCCGGAATCAAGGTGCGCACTTCGGTGGCGATGCGTTCGATGCCGTCCACGCGTTCGCTGATGGCCGCAGCCAGCTTGCCGCCTTCGCGCTCACGCGCTTCGACGAAGCCGTCCAGCACCTGGTCCAGCAGGGCCAGCGCCTCGACCTGCAGGGCGGCGGCATCCGTGGCCTCGCCGCGGGTCACGCCCGGCAGCTGCAGCAGATCGGTGAAGCTGACCTGCAGGTTCGGGAAATCGGAGGTCAGGCGGTGGGCCAGGCGGCCCAGCTGGCCCAGCAGGGCCTCGTCCACCTGCAGGTTGGCAGCCGCCTCCGGCGCGCGCAGGCGCATCACCAGATCCAGCTTGCCGCGGCTCAGGCGCGCGGCGATACGCTCGCGCAGCTGCGGTTCGAGCGCCCGCAGTTCCTCGGGCAGACGGGTGCCGACCTCCAGGAAGCGGTGGTTGACCGAGCGCAGCTCGCAGCCCAGCGTGCCCCACGGGGTGACCCGCTCGCCGCCGGCATAGGCGGTCATGCTTCGAATCATGGAATGTGTCCGGTGCGTGCAAAGGGGGAATGGTAACCTAGCGCCCTCACCAGAGCCCCCTTGCCCGCCCCGTGAAGGCCGCGGGCGTGGCGGCGTACTCCCTCGCCATTACGGAACCCGTACCATGTCCGACTCCCGCCCCAGCGGCCGCCAGCCCGACCAGCTCCGCCCGGTCGTCATCCAACGCGGCTTCACCCGCCACGCCGAAGGTTCGGTGCTGGTGTGCTTCGGCGAAACCCGCGTGCTGTGCACCGCCAGCGTCGAGAACCGCGTGCCGGGCTTCCTGCGCGGCAAGGGCGAAGGCTGGGTCACCGCCGAGTACGGCATGCTGCCGCGCGCCACCCATACCCGCAGCGACCGCGAAGCGGCCCGTGGCAAGCAGGGCGGTCGCACGCTGGAGATCCAGCGCCTGATCGGCCGCAGCCTGCGTGCCTGCGTGGACCGCAATGCGCTGGGCGAACGCACCATCACCCTCGACTGCGACGTGCTGCAGGCCGACGGTGGCACCCGCACCGCCGCCATCACCGGCGCCTATGTGGCCCTGGTCGATGCGGTGAACGTGCTGATGAAGCGTGGCGACATCAAGCGCAACCCGGTCCTGGGCGCAGTTGCAGCAGTGTCGGTGGGCGTGTACCGCGGCACCCCGGTGCTGGACCTGGACTACGCCGAAGACAGCGACTGCGACACTGACATGAACGTGGTGATGAACGACGGTGGCGGCTTCATCGAGCTGCAGGGCACCGCCGAAGGCCACGCCTTCCGTCGCGATGAACTGGACGCGCTGCTGGGCCTGGCCGAGAAGGGCGTGGCCGAGCTGCTGGCCGCGCAGCAGGCGGCGCTGTCGGCATGAACCGGCGCATCGCCCTGACCACCCTGGTGGTTGCCGACTATGACGAAGCCATTGCCTGGTACACCGACAAGCTCGGCTTCGCATTGCTCGAAGACATCGACCAGGGGCACAAGCGCTGGGTGGTGGTCGGCCCGACCGACGGCAGCGCCGCCGCCCTGCTGCTGGCCCGTGCCAGCGACGAGGAACAGCGCAGCCGCATCGGCAACCAGACCGGTGGCCGCGTTGCCTTCTTCCTCAACACCGACGACTTCCACCGCGACCACGCGGCGATGCTGGCCGCCGGCGTCGAGTTCCTGGAAGCACCGCGCGAAGAACCCTATGCAACGGTCGCGGTATTCCGCGACCTGTATGGCAACACCTGGGACCTGTTGGAGCCCCGTCAATGAAGAAACTGGTATTGGCCAGCCACAATGCCGGCAAGCTGGTGGAGATGCAGGAGATCCTCGCCGACCTGCCGCTGCAGATCACCTCGGCCGCCGAGCTGGGCCTGGGCGACGTGGAAGAGACCGGCCTGACCTTCGTCGAGAACGCGCTGCTGAAGGCACGCGCCGCCTGCGAAGCGACCGGCCTGCCGGCGCTGGCCGATGATTCCGGCCTGATCGTCGATGCCCTGGGTGGTGCACCGGGCCTGTACAGCGCGCGCTATGCCGGCCACCCGACCAACGCCGCTGCCAACAACGCCAAGCTGCTGGACGCGATGGCCGGTGTTCCCGATGGCCAGCGCAGTGCCCGCTTCTATGCGGTGATCGTGCTGCTGCGCCACGCCACCGACCCGCAGCCGCTGATCTGCGAAGGCCGCTGGGAAGGGCAGATCATCCGTGAGCTGCGTGGCACGAATGGTTTCGGCTACAACCCGGTGTTCCTGGACACCACCCACGGCCTGACCGCCGCGGAAATGGAGCCGGCGCTGAAGAACGCCATCAGCCACCGTGCCGTTGCCCTGCAGCAGCTCAAGCAACAGCTGGCGACGCTGTACTGACGCCCGACCTGATCGAACCAGGGAAGCCGGCCAACGGCCGGCACTACCGATGAAGCCCATGCCGCACGCCCACGACCACTGCAACCACCTGCCCGGCGAAGCCTGCTCCGCTGACCACGACAGCGCACCGCGGCTGGTGCCGCCACCGCTGTCGCTGTACGTGCACCTGCCGTGGTGCGTGCGCAAATGCCCGTACTGCGATTTCAATTCGCACCAGGCCAAGGGCGAGTTGCCGTTCGAGGCCTACATCGATGCACTGCTGCGCGACCTGGACCAGGACCTGCCGCTGGTCTGGGGCCGGGTGGTGCACAGCGTGTTCTTCGGTGGCGGCACGCCCAGCCTGTTCCCGCCGGAAGCGATCGACCGCTTCCTGCAGCAGGCCAGCGCGCGCCTGCGCTTTGCCCCCAACGCCGAAATCACCTTGGAAACCAACCCGGGCACCGCCGAGCATGGCCGTTTCGACCGCTACCGCGCGGCCGGCGTGAACCGCCTCAGCTTCGGCATCCAGAGTTTCGACGACGCCATGCTCAAGCGCCTGGGCCGCATCCACGACAGTGGCGAAGCCGAGCGCGCGGTGAAGATGGCGCAGGACGCGGGCTACGACAATTTCAACATCGACCTGATGTATGCGCTGCCGGAACAGACCCTGGCCGGCGCCGAGGCCGACCTGGAGCGTGCATTTGCACTGCAACCGGCGCACATCTCGCACTACCAGCTGACCCTGGAACCGAACACGGTGTTCTTCGCGCGGCCGCCGCAGGGCATTCCCGATGAAGACAACGCCTGGGACATGCAGGAACACTGCCAGGCATTGCTGGCACAGGCTGGTTTCGGCCAGTACGAGGTCAGCGCCTATGCGCGCCCCGGCCGGCAAAGCGCGCACAACCTGAACTACTGGCGTTTCGGCGATTACCTGGGCATCGGTGCCGGTGCGCACGGCAAGATCAGCTCGGGCGCCGAAGAACACGTGCTGCGCCGCTGGAAGCTGAAGCATCCGCAGGCCTACCTGGACAGCGCTGGCACGCCGGCCTCTTTCGGGGGTGACGATGTGATCGCAGCCGAGCGCCTGCCGTTCGAGTACATGCTCAACCTGCTGCGCCTGCACGAAGGGTTCGGCCTTCGCGATTTCGAGTCGCGCACCGGGCTGCCGCGCGGCGTGCTGGACGCTCCGTTGGCCGAGGCCGTCCAGCGCGGCTGGCTGGAGGTGGCGGAGGGTCATGTGCAACCGACCGAGCTGGGCCGCCGGTTCACCAACGATGTGGTGAGCCTGTTCCTGGAGGAATAAGCCTTCCGCCATACCGGGTAGTGCCGGCCGCTGGCCGGCACTCTGGTAAAGACAGCGCTGCCGGCCAGCGGCAGGCACTACCGTTCATCCGTCGGCCCTGCCCGATGAACGTGAGACACGTTCAGCCTAAAGTAGCGCCGACTGCGGCCGACACGGTAGATTCACAGGATCGATCCGCGGGAATCCGGGTACCGCTCGCCGATGTCAGCTGTCTTTTCCATCACCTCTGCCGACAAAGCACGCCTGGCCGCCAGCGACCTGCCATCGCGGGTGCGTGAACTGCTGGGTGCGTTGATCGGCCTGTGCCGGCAAACGCTGGCCGCGCCCCTGATCCTGACCGTCGAAGCGCTGGAGCAGACGCTGCTGCACGACGCCGACCGTGCACGCAATCCGATGCAGCAGGCGGACCTGATGGCCCAGCGTGGCCAGCTGCACGCCTTCGCCGGCCATTTCGCCGACCGCATGCTCGATGCCGTGGCCGAAGCGCTGGCGGGCCTGCGCGAGCCGTCCACCGTCGCTGCGGCCCCTGCTTCGCCGCCGCCGCTACCGGGCGCGCTCGGCCTGTCGCTGGTCGATGAGCACGAGGTGGATCGCGACCTGCTGCTGACCGAAATGATCCGGCGCGAGACCCTGCGTTCAACCAATACGTTGAACCTGCTGGGACAGCGCCTGGGCGTGCTCGCGGCGGCGCCGGCGTTCGAGGCCGACACCCTGCCACTGGCACCGCAGGCCCTGTGCGCGATGGTGCGCCGGATCGCCGAACAGGACGCCCTTGGCGTGGAGGTGCAGCTTGCGCTGTACCGCAGCTTCGAACGGCAGGTGCTGGAACGCCTGGGCGATGTGCTGGACCGCGCCAATGCGCTGCTGGCCCAGCATGGCGTGCTGCCGGGCCTGGTCTACACCCCGTACCTGGCACGCTCGTCGAGCACCCGGCGGATCATCACCCAGTCGGTGGGCGGCGGCCGCACAACCCAGCCTGCCAAGCGTTCCGCCGCGCCGTTGACCGGCTGGAACGGCTCCGCTCCGGCCGGTTCCTGGTCGAACCTGGTGCAGGACGCATTCAACGACGCGGGTACGCCGGGCGCAGCCACCGCTGGCGTGACCACGTCCACCGGCAGTGCGCTGCATGAATTGCTGCAGCAGGCCCGCCATGCCACTGCCCCTCCTGCGGACACCGCTGCCGTGCCCAGTGCGGCCGTCGATGCGGTCCTCGCGCGACTGCAGGCCCAGTCCAGCGCGGCCACCGGCGTCGCCGACCTGCAGGCTGCGGTGGTCGCCCAGCTGCGCAGCGAGCACGGCGCGCAGGCCCAGCTGGGCAGCCACGACCGCGACAACCTCGACCTGCTGCGCCTGCTGATGCAGCAGGTGCAGCAACAGCAGCGCCCCGACCCGGTGCCGGCCGCCCTGCTGGCGCGCCTGCAGGTACCACTGGCGCGTGCGGCGATGGCCGACCCCGGCTTCTTCGTGCGCGATGAACACCCTGCACGCGAACTGCTCAACCAGATTGCCGAAGTCGGCGCCAACTGGCTGGGCGACGATGATGTGGATCCCCAGCTGCTGCAGCGCATGGCGCAGAGCGTGCAGGGTCTGCTCGGCCAGGATGCACGCTCGCCCGAGGCCTTCGCCACCGCCAACGAGGACGTGCAGCAGCATCAGCGCGCGGCGGCCCATCGTGCTGAACTGGCCGAGCGCCGCCACGTCGAGGCCGCGCGTGGCAAGGAACGGCTGGAACTGGCGCGTCGCCAGGCCAATGCGCAGATCGACCAGTGCTGCGACACGCAGGCGCCGCCGCGCTTCGTGCAGACCCTGCTGCGCCAGGCCTGGGCCGATGCACTCACCCTCACCCGCCTGCGCCATGGCGAAGATTCGCCGCAGTGGCAGGAACGCCTGCTACAGACCGAGCGCATCGCCGCGGTGACCGCGCAGGCCGTCGATGCCAACGGTGGCACCGATGCAGTGCTGGCCAACGAGGTGGAATCGGCGCTCGTGCAGGTCGGCTATCACGCCGAGGAAGCCGCCGCCGTTGCGCGCCGCCTGGCCACGCCAGGAGGCGAGGATGAAAGCACCTCGCGCACCGAGCTCAGTGCGCGCCTGAAGGCACGTGCACGACTGGGCGAACATGCTGCCAGCGGCAGCGCCGACGCCCCGCGCACGCCGCGCAGCAGCGCCGAAGAGGCGGCCTACCAGCAGCTCGTGACCCTGCCCTTTGGCAGCTGGTTCGACATCGACAACGGTGACGGCACCCTGCGCCGCCAGCGCCTGTCCTGGTACAGCCTGCTGACCGGCCACGCCCTGTTCGTCAATCCGCGCGGGCAGAAGATCGCCGATACCGACCTTGATACGCTGGCCCGGCAGCTCAGCGCCGGACGCGCGCAGCTGGTCACCGAAGACAAAGGGCGGCTGGTCGATCGCGCATGGCAGGCCAGCCTCGGTGCGCTGCGTGCGCTGGCCGGCGGCCGTTACAGGGAGGCGTCCGTTTGAACGTGCAACCGCCGCAGGACACCCGCCGCGCGCCGCGTCGCCAGGTCTCGGACCTGGTACCGGTCACCGACCAGATGCGCGAATGCGTGGTGGGCCGGCTCGGCAATGTCTCCGAGACTGGCATGTTGATGCTGGCCAGCACCCCGCTGCGCGAGGACGCGCTGTACCAGTTCCGCTTCCCGTTGCCGATCGGTGACGGCCGCCACGAGGCCATTGACGTGGGCGTGCACCTGCTGTGGAGCGAGCCGGCGCATGTGCCCGGCCAGAGCTGGACCGGCTTCCGCTTCCTCACCCTGTCACGCGAACATCGGCAGCTGCTGCGCCGGTGGATAGGCGAAGACAGCGACGAGGCACCGGTTTCGACGGCCTGAGTGCCGGTTCCAGCACAGCGGTTTTTCCCGGTATGCGGCAGAATCTAGGGCCGTTTTCCGTGTCGAGCCACCGCAATGATCCAGCAAGACCCCGGCGCCCTGTACCCCGACCACCTGGCCGTGCTGTGCCGACGTGCCGAACAGGCGTTGGCCCGCGGCGGCTTCGACCATCTGGTCGTGCCCAGCGGCACCCTGCACTACCAGGTGTTCGACGATCGCGACT
Source organism: Stenotrophomonas sp. YJH_SMC_69 (assembly GCF_059370495.1). Classification (NCBI taxonomy): domain Bacteria; kingdom Pseudomonadati; phylum Pseudomonadota; class Gammaproteobacteria; order Lysobacterales; family Lysobacteraceae; genus Stenotrophomonas; species Stenotrophomonas sp. YJH_SMC_69. The sequence goes on along the minus strand of NZ_JCAFTS010000006.1, from coordinate 60,103 downwards.
ACCCGTACGCGGTCAATCCGCAGTTCAAGGCCTGGCTGCCGCTGACCCGGGTGCCCAACAGCTGGATCGTGTTCACCCCGGGCAAGCGCCCGGCGGTGATTTTCCACCAGCCCTTTGATTACTGGCACGTGGTACCGGACGCACCGAGTGGCTGGTGGGTGGAGCACTTCGACATCCACATCATCCGCAAGCCCGAAGAGGCGCTGGCCCTGCTGCCGGCCGACCCGTCGCGCTGCGCGATCCTCGGCGAGCCGCAGAGCGCGCTGGGCAGCTACGTGCCGAACAACCCGGCACCGGTGGTGAACTACCTGGAATGGTACCGCGGCAGCAAGACGCCGTATGAGATCGCGCTGATGCGCCAGGCGCAGGTGCTGGGCGTGCGCGGCCACCGCGCCGCCGAAGCCGCGTTCCGCAACGGCGCCGACGAATTCAGCATCCACATGGCGTACTGCCAGGCAGTGGGCCAGGATGCCAACGAGCTGCCCTACGGCAACATCGTGGCGCTCAATGAACATGCCGCCGTGCTGCATTACACCGAGCTGGGCCGCAAGGCGCCGCAGCCGCTGCGCAGCTTCCTGATCGATGCAGGCGCCAGCGCGCACGGCTACGCCAGCGACATCACCCGTACCTACGCCGCGCAGGGCCACGACGAATTCGCTGCGATGATTGCTGCCGTCGACGCCGCCCAGCAGCAGATGTGCGCAGCGGTGCGCCCGGGCTTCGACTACAGGCAGCTGCACGTGGACGCACATCTTTCGCTGATGGGCGTGCTGAAGGACTTCGGCGTGATCAAGGTCTCGCCGCAGACCGCGCTGGAGACCGGCGTCAGCGCCGCGTTCTTCCCGCACGGCATCGGCCACCTGATCGGCCTGCAGGTGCACGACGTGGCCGGTTTCGCGGCCAGCGACGAGGGCGGCCGCATCGAGCGCCCGGCGGGCCACCCGTACCTGCGCCTGACCCGCGTACTGGAACCGGGCACGGTGGTGACCATTGAACCGGGCCTGTACTTCATCGACATGCTGTTGAACGAAGTGAAGGACGCCGGCCATGGTGATGCGATCAACTGGGACCGCGTGGATTTCTTCCGTCCGTATGGTGGCATCCGCATTGAAGACGAAGTGCTGTGCACCGAGGGCGAGGCGGACAACCTGACGCGGCCGGCGTTTGCGGCGGCCAACGGCTGAGCCCCTCGTGGTTGGGCGCTGATATCAAAGGCCGCGCTTGGCCGGGCGGGGTGGGTTTGCAGGACACGCCGTAAACCCATCCATGGGGGCTCGATGGCGCCATCCATGGCGCCAACGGTCCTGCAAACCCACCCCGCCCGTCCTTTGACAGTTTCCTGCTGCGTCCAACCACGGAAAAAGAAGAAAGAAAAGCAGAAGCGGGTCGCTCGCTGCGCTCGCTCCGTGTCGACCAAGGTCGACACCTACCCACAGCCGCGCGTGCCAATAACCGCGGTTGCCAACAGCCGCGTGAACCTGTCGAAGGCGGGGTACTGTGGGTTTGCGGGGTGTGAGCGGCATGGATGCCGCGACCAAGCCCCCATGGATGGGTTCACGGCGTCCCCGCACACCCACAGTGCCCCGCCATCCCACGGAATGCGCGCTGTTGCTGTTGCTGTTGCTGTTGCTCTTGCTGTTGCCTCTGCGGGTGCAGGGCTGCAAGCCCTGCAGAACACCCCTTACCCCGCCATCACCGCTTCAATCTCGTCGGCGCTGCGCGCCAGACCTTCGGTCAGCACGCGATGACCGTCGTCGGTGATCAGCACATCATCCTCGGTACGGATGCCGATGCCGCGCCAGCGCGGTTCCACCGTCGTATCGTCCACGCCGATGTACAGCCCCGGCTCGATGGTGAATGCCATGCCCGGCTCCAGCAGCCGCGAATCGCCCGCCAGGCGGTAATCGCCCACATCGTGCACGTCCAGCCCGATCCAGTGCCCGGTCTTGTGCCGGTAGAAACGCTGGTACAGGCCTTCGGACAGGTTCTTTTCCAGCGTCCCCTTCAGCAGGCCCAGCCGCAGCAGGCCCTCGGTCAGGGTCTGCACCGCGGCCAGGTGACCGGCCTCGTACGGCACGCCCGGCCTGGCCTGGGCCAGCGCGGCGGCCTGCGCATCGCCGACCAGGTCGTGCAGTGCACGCTGCTCGGCGCTGAAGCGGCCATTCACCGGAAACGTGCGGGTGATGTCGCTGGCGTAGCCACGGTACTCGGCACCGGCGTCGATCAGCACCAGCTCGCCGTCGCGCGAACGCGCGTTGTTGTCCCGGTAATGCAGGATGCAACCGTTGCGGCCCGCACCGACGATGCTGCAATACGCCGGCACCGCATCGCTGGCGCGGAACACGCGTTCCAGCTCGGCCTGCAGCTCGTATTCGTGGATGCCGGCCCTGGCAGCCTTCATCGCCGCCAGATGTGCACGCACGCTGATCTGCGCAGCGTGGTGCATCAGCGCCACTTCCGCGCCGGACTTGAACAGGCGCTGCTCGTACAGCAGATGACCCAGTTCAAGGAATTCATGCGGCGGCTGCGCGCCGTGGCGCACCTGCGAACGCACGCGGTTGACCCAGCCGATCAGCTTCAGGTCGAAATCGGCGTCGCGACCGAAGTGGTAGTAGACGCGCGAACGGCCTTCCAACAGGCCCGGCAGGATGTCGTCCAGATCATCGATCGGGTACGCATCGTCCATGCCGTACTGCGCCACCGCGCCTTCCTGGCCGGCACGGCTGCCGTCCCAGGCTTCGCGCTCGGCATCACGTTCGCGGCAGAACAGGATGGCCTCGCCGTGGCGCCGGCCCGGGATCAGCACCAATACCGCCTCCGGCTCCGGGAAACCGCTCAGGTACTGGAAGTCCGAGTCCTGGCGGAACGGGTAATGGGTATCGAGGCTGCGCACCTTCTCGGCCGCGGCCGGCAGCACCAGGATCGCGTCCTCGCCGGCCATGTCCATCAGCTGGCGGCGCCGACGCTTGTATTCGCCGGCCGCGATGCCGGTGCGCTGCTTGATGTCCATCAGTTCAGGCGCTGCCGATGGCGCGAGGCCAGCACCACGTCACCGTGCAGCAGCAGTACCGCCACGCGGATGAACTCCTCGATCTCCGACAGGGCTTCGTCGTCATCATCGCCACCCGCTTCGAAATCCTCGCTGGAGGCGCGTGCCAGGCTGGCCATGTCGGTCAGCGCTTCTTCACCCTCTTCGGACAAGGTCGGGCGGCGGCCGCCGCTGCCCAGGCCGAAACCACCCAGGAACGAGCGGGTCCAGCTGAACATGGCATCGGCCTGCGCGGACACGTCGTCGCCGTCTGTCAGCAGCAGTTCGAAGGCGAAGTCGCGGTCTTCCAGCTGCTTGATGGTCGCCTGCAGCAGCTGCCCCAGCACGCTGTCGGCGGCCACCGGCGGCAGGTTGTCGTCGGCCAGCACCCGTGCCGGCCAGTCGTTGCCGGGGGCGCCACCGGCGGCCAGCCAGCCACACAGCGCACCGTGCAGCTCGGCAGCGGTAGCGCCCAGGCCCAGTTCCTGGCTGGCGCGGGTAACGTCGTCGACGGAGGGAAGTTCGGTCATCGTGCGGCTCGTTCGGAGAAGGAAACCCGGGGCGCGCACGCGCGCGCCCGTGAGACCCCGTAGTGTAGCAACCCGGCGGCGTCCTCTCTGCGGCCGCCAGGCCTTGCTGCGACAACGCTTGACCGCCCTTGCCCGGCTTGCCTATCGTGCCCGCATGGAACCCGCCGATCCCCTTGCCCAGCTGCAGGACTTCGCCGCCCGCGTGGAAGCGTTGCTCGAACGCAACCAGCGCCTGGCCGAGGAGAACCGCAGCCTGCGCCACCAGCAGGAACAGCTGGTGGCCGAGCGTTCCACGCTGCTGGCCAAGAACGAGCAGGCACGCTCGCGGGTGGAAGCAATGATCAGCCGGCTCAAATCCCTGGAGCAGCACACATGAGCGCCGAACCGGTCAGTGTCCGCATCCTCGATCGTGAATACACGGTGGGTGTCGGCGGCGATGAACGCGACAGCCTGATGGCCGCCGCGCGCCTGCTCGATGCGCGCATGCGCGAAATCCGCGGCAGCAACCGCATGGCCGCCGTCGACCGCGTCGCCGTGCTGGCCGCACTGAACCTGGCCCACGAACTGCAGCTGCTGCGCGACGAGAACGCCCGCCAGGCCGTGGCCCTGCAGCAGACGCTGGCCGACCTGAACAGGCGCCTCGACCGCGCGATCGACGGCACCCCCTAGAAAAAGGGGACGGAGGGGATTAAGGCGCATTCGCCCCATCCGTGCCGGAAACGTCTTAATCCCCTCCGTCCCCTTTTCGCATATCTGAATTGGCACGGACTGTTGCCGACGAACGGCCTATCCAGATCCTGCACGCTGGCTATAATGGCCACGCGTTCTCTGCGGTACTCGACGGCATGTGCAAACATTCGCCTTGTCCCTTAAGAACGACACCGGGAGCGCGACAGCGCCGGGAGTGCAGGTCCGCCTTGTAGCGGGAAGCCCGATGGTTCTCCAGCGTTCCCACTTGAGCCCCCGGGTTCAAGGTCGTTTCGCATGCATCGACATTGCGGAGAATGCAATATTCCAGCAAGGGCGGCGTCTTCGGGCGTCGCCCTTGTTCTTTCCGGCACAATGGCGGCTGATCCTTGCCGCACGCTGCCATGACCGACCCGCGCCAGGCCCTGCGCCACGACCTGCGGCAACGCCGCCGCGACCTTTCCGCCGGTGAGCGCATTGCTGCCGCCGAATCCCTTGCCGATGCCCTGCTCGCCCTGCCGTTCGCCCCACGCGAAGGCACCGTGGCCGGCTACTGGGCGCTGGATGGCGAAATCGCCCTGCACCGCTGGCAGCTGCAACTGCCCGAAGGGCTCACCTACTGCCTGCCGGTGCTGGCCGGCGACGTGCTGCGCTTCGCGCCGTGGCGGCCGGGACAGGCGCTGACCAGCAACCGCTACGGCATTCCCGAACCGGACGTAGCGCTGGACGATACGCTGGAACCGGCGCAGATGGCGCTGGTGGTGGCCCCGCTGGTGGGCTTCGACGGACAGTGCCGGCGGCTGGGCATGGGGGGCGGCTGGTATGATCGCAGCTTCGCCTTCCGCCATGACCGGCCGGCGCCGCCCTGGCTGGTCGGTGCTGCGTTCGCGGTGCAGCAGGTCGAGTCCTTGCCGGTGGCGTCGTGGGACGTGCCGGTGGATGCGATCTGCACCGAAGACGGCACCCTGTTCCCCTCCGCTGCCCCCGTGAACGCATGACCGCCCGCAAGCGCTACTGGCTGATGAAGTCCGAACCGGACGCCTTCTCCATCGATGACCTGGCCAAGGTCAAGGTCGAACCCTGGAACGGGGTGCGCAACTACCAGGCGCGCAACTTCATGCGCGATGGCATGCAGGTGGGCGACGGCATCCTGTTCTACCACTCCAATACCAAGGTGCCGGGCATCGTCGGCCTGGCCACGGTGGCCAGCACCGCCTATCCGGACGACACCCAGTTCGATCCAAAATCCGACTACTACGACCCCAAGAGCACGCGCGAGAACCCGCGCTGGATGCTGGTGGACGTGGCCTTCGACCGCAAGCTGAAGCAGGTGATCGCGCTGGACGAGATCAAGCTGCACGCCGAGGAACTGGGCGAAGGCTTCCCGCTGGTTGCCAAGGGCAACCGCCTGTCGGTGTTCCCGGTGACCGCCGCGCAGTGGAAGCTGCTGCTGTCGCTGGAAAAGAAATCCTGATTCCCTGCCTGAGAGTTCTCCCATGTCCGAAGCCAAGCGCCTGGCCGCCGAGAAAGCCATCGAATACGTCGAAGACGGCATGATCGTCGGTGTCGGCACCGGTTCCACCGTGGCCTATTTCATCGATGCCCTGGCCCGCATCCAGCACCGCATCAAGGGCGCCGTGTCCAGCTCCGAGCAGAGCACCGCGCGCCTGAAGCAGCACGGCATCGAAGTGATCGAGCTGAACCACAGCGGCAACCTGTCGCTGTACGTGGACGGCGCCGATGAGTGCGATCCGAACAAGTGCCTGATCAAGGGCGGCGGCGCCGCACTGACCCGCGAGAAGATCATCGCCGAGGCCAGCGAGCGCTTCATCTGCATCGTCGACCCGAGCAAGCAGGTGCCGGTGCTGGGCAGGTTCCCGCTGCCGGTGGAAGTGATCCCGATGGCGCGCAGCCTGGTCGCCCGGCAGATCCGCGACATGACCGGCGGCCAGCCGACCTGGCGCGAAGGCGTGGTCACCGACAATGGCAACCAGATCCTGGACATCCACAACCTGCAGATCACCGATCCGGAAAAGCTGGAGCGCGAGCTCAACCAACTGCCGGGCGTGGTCTGCGTGGGCCTGTTCGCGCGCCGCCGCGCCGACGTGGTGATCGTCGGCGGCGAGCCGCCGGTCGTGCTCTGACCCTTCCGAAGGATCCTGACCATGTCGCTGTTGCGTTCGCTGCTGATGCTTCCGCTGCTGGCCCTGGCCGGCTGTGCCACCGACGCGGCCCGCCATTGGGTCGAGCTGGATGGCGCCCGCTACCAGGTGGAGCTGGCCACCAACGATGAAACCCGCGCGCGCGGGCTAATGTTCCGCGACCAGATGGCGGCCGACCACGGCATGCTGTTCATCCACGACCGCGAAGAAATGCAGGCGTACTGGATGAAGAACACCAGGATCGCGCTGGACATCCTGTACTTCGACAGCCAGCGCAGGCTGGTCAGCCAGCAGCGCGACGTACCGCCGTGCTCGGCCGGCGACATGTGCCCGCCCTACCCCAGCGGTGGCCCGGCGCGCTACGTGCTGGAACTCAACGCCGGCCAGGCCGAGAAGCTGCAGTTGAAGGACGGCACGGAGCTGAAATTCGGCCCGGGCATCGAAAAGTAAGGTACGGCCGGGCTGCGCCCGGCACCCGCAGTAGTGCCGGCCGCTGGCCGGCAACCCTGCAGGGGTCAGATCCCTTTCGCACGCGAAAGGGATCTGACCCCTGCATTTTTCACGCGGCACCGCTTGAAACGGCCTGCGAATGACGCCAGTCTGTGGCCATGCAGGACCGGATCACACTCCCCGACTGGGATGCACTGGCCGACCTCGAAGACGAGGCGCTGCCACTGTTGCCGACCGCGCTGCTGATCGCGCGCGATGAATACCCCGATCTGCAGCCGTCGACCTACGATGCGCTGATCCAGAGCCATGTCGACCACCTCCGCTCGGAAGTGGAGAGCATCGACAACAGTCCATTGAAGATGGCGGCGATCAACCGCCACCTGTTCGACGAGCTGGGCTACAGCGGCGACCACGACGAGTATTACGACCCGCGCAACAGCTACCTCAACCAGGTATTCGAGCGCCGGCTGGGCAACCCGATCTCGCTGGCGCTGGTGCAGATGGAAGTCGCGCGGCGGCTGGGCATTCCGCTCGACGGCGTGTCCTTCCCCGGCCACTTCCTGGTGCGCCTGCCGGTGGACGACGGCGTGCTGGTGATGGACCCGTTCAATGGTGGTCGCCCGCTGGACGTGGACGAACTGCGCGAACGCGCCAAGTCACACCTGGGCGGGCAGATGCCCGACGACCAGGTGCTGGCGCAGATTCTGGACCCGGCGCCGGCGCGCGCGATCCTGATGCGCATGCTGCGCAACCTGCACGGCGTGTATGCCGAGGCCGGCGAATGGGACCGCGCCGCGCGCAGTGCCGACCGCCTGCTGAAGCTCGCCCCGGAGCAGGACGATGCGCTGCGTGACCGCGGCCTGGCCTACCTGCAACTGGAGTACCTGGCCGGTGCCCGCCACGATCTGGGGCAGTACCTGAAGCGCAACCCGGAAGCCAGTGATGCGCAGTGGCTGCGCGAGAAGCTGATCGACCTCGGCGGACCGATGCCGCGGCTGCATTGAGGGTGCCGGGGTGTGGACCAACAGTCCACACCTACCCTCATCAATCGACCTCGACCATCTCGAAATCGGCCTTGGTGACCCCGCAGTCCGGGCAGGTCCAGGTCTCCGGAATGTCCTCCCAGCGCGTCCCCGGCGCGATGCCCTCCTCCGGCAGGCCGTCCGCTTCGTTGTACAGGAAGCCGCAGACCACGCACATCCAGGTGCGCAAGGTGGTGGGGGTGGCATCGCTCATCGGATAATCAGGGCTGGATTCACGGGCCGCCATTGTCCCATTGCGGTCCACTCACCGGTAGCCATCGATGACTTCTGCTTCCCCGGCGCCCCGCGGCGTCTACCTGATCACCCCGGACGAGCCCGATACCGCACGCCTGCTGGCCCGTACCGCGCCGCTGCTGGCCGCTGGCACCACCTGGCTGCAGTACCGCAACAAGACCGCCAGTGACGCGCTGCGGCGGGAGCAGGCCACCGCCCTGCAGGCGCTGTGCGCGGAACACGGCGTGCCGCTGATCGTCAACGACGACCCGGCGCTGGCCAAAGCCGTTGGCGCGGCGGGGGTGCACCTGGGCGGCACCGACGGTGACATCCCCAGCGCACGCGCCCTGCTCGGTGCCGAGGCCATCATCGGCGCCTCCTGCTACGACCAGCTGGCCAATGCAGAGAAGGCCGTGGCCGCCGGCGCCAGCTACGTGGCCTTCGGCGCGTTCTTCCCGACCACGACCAAGGTCACCAGCAGCCGCGCGCATACCGACCTGCTGCGGCAAAGCGCCGCACTGGGCGTGCCGCGGGTGGCGATCGGCGGCCTGACGCCGGACAATGTCGGTCCCATCATCGACGCCGGCGCCGATCTGGTCGCCGTGGTCAGCAGCGTGTTCGCCGCCGAAGACCCGGTCGCGACCCAGCGCGCCTACCTCGCCCAGTTCGCGTAACGCCCAGGAAAGCCCCATGAACCACGACCAGTCCCACGCCCTGTTCTCCCGCGCCCAGCAACTGCTGCCGGGCGGCGTCAATTCGCCGGTACGCGCGTTCAAATCGGTCGGTGGCGAACCGTTCTTCGTCGAGCGCGCCGACGGCGCCTACCTGTACGACGTCGACGGCAACCGCTACATCGACTACGTCGGTTCCTGGGGCCCGATGATCGTCGGCCACAACCACCCGGCCGTGCGCCAGGCGGTGAAGAAGGCGATCGACAACGGCCTGTCCTTCGGCGCGCCGTGCGCAGCCGAAGTGACCATGGCCGAGACCATCACCCGCCTGGTGCCGTCGTGCGAGATGGTGCGCATGGTCAACTCCGGCACCGAGGCCACGCTGTCGGCGATCCGCCTGGCGCGTGGTGCGACCGGCCGCAACCGCATCGTGAAGTTCGAAGGCTGCTATCACGGCCATGGCGACTCGTTCCTGGTCAAGGCCGGCAGCGGCATGCTGACCCTGGGCGTGCCGACCTCGCCGGGCGTCCCGGCCGGGCTGAGCGAACTGACCCTGACCCTGCCCTACAACGATTTCGAAGCGGCCACTGCGCTGTTCGCGCAGCAGGGTGACGACATTGCCGGCCTGATCATCGAGCCGGTGGTCGGCAACGCCAACTGCATCCCGCCGCGCGAGGGCTACCTGCAGCACCTGCGCGAACTGTGCACGAAGCATGGCGCACTGCTGATCTTCGACGAGGTGATGACCGGCTTCCGCGTCGCCCTCGGCGGTGCGCAGGCGCACTACGGCATCACCCCGGACCTGACCACCTTCGGCAAGATCATTGGCGGCGGCATGCCGGTCGGGGCCTACGGTGGCCGCCGCGAGCTGATGCAGCAGATCGCCCCGGCCGGCCCGATCTACCAGGCAGGTACGCTGAGCGGCAACCCGGTGGCGATGGCCGCCGGCCTGGCGATGCTGGAACTGATCCAGCAGCCGGGCTTCCACGTCGACCTGGCCGAGCGCACCGCGCGCCTGTGTGCCGGCCTGGAAGCGGCCGCCGCCGAAGCTGGCGTGGCCGTGACCACCACCCGCGTGGGCGCGATGTTCGGGCTGTTCTTCACCAGCGAGAAGGTGGAGACCTATGCGCAGGCCACTGCCTGTGACATCCCGGCGTTCAACCGCTTCTTCCATGCGATGCTGGACCAGGGCGTGTTCCTGGCGCCGTCGGCGTACGAAGCCGGTTTCCTGTCCAGCGCGCACGACGATGCGGTGATCGAGGCCACCCTCGCCGCTGCACGCGTGGCGTTCAAGGCCACCAAGGGCTGATCGCAAAAAGGGGACGGAGGGGATTAAGTCGTTTGTGCACAAACGACTTAATCCCCTCCGTCCCCTTTTTTTTCTAACCGAAGAGGAACTTGCCCTTCATCATCGCGAAGTGGCCGGGGAACGAACAGAAGAAGGTGTAGTCGCCACCTTTCTGCAGGCCCTGGGTAGAGAAACGCACGCGCGTGGTCTCGCCGCCGCCGATCACCTTGGTGTGCGCCAGCACGCGCTTGTCGGCCTTCGGCAGGTAGCTGTCAGCCAGGGTCATGCGCATGCCCGCCATCGCCACCGGCTGGTAATCAGCGCTGCGGGTCAGCACCCAGTTGTGGCCCATCGCGGTGACCGCCAGCTTGCCGGTATGGCGCAGGGTCAGGTCCACGGCGGTGCAATCAGCGGCAACCTTGATCTCGCGGCTGCTGAAGCTCATCTGGTCGGTGCTGTCGATGCTCACCGCACACACCCGCGCCATCGCCGACGGCGCCAGCATCAGCGCACCCAGTCCCACTGCCACCCTCCAAGCCTTCATCATTGCATCTCCTGCGGATTCAAGCGCCATTCTAGGCAGCCCCCTGCGGCGCCGTCTGCGACCGTCTGTCGCATGCCAGCTCCAGGGTTTCCCGCGCACTCCTCGCAATGGCATGCTCAGCCGATGCGGATCGACCTGTTGCTGCTGGATGTGGATGGCGTGCTGGTGCAGTACCAGCGCGGGCAACGCGTGCTGCATCTGGCCCGGACACTGCAGGTTCCGACGCACGCCGTACAGGCCGCGCTGTACGACAGCGGTCTGGAAGCAGCGCATGACAATGGCACGCTGGATGGCCCGGCCTATCTGGCGCAGCTGGGAGAGCTTCTGGGCACGACTGTCGATGTGGCTGCATGGACCGCGGCGCGACGGGCCGCCAGCCATCCTCAGGCGGCCGTGTTGCAACGATTGCAGGCCCTGCAAGTGCCAATCGCGGTGCTGACCAACAACGGCGCGCTGATGCAGCAGGCATTGCCCACCCTGCTGCCGGAACTGTTTCCTGCCCTGCAGGCGCGCGTGTTCTGCAGTGCGGATTACGGCCTGCGCAAACCGGCGCCGGCGGTGTTTCTGCGCACGCTGGAAGCGCTGGGCGTGGCACCTTCGCGCACGCTGTTCGTCGATGACCTGTTCGCCAATGTGCGTGGCGCGCGCGCTGCCGGCCTGCACGCGGAAACCGTGCGCGATGGCCGGGGATTGGGCAAGGTGTTGAAGCGCTACCGGATTGCGTGAACTACTGTAGAGCCGAGCCCATGCTCGGCTGCTGTGGCCTGGCATCGCGATGAACCGAGCATGGGCTCGGCTCTACGGGCATTCCTCAGCAACGGGGTCAGAGCCCTCTCCGCAGGAGAGGGGTCCGACCCCGGCATGATGGCCTCAGCGCGCGGCGATGAACGCGGCAATCGCCGCGCGCAGGCGCTTCAGGCCTTCGGCCACTTCTTCGTCGGTGATGTTCAGCGACGGCACGAAGCGCAGCACGTCCGGGCCGGCCTGCAGGGTCAGTAGGCCCTGCTCGGCGGCGTGGTCGAGGATCGCACCGGCCTGGCCGGCGAAGTCATTGCTCAGCACCGCGCCCAGCATCAGGCCACGACCACGCACGTCGCTGAACACACCGAACTCGTCGTTGATGCGGGCGAAGCCATCGCGCAGCGCCTTGGACTGGCGACTGACGTTGGCGGCGATCTCCGCCGAGGCCAGCTTGCGCAGCGCCACGCGGGCCACCGCAGCAGCCAGCGGGTTGCCACCAAAGGTGGTGCCGTGCGCGCCGAACTGCATGGTCTCGGCCACCTTCGGGCCGGCCAGCATCGCGCCGATCGGGAAGCCGCCACCGAGTGCCTTGGCCAGGGTAACCATGTCCGGCACCACGTCGTCCTGCCAGTGCGCGAACAGCGTGCCGGTGCGGCCCATGCCGGCCTGGATCTCGTCCAGCACCAGCAGTGCGTTGTGCTGGTCGCACAGTTCGCGCACGCGCTTGAGGAAACCGGACTTGGCCGGCATCACGCCGCCCTCGCCCTGGATCGGCTCCAGCATCACCGCCGCCACGTCGCCGGCGGCCATCGCGGTTTCCAGCTGTACTTCATCGTTGAAATCGATGTAGCGGAAGCCGCCGGGCAGCGGCTCGTAGCCTTCCTGGTACTTCGGCTGGGCAGTGGCGGTCACCGCGCCCAGGGTGCGGCCGTGGAAACTGCCACGGAAGGTGATGATCACCCGCTTGTCGGCCGGGCGGCCCTGGCTGGAGGCCCACTTGCGGACCATCTTGATCGCCACTTCGTTGGCTTCGGCGCCGGAGTTGCACAGGAACACGCGCTCGGCGAAGCGGCTGGCCTTCACCAGCTCCTCGGCCAGGTGCAGCGGCGGTGCGCTGTAGAACACGTTGCTGGTGTGCCAGAGCTTGCCGGCCTGCTCGACCAGTGCGGCCACCAGGTCCGGATCGTTGTGGCCCAGCCCGCACACGGCGATGCCGGCGGCCAGGTCGATGAACTCACGGCCCTGGCTGTCCCACACGCGGGCGCCCTGGCCTCGCTCCAGTACCACCTGACGGGGCTTGTAGACCGGCAGGTAATAGTGCGAAAGGGAGATCAGCGGATCGGTAGCGGCGGTCATGGCAGTCGGCAGGGTTCAGGAATCCCCATTCTCGCGCCGGAACCCCTGCGGCACAATGCGCCCATGCGACCGTTTTCTGCCCCCCAGCTGAACCCCGCCACCGAGACCGGCTGGCGCCGCCGGTGGTTCGACATCATCTACCGCCACGACTCGCGGCCCTCGCGCAATTTCGACCTGATCCTGGTAGTGGCGATCGTCGCCAGCATCCTGGTGGTGATGATCGACAGCGTGCAGCACCTGCATGCCGAATGGTCCACCGGCCTGTACATCCTGGAATGGGCCTTCACGATCATCTTCACCGCCGAGTACCTGCTGCGGCTGGCCGTGGTCAAGCGTCCGCTGCGTTACGCGGTGAGCATCTGGGGCATCATCGACCTGCTGTCGATCCTGCCCGCCTACCTGTCGATGTTCATTCCTGGCGCGCAGAGCCTGCTGGTGGTACGCGCGTTGCGCATCCTGCGCGTGTTCCGCATCCTCAAGCTGACCCGCTACATCGAGGAAAGCGGCGTGCTGATGACGTCGCTGTGGCGCAGCAGGCGCAAGGTGCTGGTGTTCCTGTTCACGGTGATCACCATCACCATCATCGCCGGCGCGCTGATGTACGTGATCGAGGGCCCCGAACACGGCTTCACCAACATCCCGGCCAGCATGTACTGGGCGGTGGTGACCATGGCCACGGTCGGCTTCGGCGACATCGTGCCGCAGACCGTGCTTGGCCGCTTCGTCACGTCGGTGCTGATCCTGATCGGCTACAGCATCATCGCCGTGCCCACCGGCATCTACACCGCGGAGCTGGCCAGCACAATGCGTGAAGCCGAGCTGGCCGCGCGCCGCGATGCGCGTGGCTGCCCGCACTGCGGGCTGGAAGGCCACGAGCCGGATGCACGGCATTGCCGCAAGTGCGGGGGTGAACTACCGGATGCTTTCAGCCATTGAGGCACATGCCGGCCAGCGGCCGGCACTACCAAACCCGCAGGGTGCGTGCCGGGCGTGACCCGGCACTACCCCCGGTAGCTCCACGCCATGCGTGGATCCTCCTCAACGCATGCGGTTGCTGGTGGTCACCAGGTCGTTGTAGGCATCCAGGATCGTCGACTGCGCGCCCTCAGGATCGGTGGTGAGCCAGCTGCCCGACGCCTTGCGCTCGGCGGCCAACGCATCGGCGGTGATCGGCTTGCCCTGCTCCAGACGCTCGACACCGCGACCGGCGGTACGCACCAGCTTGTCGGCCGAACGCTGCACATGACCCCACATCGGGTCGTCCTTGCCGACACCACTGTTCTGGATTTCCGTCACCAGCGCCTGATAGTCGGCCAGCTGGCCGCGCAATACCGCAACGTCCGGTGCGTCGCTCTGGAACGCCATCGCCAGCTGCTTGCCATCGCCGACAAGGCGCAGGTGGTAATAGGCCAGCGAGCGGCCTTCGCTTTCCTCGATCTGCTTCAGCTGGGCGGCGCGGCGATCGTTCTCGTTCTTTTCCAGCGCAGCATCCATCGCTTCGCTGGCCTTGAAGAAATCAGCATAGGCCTGCATCAGCGGGGTATGCTGGCTGCGCATCCCTTCGCCACCATCGCGACGATAGTCCTCGCGGGTGAAGTACCCATCGGCACGCTCGATCAGGGTGTTCAGTGCCTGGAATGCCCGCTGGTACTGTCGCGCTGGTGCATCCAGCGGCGTGGCAGGGGTCTTTGCCAGCGCATCGGTCAGCGGCTGGCCGCAATAGTCGACCCGGTGCGACAACAGCTTGCCGGGTGAACGCGGCTGCGCTTCCTTGCCGGTCGGGCCGGCCTCGGGATCCTTCATCCAGCCCGTATAGGTCTGGAAACCCTCGCGGATGGGCTGTTCGACGCCGTTGTAACACTCGATGTAGGCGTTCACCTTCCCCAGCCCGGGGTCGGCGACCGCCAGCCCCGCCGGGTTGTTGCAGCCGGCCAGCGCGCCAAGCAGGAGAACGGGAATCAGGCGTGTGGATGCGTTCAAATCAGTTCCTTGCACCAGTGAAAACTGCAGGCATCTTCATGCATGGCGCGGGCGCGCGCTCCAGCACCTCGGGAAGGTGCTGGCATTCGGGGCTGTGGGGCGCGTCATGTCGCAATCATCCTGCTCGATCGCGACAAAAATAACGTTGAGCTTCGCTACTGGCGGTTGCTCTGGAAAACCAGCGAGTTGTATTCCTGCATCAGCTTGTTGGCGGAGCCACGCGGCGCCATCGAGGGCGAATCCAGCATGCGTCGTTCGAAATCGCTGTAAGGCTTTTTCTCGCTGACGCGCTGCAGCCGCTCCTTGCCTTCGCGACGGAAGTTCTCGGCTTCACGCTCGAAGCTGTTCCAGTCCAGCTTGCCCGGCTCCTGATCAGCCACCTTCGCATGCGCTTCGTCGGAAATGCGGTTGAACGCATCCAGGCGCTCGCGCGCCTTGGCCTGATCGAAGTCATCCTCACTCATCAGATCCATGATGGCCTTGGCTTCCAGCATCATTGCCAGACGGTAGTACTCGCGCGTGCGTCCCTCGGCCTGTTCCAATACCTTGAGCTGCTCGCGCTGGGCGGCGTCGTTCTGGCGCTCCAGCTCGGCGTTGAACGTTTCGCTGGCAGTCACGAACTCCTTGAAGGCGGCCATCAAGGGCGCGTGCAGCTGCTTTCCCTTGGCGAACTGGTCGTCTTCGTAGTCCTGGCGATCGTAATAGTCGTGCGCGTCCTTGCTGAGCGGCACCAGTGCCTTCAGCGCCTGCTGGTAATGGCCAGCAGCGGCATCGAGCTCAGCCAGCGCCGGCTTGGCAGCCATCGCCTCGGTCACGGGGCCAGCGCACTGCTTCATGTCGTAATCGCTGATCTCGAACGGACCGTACACCTGGGTCTCGCGCCCGCTCGGGCCGGCCTCGACGTCCTTGATCCAGCGCGTATAGGACTCGATGCTGCCGTGGGTCTTCGAATCAAGCGTGTTGAAGCAGCCGATGTAGGCGTTGAGCTTGGCGGTCAACTGCTGCTGTGCGTCGGACGGCGCCGCGCTGGCGTCGGGCGTGCTGGAAGGGCCGGCGTCGCCAGTGGTTGCGGGTGCCTTGCCGCCGCAGGCAGCCAGGACAATCGACAGCGAAGCGGCCAGCGCCGCGACGGAAAGAGTGCGTGACATGGGTTCACGTCCTTGTTGAAAACGATTACAGCCGCGCATTCTAGCGCAGCAGGCCGAAGGTCGCAGCCCTCGGCCTCTGCCGGCGACGCGCGATCACTCCAGGAACAGATCCGGCAACAACGGACGCGCTGGATCCACCGCATAGCCGGACAGATCGGTGATACCCGCCTGTGCCAGCACGTCATCGTCGATCAGGAACTGGCCGTGGAAACCCGCCGCCTCGCGCACCAGCACCGCGTGCGCAGCATCGGCCATGATCTGCGGCGTGCGGCAGCCGGCCGCATCGACGCCCGGAATCATGTTGATCGCATCGGTGGCGATCACCGTGCGCGGCCACAGTGCGTTCACCGCCACACCCTGCGGGCCGAATTCCGCGGCCAGGCCGAGCGTGACGAAGCTCATGCCCATCTTCGCCAGCGTGTAGCCGGTATGCGCGCCCCACCACTTCGGTTCCAGGCTCGGCGGCGGCGCGAGAGTGAGGATGTGCGGGTTCGGCGCCTGCAGCAGGTACGGCAGGCAGGCCTGCGCGCACAGGAAGCTGCCGCGCGAATTGACCTGCTGCATCAGGTCGAAGCGCTTCATCGGCGTATCCAGCGTGCCACGCAGCCAGATCGCGCTGGCATTGTTGACCAGGATGTCGATGCCACCGAAGGTATCGACCGTGGCCGCAACTGCGGCGTGTACCTGCTCCTCCTCGCGGATGTCGCACTTCAGGGCCAGGCCCTGCCCGCCTGCCGCCGTCACCGCTTCGGCCGCGGTATGGATGGTGCCCGGCAGCTTCGGATTCGGCACCGACGACTTGGCCGCGATGGCCACGTTGGCGCCGTCGCGCGCAGCGCGCAGTGCGATGGCCAGGCCGATGCCACGCGAGGCACCGGTGATGAAAAGCGTTTTGCCCTGCAGGCTGCCCACGTCCCACACTCCAGCGTATGCAATGAGCCGCTAGTATGCCGCGCCGACGTGGAGTTCACCCGGCCTTGACGATACTTGGGCCTCCAGACAACGCACGAGGTCCACGCCATGCGCCGTTCCCGCCTGTTGCTGCCTGCCCTGGGGCTTGCCCTGCTGACCGCCTGCCAGGGCCGTTCGCCGGAACCGGGCAAGGAGCCACCTGCCGGTGACACGCCCAGCGCGGAGAAGGCCGCCGCCGACGGCAAGCTGCGCTGGAGCGAGGCCGTGGTGTGGGATGGCGACCTCAACGCCTGCCGCCAGGGCGAGAACGCCGCCACGCGTGATTGCCTGCGCGATGCGATGCGCGCCGGCGGCGCCAGCGCCGATGCGATCACCGCCGCCGAACAGCTGTCCACCGGGGGCGAGCTGGCCTACGTGACGGCCTGGCACGAGAACGAAGGCCTGGGCATTGCGACGGTCGAGTATCCGTTCCGCGCCAACACCAACGAGGGCACCCGCCTGGTCGACGCCACCGGCAAGCGCATCGATGTGGATGCCGTGCAGCTGGACGACACCCTGCGTGCCGACCCCGCCGTGCAGGCCCTGCTGAAGGACCACCCACAGGCCACGCCGTTCGCACCGGCGCAGTCGGCCGGGGCCACGCCGCTGGAGAACGGTGGCGTCCGCCTGCTGTACCGCACGCCGCTGCGCGACTGCCACGCCTGCCCGGATGTGGGCCAGCTGCAGATCGCGTACGACTTCGACGCCAAGCGCAACTTCATTGGCCAGCAGGTGGTGCCGGCGACGCCGTAAGGCATTAAGCGTTAGCGTTAAGCGCCGAGATGCTCTGTGGACCGGGCCATGCCCGGCGACATCAACCGCGCGAAGCATACATATCGGCTTTGCCCTGACCACAAAGCCGAACGACGACCGCAGCAGCAGTTTCTCGCATCTCGCGACAGAGAGAATCAACGGGATCGCTGATAGAAGGAGTCAGTCGTCAGCCGACTTTCAATTACCGATCGAACATAGGCAGCCCGCGCCTTGCGGGACTGCGAGTATTCGGCAAAAATCGTCATTGCCTCGGACCTCATCTCAGTGCCGCCGGTGGTCGTAAATACGAAAAATGAAGGCTCAAGATAACCAACAGTCTCTCGCATAAACCGCTTGCACTCATCAAGCGGAAAATCTGCGGCGTAGTCCGCCCAATCGATATAGCGCCTCCAGAAAGCAGGCGCCCCCCATTCCCCGCATCTCTCATCAACAAAGAGCTTCAACTCAGAGAGCATGTCGGCGCATGCATCTACAGTTTCATCATCTAAATCCAGCGAAGCAACGCGACCGGGATCAACCGCCTGCCAACAAAAAACCATAAAATCCGCAACAAAGCTCTCTTCACAGCCCTCGAAGAAATTACTCTTGTACCAGGCAAGAGTTTTCGCCACATCAGTCAATTCATCAGAATCAATCATCATCTTACCTTTCCGGCGGCATTAACGCCTGCGTTGACTATCTCACCATTCCGCACATGAACCCAAACCTGCGCCCCTCCCCTCATCGTCTGAGTGTACGTACTGACACCGGCAGAGGCTGCATCTTGCGTCATTAGCCGCGCGGCAACCGCATCCACCCTTAGGTTCGCCGGGTTTGAGCTGACACGCTGGAAAAGACCAACAAATCTCATTTGTGAAGCAACCGTAGTGGGATTCACATGCCCTGCGGCGCTTCTAAATACATGCTCTGCTCGTGCCGCAAAATTGAATCGAGCAAGCATTGGAATTGCAGCAGGAACAGAAGCCAGCCCTCCGCCGCCCCGCGAGTACATTGCGGGTATCGCGATATCATGAAAAAGGGCACCGACGTCAAAGATGTTTCCATTCTTTGTCAAATCTCCCGACAAGCCAAGACGCGACTTTATCTCTTGCCAGTTGGAGTTTGATTCTCCGCCAGATGCCACGCTCGGAGATGAGCCAGAGGATGGCGCCCTCGGAATCGCGGAGTCAGATGATGTCGGCCCAGTGGCCGTCGTGTTCCCACCGGTACTCTTACAAGTACCGTCACTATTCGTGATTCTAGAGCCAGTGCAGCGGCCATCTGGATCAACGAAAGTATAGGGGTTCAGTGCCGAATACATGTATCGATTAAATAGGGCTCCGTTGTCCAAGCCCACGTCGACCGGATCTGTCGATAGGAATATCCCGACCAACGGATCGTAGTACCGCTGCTGCATGTACGTCAGACCCGTCGCCGAGTCCGACACATGCCCGGTGAATCCCGGGCGATCCCCCTTCGCATCACCTACGGTCGCACCATAGGGCTCATAAACGGTGCGCTCGACGATCGCGCCGTTGGCATCAGAGATGGCAACCGGGGAACCCAGCGCGTCGGTATGCACATACTGGACGATCTCCTGCGCCGAAACACTCACTGTGCCCAGCAACAGTCCCAACAGAGCAGCGACACCAACCAGAATTTTCTTGATCTTCATTTTCAGGTCACCGAGGGTTGGTCAGGTCGCCGTAATCCACAACGCTCTGCGGATACGGGTTGGACCAGGCTGAACAACCGCTGGCATTGCAGGCGCGCACAATCTGTACTTCCGCGCAGTAGACCGCGCCCTGAGCTTCGATTGAGCTCTCCGGACCGGAATACTCGAGCCTTCCGCCGTAGGCCATCATCTCGTAGTTGGTTGCACCCGGCATGCTGGTCCACTTCACCTCGCAGGAGATTTTGGTGGCGCGCCCTTCCTTCCATTGCGACTTGATGGAATGAATGAACTGCGGCGTACCCGGGGGCGGATTGGAAGCGACGACCACCGTGTTGGAGAAGTCACTGCAGCCAGAGATGTTGCATGCCCTTACGCGATAGGCGTAGTTGCCGAACACCAGACCATTGCGCTGCGACTGGGTCGAACCGTCGTTCTGGACCGCCGTCCAGGTTCCGCCATTGACACTCTCATCCAGCAGGTAGCTGGCCGCCATGGCAACGCCCGTCCAATTCAACGTGACACTGCCCGACGAGGTTCCTGCGGGCGCACTCAGGCTGGGCGGTGCCGGTGGCCGGATCACTGAAACAACACTCGTCGCCGAGTACACGCCCCACCCCGCATCGTTGCCGGCCCGGACGCGGTAGGCATAGTTGCCGGTCCCCTTGCCACCGAATGCCTGACTGGTGCTGGCCAGTGAGGCAACCTGTGCCCATGCACCATTGTTGAAGCTCTCCTCCAGTGCATAGCGCAATGCGCCGTCGACGCTGCTCCACGCAATCGTATAGTTGCCATCGAGACTCTGCCCCGGCACGTTGAGCGAAGGTGCCGCTGCAGGCGGATAGATCACCTGGGTCCGGGCAACATCTGATTCAGGACCACAGCCCGCTGGGTTACAGCCAAAGACCCGGTACCCATACGTCCCGGCCGGCTTGCCGGAGACCGCGAGACTGCGCGCCGCGCTCTCCTGCACCGTCTGCCAGGCGCCCGCTCCCACCTGCTCCTGCAGGCGATAGGTTGCCGCGCCCGCCGCTTCCGTCCAAGTAATGCTGTAGCTGCCATTGAATGCCGTTGCGGGCGCGCTTACAGCAGCCTTTGCCGCAGGAGGACGCTGCACCACGACACTGGCCGTCGCCGACCAGCCACTGCAGCTGTCCTGTTGGCAAGCGCGGACAGCATAGCCAAACGTTCCTTCCGCCTTCGCGGACGTGTTCCAGCTACGTTCGGCGCCGTTGTAGATCGTGGCCCAAGCTCCGCCAGCTGCCTGCTCTCGCAGTTCATAACGGCTGGCGTAAGACACCGCCGTCCACTGCAGTGCATAGGCACCGTTGTTGCTGAACGCGGGCGCGGTCAGGACCGGCGCAACCGGCGCGACGACCTGGATGGCCTGCGCCACCAGGCTGCCATTGAGGTGGATGTACTCGGTATTGCGGCCCTCCCGGGCATTTTCCTGCCGGCGCAGCACACCGTCGTTGCCGTACAGCGATCGAATGGTGGCACCGTCATTGGCGCCCGCCGACAGGATGCGCCGGCCATGTGCGTCGTATCGGTATCGCTCCGCGCTGGCCACACTGCGCAGGCGATTGCCGAAGTCGAAGCTGTAGCCGACGCCGTTGCGGCTGGAGAGGTTGCCCTGTGCGTCGTAGCTCAAGCCCAGAGTGGTGGCGCCTCCACTGTTCTGTACGTTGGTAAGCCGGTTATGGGTGTCGTACCAATAGACGTGATCCTTGACACCGGTCAGCGCGGCCGAACGCAGGTTGTCCACAGCATCGTAGGTGTAGCGGTACACGCCATCTCCGCCAAACGAAGGCGAGGTGGCCTGAATCAGACGATCCAGTCCGTCGTAGGCCATGGTGCGCGTGCGCTGCCCGTCCAGATTGTCGACGATACGCGCGACGTTGCCATTGGCGTCGTACTCATAGGTCGTGTCCAGCGCTCCGGCACTGTCGACCACCCGGGTAGGCAACTGGCGCTGGTTCTGCGCCATCGTGTGCACGATGCCATTGCCATAGGTGAATTGCTTCATGCCCCCATTGGCGTAGTAAGTCACCCCTGAGGCGTAGCCTCCCGCCTTGGTCGGCTGGCCCAGCGCGTTGGGCGCATAGTCAACGAAGCGCCCACTCGGATAGGTCAGGCCTGAAAGTGCGCCATTGGCGTTGTAGGCATATCCCAGCGACTGGATGCCGAGGGTACTGTCACTGGAGGTTTCGGCCGTCAACAACCCACGCTTGTTGTAGGTATAGGTGTTGATCGCCTGCGTCGTCCCCGCATCGTTTGCCGTGGTCACCGTGGCCGGCTTGCCGTCCCTTGTATACGTCCAGCCCTGGTTGCCATTCCCATCCGGGAACGCAAGTGTCGACAGCCGATTGCGCGCATCGTAGCCACGAACGATCCTGCGGGCCGCAACCGGTCCAGCATCAGCGTCGCATGCCGTGGTGCTGGAAAGGTCCAGGCCAGCTGCGCTCCAGGCAAGATTGCCCGCTGCGTCGTAACCCATCAGCGTTGCGCCGGTCTCCGGCTCCACACTCTTGCAGAGCTGCTGATGACCGTCATACACATAATTGCGGGCAATCCGGGCGCTGCCGTCCTGGTTGCGGCGCACGATCGAGCGCGGCTTGCCGAAGATGTCGCGATCGATATCGGTGAACGCGCCCGCCGGGTGAATGATCGACACCGGGGATTCCGTCGACGGCGCACCGAACGCCTGGAAAGTGGTCAGCGTCGTATTGCCCTTGGGGTCGACCACTTTCAAGCCGCCACCCGCCAGATAACTGGTCAGCGATGTCAGCAGACCGGCCTCGCTGTCGACGGACACCGAGGTCTGTCGCCCCAGCGCGTCGTAGCCGGTCCATGTACCTGTACTCAGCACAGCAGACTCGCCAGGGTGCGAGGCGAACACCTGCCGACCCGCTTCGTCGTAGGCAAACCTCTGGTAGCGCTGGGTCACGCCACGCGAGGACTCGTCATATTCCTCAGTCAGCAGCGGACGCCAGAAGGCATCGAAATAGACGTTGCGCCGCGCGTTTCCGGTTGCGACGGTCTGCCGCCAATGACCCGCTCCGATACCGTACTCGTCGCCGTTGATGGCGGTGAAACTCTGTGTCGTACGTGCCCAAGCCACACTGTCGCCCGCCGGCCAGTCGATGGTGGCCATGCGTCCCATTGCGTCATAGCCGTACTGGGTGGTTGCACCGTTCTCATCGGTAACGCTGCTGACCCAGCCATTGTCGTCCACCACCGCCGACTGCACAGCGCCGTCGGCAAACTGGATCTGCTGTGGCGTGCCGCGCTTCCAGCCGGAAAGCGTAGTGCGATTGCCACGACCGTCATCCACCATGGCCACGGTTCCGTCAGGGTTGTAGCCCAGTACCTGCTTCAACAACCCATACGAACGCACTTCCGTGGGCCGCATCAGGCCATCGAACGTCGTCTGCTCGACCACCACGCCGGTATTCTCGTTGGTGACCTTCGCGATCGCGCCCAGAATCCATCTGCTTCGGTCGTCCGCATACTGAGTGGCATCGGTGCGGCTGCCCAAAGGACTGGCGCTATTGACACGCAACGGGCGAGCCAGATCATCGAACAACAATATGCTGGTCTGGTAGGTCACGCCATCCTGCTGGATGGCCTCGGCCACGACCGGGCGCACCTGAGCTGTGCTCGGCTCGTCGCCACTGTAGATCATCCCGTGAAGCGGGGCGAATGGCTGTGATTTCACTTCGTCTTCGGTCATGTAGACCGAGGTGCTGCTCTTGACCACATTCCCGGCCGCGTCAATGACGCTGCTACCCAGCAGCCGCCCTTCATTCAGCGCGTACTGCGAGCCATAGCGGTAGGCCGTGCGGGTTCCGTCGGGATTTGAGATCGTGACCTGCTTTTCCTTCTTGCAGGTCGTGCAGGGGTAGATGGCTGCACCGCCCACGCCGCCCCAGAGCGGCTCGTAGCCGCTGCCATAGTCATAGCTCCACTGCAGCACCTTCGGCAGGCCCGGTCCCCAGATCTTCTTGGCTCTCAGCGAGACTACGTCGTAGAAAAACGGGGTGACGATTTCGTAGTAGTACGCCGACTGTGCGATCCGGCGGATGCACTCGCTGGCATGGACGCCACTGCGGTACTGGCGACCATTCGAAAACTGGAACTCACCCATCGCACCGGACGGATGCTTGATGGTCATGACCAGCGTACCGTCACGCTCCGGCGGCTGCTCCTGACAGGTCTCGTTGCTGTTGCCGTCCCAGTTCACCTTCTCCCAGGCGCGCAGCGCGCTGGAGTAGGCGTAGGACCAAGTGCTTCCATCGGGCTGGGTAACTGCGGTGAGGCGGTTCTGGCCTTCGACCTGACCGTAGCCATAGTTCCAGGTACGGCCCGCGGCAGTCACCGACACCAGAAGCGTGCCGCTGTAGGCCAGCGTGATCTCGCGGCCATCGCTGGACCAGATCCGGGTCGGGTGACCGTTGCCGTTGTACTCGTACTGTACCCAGTTGCCCGACCGGTCCTCTACACGGCTGGCCATGAGGTAGATGCGCGTGCGAGCGATCTTGGTCCTGTCTCCTTCGCCGCCCGAGCGCTCCAGCGTGCCGCCAAAGCGCGTGAACGCGGTATCGAAGAAGTACGACTCGCCCGAGGTGGTCCTGACCCGATAGCCCTCGCCAGCCAGACCCGACTTCATTGGAATACAGTCGATGGCATCGCGATGCGAGGTGCTCCACTTGCGTGCAACGCCGTCTGTCGGCATCGGCGTGTTGTTCCAGGCCCCCAACATGGTGCGATCACCACCACCCGGGACATGGATCATGTTGCCCTGCCAGACTTCGTTGAGCCGGAAGGAAATGGGCCACTGAGGCACCATGTCGCCACTGCAACGATTGTTCAGCCAGGCGCTCGCGCCGGGGAACATGCCGGTGATGTACGGCGTGTCGACCTCCCAGCCGCCCACACCATCGAGACTGGCGTTGAAGCTGCCACTCCCGACCAGGTCCATCTCGACACTGAACCGGCGCCGCATCTGCACCGGCAGGGCGTTGTTGCCTGGCAGGCTGACGTCGGTGACGGCAAACTCAGTCTTGCCGTTGTAGAGGCTGACGCTCCCGCCGAAAAGATCATCCTTCAGCGCCGTCAGGTTCTGGGCGGACTCAATGAGCTTGCGGTATTCCTGGTAGGGCTCGACTGCCGAGACCGAACCTGCGACCACGCACAGCGTCAGTGCCGTAGCAACACGGCACTGCCAAGCAGCAACTCGCTTCACAATTTTCCCCTCGCGTCCGCATGCGTAGCCGCGCCAGGACGGCGCGACGTTGCTTCCATGCGACTCTCTCGTTCCTGATTCTAGGCGAGCGCTGCGAACAGATGGAAGGGGTCGTCAACGGCAATCATCTGGCACTTGCACGCGACCATTGAATTGCTTAATGCACCCACGCATGGCGTGGATCTACCGGTACGCCTGCACCTGCTTCCTCAGCAGATGCGGCACGATCAGCCGATGCACGGGTGCAACCGGCAGCATGTACACGCGCCCGAACGCGTTGTGCGTATGGACCACCGTCGCCACTTCCAGCACATCGCCCTGCCACTGCAGGGCCAGCTGCACACGCAGGTGGCGGTCGTCGTCTTCCAGCACGATGGCATCGTCATCCAGCGACTGCAGGGTGAAGATGCCCAGCCGTTGCCCCGGACGCGGCTGCGCGATGTCCTGTACCGCACGCAACGAGCCCAGGTGCTTCATGCCGAGCAGGCGCATGCCGCGATTGCGCAGTGCCATCAGCCCATCGAACCAGCCGGGAATGGTCGCCGCCATGTCGCGATAGGCCTGCAAGGCCGAGCGCCCATCACGACGGGTCGTCGCCTGGCAGGCGTGCACGAAGTCGGCGCCAGCCAGCTGTGGGCGCAGGATGCTGCCTGCACTCGGCGGGCCGGTCACCACCTGCGTACGGCTCACGGCTTCGGCCCCTGCCCCTCGTTGTCTTCCCAATGCAGGATGCGGCGGGTGACGAAGCGGTAGACCGGCTTGCCGGTGGCGAACCACAGCTCGCGCACCCAGGAGGTGCGCTTGAGCACCCGCTTTTCCACCGGGGTGAGCGACTCGCGGCAGTACATGCGCTTGTGCTTGAGCAGGTGGCGCAGGTCCTCACGGGCCAGCAGGCGCATCCAGCGCGAGCGCGGGTTGCCGATCACCGCCAGCTGGAAGTCGATCAGCGCCGGGCGGCCATCGTCGGTGACCAGCCAGTTGGCTTCCTTGGCCAGATCGTTGTGGGCCACGCCATTGCGATGCAGCTGCTGCAGCAGGCGACGCGCGGCGCGGAACCAGGCCAGGTCACCGCGAGGCGGACGCTGGTACATGGCGTCGCCGGCCATGAAGCTGCGGTCGAGATGACGTCCATCCCACGCCAGCAGCTGCGGCACATCGGCCATGCCGTGGATGTGGCGCAGTGCGCGTGCTTCACGGCGGGCCAGCCACCAGGCCGGCAGCCGCAACCACAGTGGTGTGGCGCCCAGATCACGGCGTACAAAGGAGCCGGCCGGCCCTTCCACAAGGAGGATGCGACCGAAGCTGTCGGCCTTCAGGGCGTGCGAGGGCGTGTCTGACGAATGCGGCATGTGCCCATTCTAGGCGATGGCGCCCGTTGCAAACGGTCACCAAGCGGCTGGGAACCAGTCACCTTCACGCCCCTATAATCGGGCAATGGACTCTTCATGGATCGACGCCACCCTCGCGTGGATTGCCGCTCACCCCGTGCTGGCGGGTGCCGTTATCTTCCTCATCGCCTTCTGCGATGCGGTGATCATTCTCGGCGCCATCGTGCCGGCCCTGCCGCTGCTGTTCGCGGTGGGCGTGTTCATCGGGCTGGGCCAGATCTCCGGGCCGTATGCGGTGGCGGCAGCCGCACTGGGCGCATTCGCCGGTGATGGCATCAGTTACTGGATCGGGCGCCGCTGGGGTGACCGCCTGCGTGGCGTGTGGCCCTTCAGCCGTTACCCGCAGCTGCTCGACCGCGGCGAAAACCTGTTCCGCCGCAATGCTTTCAAGAGCATCCTGGTAGCACGCTACGTGGGCGCGATCCGGCCGTTCGTGCCGGCCATCGCCGGCATGATGAAAATGCCGGCCAGCCGCTACATGCAGGCCAGTGGCATCGCCAGCATTTCGTGGGCGGTGCTGTTCCTGGCACCGGGCTGGGTGCTCGGCGAGGCCTACGACGCGGTGGCCGCCGTCGCAGGGCGCCTGGTGGTGGTGGTCGGCCTGCTGGCAGTGATCCTCGGCCTGGTCTGGGCCATCGTGCTGTACGGCTACCGCTGGTCGGCCGCGCGCATGGACAACTGGCTGGCGCGGCTGCTGGACTGGTCCAACCGGCACCCGACGCTGGGCCGCTACACCGTCGGTGTGCTGGACCCGAAGCGCCGCGAGTCGGTGCCGCTGGCGATGCTGGCGCTGATGCTGCTGGTGCTGGGCTGGGGCTGGTTCGCGCTGCTGACCGTGGTGGTCGCCCATGGCGAGCCGCTGGCGATCGACCTGCTGGTGCACCAGGCCATGCTGGCGCTGCGCAATCCGCTGGCCGATTACCCGATGGCCGCGCTGGCATCGCTGGGCGCCTGGCAGGTGTTGTTGCCGGCCACCGCTGCAGCGATGGGCTACCTGATCTGGCGCCGCCGCTGGATGGCAGCCGCGCACTGGCTGGCCGCGCTTGCCTTCGGCCTGGCGTTGACCATGCTGCTCGGCGCAACGGTGGATGTGGTGCGACCGGTCGATGCCAGCAGTGGCTTTGGCTTCCCGTCGGTGTCGGTGACCATGGCCACCATCACCTTCGGCTTCTTCGCGGTGCTGATCGCCCGCGAGATGCCTGGCCGCACCCGTGTCTGGCCGTACCTGGTGTCGGGCATCGTGGTCAGCCTGATCGGCTTCTCGCGCCTGTACCTGGGCGCGCACTGGCTGAGCGATGTGATCGGCGGCATGCTGTTCGGTACGTTCTGGCTGCTGGTGCTGGGCATCGCCTACCGCCGCCGCTTCAACCGCTCGTTCTGGGTGAAGCCGGTGGCGTGGCTGTTCTACGGTGTCTTCGCCGTGGCGGCGATGTGGTACGCGCCGCGCCACATTCCGGTGAAGCTGGAACGCTTCGAGCCGACCCTGCCGGCGGCGCAGGCGATGGACATGCAGGCCTGGTGGCAGCACGACTGGGCGACACTGCCGGCGCGCCGCAACGAGTTCGACGACGACCAGCGCTGGCCGCTGGACGTGCAGGTGGCGGGCCCGCTGGCCCCGCTGCAGGCGCAGCTGGAAGCACGCGGCTGGAAGCGGCAGGAACAGGCCGGCTGGCAGGAGGCGCTGCTGATGCTGGACAAGAACACGGGTGCCGACGAACTGCCGGTGCTGCCAGCCACGCTGGACACGCGCGTGGAAGCGCTGTTGATGGTGCGCCCGGGTACACACCGCGATGAGCGCTACGTACTGCGCCTGTGGCCAGCCCCTGCGCAGTTGCAACCGGGCAATACGCCGCTATGGCTGGGCAGTGCGCAGACCCTGCGCTACGAGCGTCATTTCGAGTGGATCGGCATGTGGCACCCGCTGCGTGGCGTCGACCCGGCGCTCAACGCAGTGAAGGACGCCGTGCAGGACCTGCCGCAGCGCGAGGATGTGCAAAGCGAAACCGGGTTGCCGGTGCTGCGGTTGAAGACCACGGCGCCCTGACCGGCACCGGTGCGCGATCACCCACTGTAGAGCCGAGCCCATGCTCGGCTGCTCTTCGCGGGAACCATCAAGCCGAGCATAGGCTCGGCTCTACAGTAGATCCACGCCGTGCGTGGATGGCATTCCACGCATGCCCCAGCGTGTGCACCAAGGTGCACACCCACCCAAGGCAGGCTGCTACGGCATCCAGCCCAGCAACTGCTGCAATCGCTGGTGCGGGTCGTCCATCTGCAGCAGCTGCAGGCGCTGCTGCTCGCTCAGCGGCAACAGCTCGGCCAGCCGCCAGCCGACCCAGCTGGCCTGGTCCAGCAACGCCGGGTTGGACGGCGCATAAGCCTCGCCGGCCTGTTCGATGATGTGCCCCAGCACCGTGGCCAGCAGCGCGTGCTGTGGTCGCAGTTCGTCGTCCGGGTCTTCCTCGCACCAGCGCACGTCGGCCACCACCAGGCCGTTGTCGCGCACGCGGGTACGCTCCACATGGAAACGGCGGGTGCCGCGCAGGCGAAGCTGCAGCACGCCATCGGCACCGACATCGAAGTCTTCGATGCGCACCTGCACACCGTAGGCCGCCGGCGTCGCCGGTGCGCCGACTTCCTCGCCATCGAGGATCAGGCAGACACCGAACCCCTCACCACTGCGGCCGCTGTCGCGGACCAGGTCCAGATAGCGGCGCTCGAAAACACGCAGGCCCACCGCCGCACCCGGCACCAGCGTGGTGTGCAGCGGAAACAGCGGCAGCGGGCTGTCGACGCTCATCGGGCCTGCAACGCGGCGAGGAAGCGGCGCGGGGCGCCGTCGAAGCCACCGTTGGACATGAACACCACGTGGTCGCCACTGCGCACGCTGGACTGCAGCTGCGCCAGCAATGCGTCGGTATCCGGCACCGCGTGGGCGTCACCACGTACCGCAGCGATCACCGCAGCGGCATCCCAGGCCAGTTCCGGGCGATGCAGGAACACCACTTCATCAGCCAGCGCCAGCGACGGTGCCAGTGCCTGCGCATGTGCGCCCAACCGCATCGAGTTGCTGCGCGGTTCCATCGCAACCACGATGCGCGCATCGCCGACCCTGGCACGCAGGCCCTCCAGCGTGGTGGCGATCGCGGTGGGGTGATGGGCGAAATCGTCGTAGACGGTGATGCCGCCATGGCTGCCGATCACTTCCATGCGGCGCTTGACGCTGCGGAAGCGCGCCAGCGCCGGGATCACCGTGGCCGGCGCCACGCCCACTGCATGCGCAGCGGCCAGCGCGGCCAGCCCGTTGAGCACGTTGTGGCGGCCCAGCAGCGACCACTGCACGTCGCCCAGCGCCTGCCCACGATGGTGCACGCGGAACGCGCTGCCATCGGCGGCCAGCAGCTCGGCATGCCACTCCAGCGACGGATCGAAACCAAACCGCTCGACCGGAGTCCAGCAGCCCATCGCCAGCACTTCGGCCAGGCGCTGATCCTCGCCGTTGACGATCAGCCGCCCACGTGCGGGCACGGTACGCACCAGGTGGTGGAACTGGCGCTGGATCGCCGCCACGTCCGGGAAGATGTCGGCGTGGTCGTATTCAAGATTGTTGAGGATGGCCACCAGCGGCCGGTAGTGCACGAACTTGCTGCGCTTGTCGAAGAAGGCCGTGTCGTACTCATCGGCTTCGACCACGAACTCGCGGCCCTGGCCCAGGCGCGCGGAGACTCCGAAATCCTCGGCGACGCCGCCGATCAGGAAGCCGGGCGAGCGCCCTGCACTTTCCAGCAGCCAGGTGAGGATGGTGGTGGTGGTGGTGGTCTTGCCATGGGTACCGGCCACGGCCAGCGTGTCGCGGCCCGGCAGCACCTGCTCGGACAGCCACTGCGCACCGGATATATAGCGCTGGCCGGCATCGAGCACGGCTTCCACGGCGGCATTGCCGCGCGACAGCGCGTTGCCGATCACCACCTCGTCGGTGCCGGCCGGCACGCTGTCGGCACGGTAGCCCTGGTCCAGGGTGATGCCCAGCTGTTCGAGCTGGGTCGACATCGGCGGGTAGATGGCCTGGTCGCTGCCGCTGACGGAATGCCCGAGTTCCCGCGCCAGGGCGGCCACGCCGCCCATGAAGGTGCCGGCAATTGCAAGGATATGTACGCTGCTCATGACCGAGGATTGTGACCGATGACGGCTGTATAGGGCCAATGTCCGCTATCGGGTAAGACAACCCCTACACGGGATGTGAGAAAACTCCAATCAGCTGTCAGGGAATTCCCGATAGCGATGTTCTGTGAACCCGGACACAATTCGAACTGCCAGCCGCAGTACCCGAACCGGTCCTACTCCCCAAGAGGCCATCCCCAAGGGAGCTCATGCTGCGGGGCCCTGAGCAAGCCCTTCGCTGGCGCCTGTCAAACGACACAGGCCTGATCCTCGCGGACCAGGCCTGTGTTTTTTTGCGCCCGGGGAGCCGGCAATTCGCGCCGGCCCGGCCGGATCAGGCCTTGATTGCCGCCAGGATGCGGGCTTCGATCTCGTCCAGCTCACCGACGCCATCGACGCGGGCCAGGGTGCCACGGCCGGCGTAGAAATCGACCACCGGGGCGGTCTGCTCGTTGTAGACCTGCAGGCGCTGGCGCACCGCTTCCGGATTGTCGTCGGCGCGGCCCTGCTCCTTGGCACGACCGGCGATGCGATCCACCAGCAGCTCGGTGGCCACGTCCAGCTGCACCACGGCGTCCAGCGGCTGGCCGATCTTGGCCAGCAGGCCGTCCATCGCATTGGCCTGGGCCACGTTGCGCGGGTAGCCATCGAGGATGAAGCCCTTGGCGACATCAGCCTGGGTCAGGCGCGACTCCAGCATGCCCAGCAGGATGTCGTCCGACACCAGGTTGCCGGCATCCATCACCGTCTTGGCCTGCTTGCCCAGCTCGGTGCCGGCGGCGATTTCCGCGCGCAGCATGTCACCGGTCGAAATGTGGGCGATGCCCAGCTTTTCCTTCAGGCGCGTCGCCTGTGTCCCCTTGCCCGAACCGGGCGGTCCCAACAGAACCAATCGCATTTGACCTGACTCCAACGTGTTGAAAACAAAGAAGGTTCGCGTCCCGGACGGTCCGGTATCGCTGCACCGCAATAGCGCCACTTTACCGCATCCGGGTAATGTCCCTGCAATGTCCCCTCCCCCGAGCAGGTAGAAGCGTGCGCAACGGTACTCTCCTTTATGCCCAGTCCGGCGGTGTCACCGCCGTCATCAACGCCACGGCGGCGGCGGTGATCGAGCAGGCGCGGGCCAAGGGCATCAAGGTCCTGGCCGCCCGCAACGGCATCCTCGGCGCCCTGCGCGAGGAGCTGATCGACACCAGCAAGGAGAGTGCCGCGGCCATCCGCGCGCTGGCCCATACCCCGGGCGGTGCCTTCGGCTCGTGCCGGGTCAAGCTGAAATCGCTGGACGCCGACCGCGCCCGCTACGACCGCCTGCTGGAGGTGCTGCGCGCGCACGACGTGCGCTGGTTCCTCTACAACGGCGGCAACGACTCGGCCGATACCGCGCTGAAGGTCTCGCAGCTGGCCAAGGCCTCCGGCTACGACCTGACCTGCATTGGCGTGCCCAAGACCATCGACAACGATCTGGCGGTGACCGACACCTGCCCCGGCTTCGGCTCGGCGGCCAAGTACACCGCCGTCTCGGTGCGCGAGGCGGCGCTGGACGTGGCGGCGATGGCCGAGACCTCCACCCGCGTCTTCATTTACGAGGCGATGGGCCGCCACGCCGGCTGGCTGGCCGCGGCCGCCGGCCTGGCTGGCAACGGTGATGACGAAGCACCGCACATCATCCTGCTGCCCGAGCGCGCCTACGACGAGGCCGCATTCCTGGCCAAGGTGAAGGCCGTGGTCGAGCGCGTCGGCTACTGCGTGGTGGTGGCGTCGGAAGGTATCGCGACCGCAGATGGCCGCTTCGTCGCCGACGCAGGCGGCGGCAAGGACTCGTTCGGTCACTCGCAGCTGGGCGGCGTGGCCGCGCACCTTGCTGCACGGGTCAAGGACCAGCTGGGCCTGAAGGTGCACTGGGCGCTGCCCGACTACCTGCAGCGCTCGGCCCGCCACCTGGCCAGCAGGACCGACTGGGAGCAGGCACAGGCGGTCGGCAAGGCCGCCGTGCAGCTGGCACTGAAGGGCCAGAACGGCGTGATGCCGGTGATCGTGCGCAGCAGCGATGCGCCCTATCGCTGGAAGATCGAAGCGGCCCCGCTGTCGAAGATCGCCAACCACGAGAAGAAGATGCCAGCCGGCTTCATCCGCCGCGATGGCTTCGGCATCACCGCCAAGGCGCGCGCCTACCTGTCGCCGCTGATCAAGGGCGAAGCGCCGCTTCCCTATGGCACCGACGGCCTGCCGAAGTACGTGACACTGAAGAACGTGGCGGTGAAGCAGAAGCTGCCGGCCTTCGAGGGCTGAAGTGTGCCTGCGTCCTGTGCGGCGCACAGGGCGCATTGCGGCGGCCGCCGAAGCGCCCCACAATCGGGCTCCGGCCCGGGGCAAAGGGGCCGCTGCAAGCCAGATTCGACGCTGCCCGGCCCTCAAGGCCCGGGCCCGTGCTGCCATTCCACAAGGACTGTAACCATGAAGCACCCGATCCTGATCGCCGCGCTGCTGTGCGGTGCTGCCGCGCCGGCCTTCGCTGCGACCTGCGAAAGCAACTTCCAGAAGAAGGGCAATCCCTTCGTCGGCACTACCTTCACTTCATCGGTCACCCATCCGGACCTGACCGTGGCCAGCGCCATTGGCCAGATGCGGGTGATCGCCAAGAACGCCAACATGGACGTCCTCAGCGAGGACGTGGAAGGCGGCTCGATGCTGATCGAAGAGCCGGAATCCATGGCCCACAAGCCGATTCCGATGATCATCAGTGCCACCTCCGAAGGCGGCCAGGGCACCGTCGGCATGGTGGTGAAGGTCAACAAGGGCGCCATCGCCCCGGCCGACGGCGTGCGCGAAGAAATGTGCAAGCTGCTCAACCAGATCAAGCCAGGCAAGGCGGGCGAACAGGCGGCCAAGGCCACTCCGCAGGCCTCGGTGGTGACCATTGCCGCCGACCGCTTCGGCTTCCAGCTGCGCAACCAGAACAAGGACAACCCGGCCGCGGTCGAGCCGCGCTACAAGGGCAAGACCTACGCCATCACCGGTCGCATCACCACCGTGCTGCGCAGTGGCGGCACCTACAACACCAGCTTCGACCTGCCCAGCGATGGCAGCATCGATTTTGAGCGTGTGGCCATTTCCTGCTCGTTCGCAGCCAACCAGGCCGCGTATGCGCTGGCCCTGCGCCCGCGCGAGAAAGTAACGCTGACCGGCGTGGTCGACAGCTACGACCAGATCGGTCGGGTGTTGTGGCTGAAGGACTGCCGCGGCAACTGACCGCTGCCGGCATGGGAAAAGGCCCGGGTGCGCAGGCGCCCGGGCCTTTTCGTTTCCCCAGCGGTTCACGCCTGGCGCACGTGCATCGCAGGATGATGGACGCCCCGCCTGGAGGTCATCATGGCACTGCGTGTTGTTCGTCTCGGCAGCCCGCGCCAACCCGGTGAGGGCCTGCGCATCGGCACCGTGCGGCGACCACCGCGCGGCGTGCCCCGCAGCGAATTCGCGAAACGGGACTGGTACGACGTCTGGTTCCCGACTCTGTCACCCAGCGCGGAGCTGGTGAAACAGGCCCATGAGGCGAAGACCGCCGCCGACTGGACTGCGTTCTTCCGCCACTACAAGGCCGAGATGAAAGCGCCCGATGCCGCGCACGCGCTGGACCTGCTGGCCGCGATGTCGCAGCACAGCGACCTCAGCGTGGGCTGCTACTGCGAGGACGAAGCGCATTGCCATCGCAGGGCGTTGCGCGAGCTGCTGGTGGCGCGCGGGGCGACGCTGGCGGAGTGAGATCAGCCGGATGCCGGCCAGCGGCCGGCACTACCACCCGTGGACGACTGCGTGGGCGCAGCGCACGCATCATCTCAATTGCAGGCCTTGCCTTCCATCTGCAGCTGCGCGGCGAACATCGTCACCTGCGGAATCTGGCCGGCTGCCGCCTGCTTCTTGGCCTCTTCCAGATAGATGCGCGACTGGCCCTGCCCATCCAGCTCGACCTTGTTGCTCGACGGCAGGCGCCACACCCGCACCACCGCCTGCTGCGCCGGGCATGCCGCGTTGGGCACGCGGATCACATCGTTGAGCTTCCAGCCCTTGTCGGCACTCGGCTGTGCCTTGGTGTAGTCGACGAAGCGCGCACGTGGCTGGCACTGCTCGCTGGTACGCACGGCGGAGAAGCGGTACGGGGCGGCGGCATCGCCGGTGAACGCACCTTCCAGGCGTGCGCAGGCCTCGGGAATCTGCCGCAGCGTATGCACCGCGCCCACCGCCTGGGGTGCGCCCACGGCACGCTGCAGCTCCGGGGTTTCCGCAGCGAGTGCCGGCACGGCCGGGGCCAGGGCGGCGAGCATCAACAGGGACAGGCGCATGAGGGATCTCCATCGGGACTCCGCGCAGGCTTGCAGAGGCTGGCTTAACGGGGTGCAAAGGCCGGTGGCTCGCAAATCATGCCCTTGCCTGGCGGCGGGTCCGCGCGCATGTCGACGCGTTCATTGGCAGGGCGCCCACGGGTCATGCGGCGCGGCTCCCACGGGCCAGTCGAGCATGGCTCGACTCTACAAAGAGCGGCACGCATACTGCGGGCACCAGGGAATGCTGAACACCGCCATACGTCGGACGACCACCAAGGTCGGTACGGGTTGGTTCCAGGCTGCAGCCCGTCGTCCCCCTCGTGGTGCCGTTCATCGCCACTGGATGCCTACATCCATTCTGCGGAGGGGTCTAATGCTGGAACGTCACGGGCTGTCACTGGCGCTGGGCTGCGCCATTCTCGCGATCCTGTTCGGAATCGTCTCGGCGCGCTGGATCCTGCGCCAACCCACCGGCAATGAGCGCATGGTTGCGATCGCCACCGCGATCCAGGAAGGTGCGCGTGCCTACCTCAACCGTCAGTACCTGACCATCGGCATCGCCGGCGCGGTGCTGTTCGTGCTGGTCGGGGTGTTCCTCAGCTGGTACACCGCGATTGGTTTCGCGGTCGGTGCGGTGCTGTCCGGCGCCGCCGGCTACATCGGCATGAACGTGTCGGTGCGCGCCAACGTGCGCACCGCGGAGGCGGCGCGCCAGGGCATCAGCGCGGCGATGGACGTCGCCTTCCGCGGCGGCGCGATCACCGGCATGCTGGTGGTCGGGCTGGGCCTGCTGGGCGTGGCAGGCTACTACGCACTGCTGCTGCGCATGGGCCTGCCGATGGAGCAGGCGCTGCACGCGCTGGTCGGGCTGGCGTTCGGTTCGTCGCTGATCTCGATCTTCGCGCGGTTGGGCGGCGGCATCTTCACCAAAGGAGCCGACGTCGGCGCCGACCTGGTCGGCAAGGTCGAAGCCGGTATTCCCGAAG
The DNA here is from genome assembly GCF_059370495.1 of Stenotrophomonas sp. YJH_SMC_69. Classification (NCBI taxonomy): domain Bacteria; kingdom Pseudomonadati; phylum Pseudomonadota; class Gammaproteobacteria; order Lysobacterales; family Lysobacteraceae; genus Stenotrophomonas; species Stenotrophomonas sp. YJH_SMC_69. Next base: position 24,784 of record NZ_JCAFTS010000006.1, on the reverse strand, counting down.
ATGATCCGCGCAACCCGGCGGTGATCGCCGACAACGTCGGTGACAACGTCGGTGACTGCGCCGGCATGGCCGCCGACCTGTTCGAGACCTACGCGGTGACCGTGATCGCCACCATGCTGCTGGGCAGCCTGATGCTGGCCGAGGCCGGCGCCAACGCGGTGCTCTACCCGCTGGTGCTGGGCGGCGTATCGATCATCGCCTCGATCATCGGTGCGCTGTTCGTCAAGGTGAAGCCGGGCGGCTCGATCATGGGTGCGCTGTACAAGGGCGTGATCGTCTCCGGCGTGCTGGCGGCGATTGCGTTCTATCCGATCACCACCGGGCTGATGTCCGACAACGTGCATGGGCCGATGGCGCTGTATGGCTGCGCGTTGATCGGGTTGGTGCTGACCGGGCTGATCGTGTGGATCACCGAGTACTACACCGGCACCCAGTACAAGCCGGTGCAGCACGTGGCGCAGGCCTCGACCACCGGCCATGGCACCAACATCATCGCCGGCCTAGGCATTTCGATGAAGTCCACCGCGCTGCCGGTGGTGGCGGTGTGTGCGGCGATCTGGGGAGCCTTCGCGCTGGGCGGCCTGTACGGCATCGCCATCGCCGCTACTGCGATGCTGTCGATGGCCGGCATGATCGTCGCCCTCGATGCCTACGGCCCGATCACCGACAACGCCGGTGGCATCGCCGAAATGGCCGAGCTGCCCTCGGAGATCCGCGACATCACCGATCCGCTGGATGCAGTGGGCAACACCACCAAGGCAGTGACCAAGGGCTATGCGATCGGATCGGCGGCGCTGGCCGCACTGGTGCTGTTCGCCGACTACACCCACAACCTGCAGGCGGCCAATCCCGGCCAGGAGTTCCGCTTCGATCTCAGCGACCACACGGTGATCATCGGCCTGCTGATCGGCGGCCTGATTCCCTACCTGTTCGGTGCGATGGCGATGGAAGCGGTCGGCCGCGCCGCCGGTGCGGTGGTGGAGGAAGTGCGCCGCCAGTTCCGCGAGATCCCCGGCATCATGCAGGGCACCGGCAAGCCCCAGTACGACAAGGCGGTGGACATGCTGACCCGCTCGGCGATCCGCGAAATGATCGTGCCGTCATTGCTGCCGGTGGCGGTGCCGGTGGTGGTCGGCTTGCTGCTGGGGCCACGCGCGCTGGGCGGCCTGCTGATCGGCACCATCGTGACCGGCCTGTTCGTGGCCATTTCGATGACCACCGGCGGCGGTGCCTGGGACAACGCCAAGAAGTACATCGAGGACGGCCACTTCGGCGGCAAGGGCAGCGAGGCGCACAAGGCCGCGGTGACCGGCGATACCGTCGGTGACCCGTACAAGGACACCGCCGGCCCGGCGATCAATCCGCTGATCAAGATCATCAACATCGTGGCGCTGCTGCTGGTGCCGCTGCTGTAGATCCGCGCCATGCGTGGATGACGGCTTCGATGGGGTCAGAGCCCTTTCCTGCGGAAAGGGATCCGACCCCACCGTCAATCACCGCCCACGCAGGAAGAACGACACCGGCACCATCACTTCCACCGGGTCGCCGGCCATTTCGGCCGGCGGCGCCGGCAGCGGGCTGGCCCGCTGCACGGTGTCCAGCGTCTCCTGGTCGAGCAGCGCGAAGCCACTGCTGCGGCCCAGTTTCAACCCCGAGACCGCGCCATCCCGGGCCACGGCAAAGCGCACGTAGACCACGCCCTGCTGGCGCAGCCGCTCGGCCTGGCGTGGATAGCGCCGGTGCTTCTGCAGGTGCCCGAGCAGGCGTCCTTCCCAGGTCGCCTCGGCACGACTGCGCTCACCCGCCGTGGTCTGCGGCGCGGTGTAGCGTGCGGCAGCGTCGGCGGCCACCTGCGGCGGTGCGCTGGTCTGCGCGACGTTGGCATCGGCGCTGTCCGGCGCGGGCGCTGGTTCCGGCGCTTCTGGCGGAGGCAGCTCACCCTGCGGCTGCACGGGTGCCTTGGGTTGCTCACGCACGGCTGGCGCTGGCGCCTGCTGCCGCTGCTGTTGCTGCTGCAGCGGCCCGGTGGCGACCTCGCGCGGCGGCGCCGGCGGTGCCTGCGCCATCGGCGCCAGCTCCAGCGTCAGCGCTGCCGGGGGAGCCGTTGCAGCCTGCACCGGTGCGCGCGCCACCCACCAGCAGGCCGCGCCGATCAACAGCGCGTGCACCAGCAGTACGATCGCCAGGCTGGTCGCCCAGCGCCGCAGTCCGCTCATTGCGTGCGCTGCTCCAGGCCGACCAGTGCCACCTTCAGGTAACCGGCCGCACGCAATGCATCCAGCGTGGCCATCAGTTCGCCGTAGGGCACGTGGGTATCGGCGCGCAGGAAGATACGCTGCGCGGTGTCACTGTGGGTGGCCGCCTGCAATGCAGCCGCCAGCCCGTCGCGCGCTACGGCCTGTTCGCCAACGCGAAGCGACAGATCGGCCTGCACAGTCACATACACCGGCGCCTGTTCGGGCGGCGTGGCACTGGCGCTGCTGGCCGGCAGCTGCACCGGCACCGACACGGTCGCCAGCGGTGCGGCCACCATGAAGATGATCAACAGCACCAGCATCACGTCGATGAAGGGCGTGACATTGATCTCGTGCGCTTCTTCGGGGGCATCGTCGCGGTCGGACGCGGTCCTGATCGCCATCGTCGCGCCTCAGTGCACCGCGCGCAGCGGCGCCGCAGCGGCACGCGGGACGGCACGATCAAGATCGCGCGACACCAGCTGCTGCACGGCGGCCGACAGATCGCCGAGCAGCCCCCGCAGGCCGGCCAGCACGCGGCTGAAATGGTTGTAGACCAGCACCGCGGGAATCGCCGCGACCAGGCCGAGCGCTGTCGCCAACAGGGCCTCGGCGATGCCGGGCGCAACCACCGCCAGGCTGGTGGTGTTGCTGTGGGCGATGCCGATGAAACTGTTCATGATCCCCCACACCGTACCGAACAGGCCGACGAACGGCGCCACCGCGCCGATGCTGGCGAGCGCGCCGATACCGCGCCGCTGCACGCGCGCGGTTTCCAGCTCGATGCGTTCCAGGCGCGAGGCGACGCGCTCCTTGATGCCGTCGTGGCTGTCCAGCTCCTGCGACAGGCGCAGTTCGGTGCGTGCAGCGTCCAGCATCGTCAGTGCGGCGCCCTGTTGCAGGGTCGCTTCTTCGCTCTGCGTCGGCAGCTGTGCGGACTGCAGCAACAGCGCGCGTGCCGCACGCAGCTGCCGGGCCTGCCGCGCCAGCTCCCAGCCCTTGGCCAGCAGCACGGTCCAGGTGGCCAGCGACGCCAGTGCCAGCGCGATCATCACGGCCTTCACCACCACGTCGGCGGCCAGGTACATGCCCCACGGGGTCAATGCGGGGGCGGCCACAGGGGCCAGGTCAGCAGGCAGCATCGTCTCGGTTTCCATCAGCATCAGGGGTCGCTGCGCGACGGCGGGTCGCACGCGGATCATTGGCGTCGTCCACTTCCACGACCGGATGGGGCTGCAGCCGCGGCGCGGGTCGGCTGAGCACGTAGCCGGCGCTGACCGCGAAGAACAGGCCCACGCCCAGCAGCAGGCGCCACGACGGGTGCGCTCCCCAGCAGAACAGCGCAAAACCGACGGCCATGCCGGCACTGGCGAATGCCTTGCCCTTGCGCGACACCGCACCCTGCTCACGCCACAGCCGCAGTGACGGGCCGTAGCGCGGATGCGCCAGCAGGCGCCGCTCGAACTTCGGCGAGCTGCGTGCGAAGCAGCCCACGGCGACGATCAGGAAGATGGTGGTCGGCATCACCGGCAGCAACGCGCCGATCACCCCGAGGCCGACCATCAACCATCCCAGCGCGAACCAGAGCCAACGCATCAGCGCTGCATCCGCAGGCGGGCACCAGGCATCAGGCGAATTCCACTTCGACGTGGCCGTGCACGCTGCGGAACGCGGCGTCGGCCGCATCGATCACCTGCTGCTCCTGCCTGGCACTCAGCGGTACCGCGTCCAGCGCAGCGGTGAACTCGCGCCAGTGGCGCGCCGCGCCATCCGGATGCGCGGCCAGGTGGCGGGCGCCGAAATCACGATCCAGGCCGAGCCTGGCGGCCATCTTGTACAGCACGGTGCCGCCCAGGTTGGACCCTTCGGCCACATACAGCCACCCCAACGCGGCGGGCAGTTCCAGATCGGACGGCAACGCCGCGATGTCGGCCCCGGGCAGCGTCTGCTCCAGATCCTGCAGGTCGCGCGCCACCTGGGCCAGGCGGCGGCGCTCGCCCAGGTCCGGCAGCAGTGCGTCCAGCGCAGGGTTGGCATACAGCGCATCGATGCTGCGATGGAAGCGATACTGCACGCGCAGGAACCGGGCGAAGTTGCTGCGGTCAGCGAAGATGTCACCGGCCATGATGCGCTTGTCCAGGGCGCCATGGCTGTCGCGGGTGGCGGCCTTGAGCCGCAGGCTGCGGCTGTCTTCAGGGGCGATGTGTGCGTTCATGGGGGATGCCAAGGGGGTCGTCCTGCTGTAGACGTTCGCCACGGGGCTTTCCCCAAGGCTATGTGCGCCGATAATGGCGCATCCCTTCTTACCGCAGGAACCGACGATGATCACCACCGAACCGCGCATGACCAACCTGTTCCTGCAGCTGGGCCTGGACGCCAGCGCCGAGGGCATCGCCCGCTTCATCCGCGAGCACCAGCTGGCCACCGATGTGGAAGTGGTCGAGGCACCGTACTGGAACGATGCGCAGCGCCAGTTCCTGTCCGAGTCGCTGCAGGCCGATGCGGCATGGACCACCGTGGTGGATGAGCTGAACGAGTCGCTGCACGAGGACGCGGTGAAGGCGGCGACGGGGCTGTAAGCGGGGTATCCCCCGCTGGTGGGGTCAGAGCCCTTTCCGGAGGAAAGGGATCTGACCCCAGCGCTCATGCGCGACCGATCAGTACTTCCAGGTCAACGCCAGTCGCGCGGTGCGGCCCGGTGCCGGCATCACGCCCAGGGCCAGCGGGTCCAGGTAGTAACGATCGGTCAGGTTGTCCACGCCGGCTTCCACCGAGAGCTGGTCGTTGAAGCTCCAGCTGGCGAACAGGTCGACCAGCGTGGTCGGCCGGTACAACTGCTGGATCGCCGACAGGCCCACGTTCCAGTCCTTGTCCAGCTTGCTGATCGGGCCGGCGTTGTGGACCACGCGGGTGCCGAAGGCCAGGCGCTCGTCGAACAGGCGCGAGCCCAGGGTCAGGTTGACCATGTAGCGCGGCGGGTTCTGCGTGTTGGTGTAGGAGCCTTCGAAGCCGCCGTCCACGCAGTCGGGCGTGTTGGCCAGCTCGTCATTCTTCCGCTGAGCACCATAGGCACGGCGTTCGGCGGCAATGTCCGACGCGCAGGTCTTGGCCTTGAAGTAGTAGTGCGCGGACAGATCGGCAAATACCTTGCCGCTGTCATAGCTGGACTGGAACTCCATGCCCGAAACCTTGAACTGGTCGACGTTGCGGATCAGGCCCGCCGACAGCGTGCGGTAGTCACGGGTGATCAGGTCGTCGATGCGGGTATCGAAATACGCCAGCTTCAGCGCCACGCGGTCGCCGGCAGTGAACAGGTCGTAGCGGAGGGTGCTGGCGCCGATTTCCCAGCTGCGCGCGCGCTCCGGCTTAAGCTCGCCCACCGGTTTGGCGGCGGTGAACAGGCCCAGCGTGGTCTCGAACAGGCTCGGCAGCTTGGTGCCTTCGGCGTACTTCACGTAGACCATGGTGTCTTCGCTGAAGCGATAGGCCACGCTGGCGGTCGGCGAGAACGCGCTGTCGCGGCGGCGGATCGGCTGCGACCAGTTCCAGCTGACCGGCACTTCCAGATCCTGCGCCTTGCCAGCGTCGTAGAAGTTCCAGCCACCGATGTCGGCCACCGTGCCCTTCTTGTACGGCGAGGCCAGCAGCGATTCCCGGGTGAAGTTGCCGTTGGCATCCGGGTACCAGTTCAGCAGCGCGATGCGCTTGGCCCGCCACGACGGCAGCGCCGGATTGCCATTGAGCAGCTCGGTGTAGCGGTACTGGCCCTGCACCTCATAGGCATCAGGCGTGGCCAGGCGGTTGCGGTCATGCACATCCACGCGGTTCCAGCGGCCACCGGCCAGCAGCTCCCAGTGCTCATCGGGCTGCCACTTCAGCGAGGCCACCGCGCTGTATTCCTTGCGCTCGGCGTTGCGCAGGAAACGGTTGTTGACCAGATCGTCGTGCATGACCGGCCCCGAACTGCCCGGCGCGATGTCTTCGTCGCTGTAGGACAGGCCGTAGTCCAGCGTGAACGCGCCGGCCCGGGTGTCGAACTTCGAGGTATTGCTGACATCCAGGCCGAAGCGCTTCTGTCGCAGCGGATTGCGGTAGGCATCCTTGTAGCCGTGGTCGCCACTGAAGCTGGGCGCGTCGTACCACTCGGTGCGGCGGTCGAAGTACCACGGGGTGATGCCGGTCAGGCTGTTGTACATCACGCTGTCGGTGTCGGTGTACGCGGCGTTGACGCGCAGGTCGATCAGCTCGCTGTCCGGATTGAAGCGGTAGCGCAGGCTGTAGCTGTCCATGTCGACGTGGCCCGGATCCCACTGTGGAATGCGGTCACGATCCACGCGGATGATCTGCGAGGCCATGATCTCGCCGGCAGTGCCTTCATAGCGGCGATAGCCGGCTTCCAGCGTCTGCGTGTCGTCGATGCGCCAGGTACCCTTGAGCAGCGCCGACTTCGAGCGCGAAGAGGTATTGAAAACCTCGGTGCGCGGCGGATTCAGCGGCGCCAGCGTGCGCCGATCCTGCGGGAAGTCGTCGTAGCCGTGGCGGCCGGAGAAGTAGTTGCCGTTGTCACGGTAGGCGTAAGCGGCGACCAGATCGAAGCGGTCCCAGTGCCCTGCGGCGGCCACGTTGAAGAACTGGCTGCCGGTGGCGCTGCGATCGGTGCGCGGTGCCGCACTGTAGGACGGCAGGCTGTTGGCACTGCCATTGGCCAGGCCGCCGCGCACGCGCACGCCGACGTCGCGGCCCTCGCGCAGCACGTCACCGATCTTCAAAGTCTCCATCTCGACCACGCCGCCGATGCCACCGGACGCGTTGGCCTGCAGGCTCGGCCCCTTGGTGATGGTCAGGCTGGAGATCAGGTCCGGGTCGAGGTAGGTGCGCTGCGACTGGCCGGCGTAGCCACGGTAGGTATCCATGCTGGACTGGCCACCGTCGATGATCACCGGCACGCGGCCCTGGCCCTGGATACCGCGGATGTTGACGTCGAAGCCGTTGCCCACGCGCGGATCACCGGCGGTGACACCGGCCACACCCTTGACGATGTCGCCGTTGGAGGTGCCGCGGAAACGCTCCAGATGCGTGCGATTGAGCGTGGTGGTCGAACCCACGCTGCGATAGCTGTCGAGCAGGCGTGCTTCATCACTGGTCGCGCCGCTCCCGACGCGGTCGCCGGCCACACTCAGCGTGTCGGTGACGATCACACCACTGTCGGCCTTCAACGGCGTTGCCGCTTCCAGGGTGACCGCATCGGCGCTGACCCGGCGCACTGCCAGGCCACTGCCCTGCAGCAGCTGCTGCAGCGCCTCGTTGGCCGACAGGCTGCCGCCGACCGCGCGAGAAGTTACGCCACGTGCCAGCGATGCGGGATAGACCACCTGCACACCGGACTGGCGCATGTAGCTGCGCAGCGCGTCATCCAGCGGTTGCGCCGGAATATCGAAGCGCAGCACGGCCGCGTGGTCGCTGCTGGCGCTCTGCGCCAGTACGGACGGCGCGGCACTGGCCAGGCCGGCGGCGAGCAACGCGATGCACAGGCGGGACCGGCGCAGCACGCGGCCCGGGCGATGGAAGTCGAACATGGGGGAACCTGTCAGGTAATCGGTGCCGCGAACGCGGCGTCATCCGCAACACGGGCGGACACGGCGACGTACGTGGCGGCGGCGGGTACGTTCGCGGAGTAAGACGGATGAAAGCGTGGCAACCCCAAGGGGATTTGCAGTCGAAGCAGGTGCCGACGGTTGCGCGCCCGGTTGCAGTGGTGGGTGCCGACGGTTGCGTGGCTGGTTGCAGTGGTGGGTGCCGACCGTTGGTCGGCACCGGGGCAATGGCGTGGATCTACCGATGGACGATGGCGACGCCGAGCGGCAGCCGGGTCACCTGCAATCCAGCCGTCGCGGCCAGCGCATCCAGCGCCTGTTCCGGGCGGTCGATGCGCAACGCCGCGCTTACCGCCGGCAGCTGCGATAGATCACCACGCACGAAGGTCGGGCCAGCGCGATAGCGCCCCACCCATTGCACCGCGTCAGCGACGCGGGCCTGTTCCAACAGCAGCTCGCCCTGACGCCAGGCGCCGACGCTGTCGGCCGCAACGTCCCCCAATCGCCTCACACCACTGTGTTCACCGTAGGCCGCGCGCTGGCCCTGCTGCAGGTAGGTCCAGCCACCGTCAACCGGGCTGGCCATCCGTACCCTGCCCTGCCCGACCTGGGTTTCCACCTGGTCGTGGCCCCGCGCCACGGTGAAGGCGGTCGAGATGTCCTCGACCACGCCATTGCCGGCGCGCACGCTGAAACGTCGCTGCGCATCCGGACTGACCTCGAACCAGGCACGCCCGCGCAACAGCTCGACCTGGCGGGCGTTCGCATCAAAGTGCACGGCAATCGCACTGTCGGCGTCCAGCACCGCACGGCTGCCATCAGGCAGCAGTACGTTCTGCACCTGGTGCGTGCTGCGGTGATCGGACTGCAGGCGCAGCCACGCCTCCGGCCATGCCACCAGCATCGCCAGCATTGCCGCCGCAGCCATGGCCCAACGCCGTCGGCGCGGGCGTCGACCAGCCACGCGGGCCGGCTGCGCTCGCGGCCCGACGCTGCGCCACAGCGCGCGCTCGTGTTCGAAGGCCCTGCGGTGCCCCGGCTGTTGCAGCCAGTGTTCGAACGCCTGCATGCGCGCGTCGCTGATATCGCCCGAGGCCAGCCACGCGATCCAGTCCCGGGCCTGCTCGGCCAGGGCATCGTCATTGGCGGCAGGCAGCATGTTCGGCGGGCTCATCGGCTGGCGGACAGGCGCATTCAAGCGCGGGGCGGAGAAACTGGACCGCATCCACGGTCCAATGATCAAGACGTTTGCGCGAAGGCCAGCCCCAAGGCGGCGCGATCATCGGCCGCTGCGGGCCCAGGCCAGGCGCTGCAGCGCGGTGCGTACGTGATTCTCCACCGTGGTCACCGATACCCCAAGGCGGCGTGCGATCTCGGCCTGGGTCAGGCCCTGAAGGCGGTTGAGCCGGAAGATGGTGCGGGTCGGCTCCGGCAGATGGCCGGCCGCGTCGAGTACCCGCTGCAGCTCGTCCTGCGCCATGGCCTGCTCTTCGGTGGAGATCACCTCGTCCGGCCCCCAAAGGTAGTGATCGGCCAACAGGCGGTTGCGCCGGGTCGACTCGCGGCCGTGGTCGGTGGCCAGGTTGGCGGCCAGCCGGTACAGATAGGCGCGCGGATTGTCGATGGCCTGGCTGTCATCGACCCCACGCGCCTTGAACCACACCGCCTGGATCACGTCCTCGGCGCCGTTGTCGCCCCCCAGTATCCGTTGCACCCGGCGCAGCAGCGCTGGCCGCTCGCGGATCAGCAGTTCGGTGAGGGAGGCAGCATTGGAGGACATGCGCGGAGCCGGGACGACAGACGGGAGGCGCCGCGCATGCTACTCCTCAAATGCGAATCAGTCACGTTTGCATTGTCGAAATGGTCACAGGCAATCAGTCAGCCCCTCGTAAACGTGGGTGCTGGTTCCGGGCAGGGTGGCATGCAGGGCTTCATGGCCGGCGCGCTCCCACGCTGCCAGCAGCTCGTCCAGGCGGGTTCCCGCCGCCAGTGGCAGCATGCAGGCATAGCGTCCCTGGTCAACATCGATCTGCCCGGTCTTCTGGACCCAGGTGTAGCTCCCGGCGAACGTCCAGACACAACGGGTCACAACACCGGTGGCCCGCTGCACTGAGCAACGCAAGCGCATCGCCCGCAGGTTGTAATACTGCCCTTCGCAGAAGGTATCCCCACAGATATCGTCAAAGCCGCGCACCAACAGACGTTCGGCCGCCAGGAAGCGCTCGCGCCCGGTTGCCGGATTCGGGTAGTCACGGGCATCAACAAATTGAGGGGTCGCCTGGGCGTTGGCTGCCATAAGCAGCGCGCAGACCAGCCATCGTGCCGGGAAGACGCGCATCACCCCGCCCTCCCGGTCTTCCGGAGGCAGTCCGGCAGCGCATCGAACAGGCCATGGTCAAGTCCAGGCAGGTTCGCCGCCAGGCCATCTGGTGCTTCCAGTGAAGCATGGAAGGCGTCAACAGGTACCCCTGGCCCCAACTCCAACGGACAGACCCAGCGGCCATTGTCGACCTGCACCTCCCCGGTATCGGCCTGCACGGCCAGCTCGCTGGCCACCACCACCCAGGCACAGCGCTGCACCGTTCCGCGATGGGCCAGCACCGCGCAGCGGACCTCCATCACCCGGTAGTTGCTGTACTCACCTTCGCACCAGGTATCGGCACAGAGCCGTTCGAACTCCCTTGCCAGGGCGGCCTGCAGCCCGTAGGCGCGCTCCCAGTTGGCCTCGGGCCGGGGGTAATCGATCAGGTCCACGTGCAGACCGCGGGCGGAGACAGGCAGGGACGCCAGCAACAGCACGACCCCCATGCATCGGGCATACCAGGACATCGGCGGAACTCCTCGGGAATGAGCGTCCAGCCTGCGCCGGCAGACCCTCCTGGCCCATCGGCCAAGGGCGGCGCCCCCCGTCAGGCCTTGCCGCGTCGGCAGGTCGGCCACCCGCCCGCTGCACAGCGCCCGGCAAAGGCATAAAATGGTGAGCTATCCGTCTATATCCCCCCCACCTGGAGCACACCATGGGTCTGGAACTCGTCTCGCCCGGCAAGAACCCGCCGGAAGAAATCAACGTCATCATCGAGATCCCGAAGGACTCGGAGCCGGTGAAGTACGAAGTGGACAAGGAAACCGGCGCGATCTTCGTCGACCGCATCCTCTCCACCCCGATGCGCTACCCGTGCAACTACGGCTACGTGCCGAGCACGCTGTGTGGCGACGGCGATCCGGCCGACGTGCTGGTGGTGCTGCCGCTGCCGCTGGTGCCGGGCTCGGTCGTGCGCTGCCGTCCGGTCGGCGTGCTGAAGATGAGCGATGAGGCGGGCAGCGACGAGAAGATCCTGGCCGTGCCGGTCTCGAAGATCTTCAGCGGCTACGCCCACGTCGAAGACATCGCCCAGGTCTCGAGCCACTGGCTGGAGCGCATCGGCCACTTCTTCGAGCACTACAAGGACCTGGAGAAGGGCAAGTGGGTCAAGCTGGACGGTTGGGGCGGCGCCGCTGAGGCCAAGCAGATCCTGATCGAGGCGCACCAGCGCCATCTCGACAGCAAGGCCTGAGCCTGAACCGGATCGCTCCGGCGGTACCCTGCCGGAGCGATGCGGGTCACGTTTCATGACGACGGCACATCACTCTTGCTGCCGTATTAGGTAAATTGCGTCACTTCACACGTCATCGACATCCATCGTCGAGACAGCCAGGGGAATGTGTCGTGCGTATTCTGCTTGTTGGGGATGCAGCCAGCCTGCCGGCCGAGCTGACCGAATTCATTGCCGATCTTGGGGAAGACTGGCAGCCGTTGACCGCCACCGATGGCCAGGCCGCGATGACCGCGGTGGCCACGCAGGGCGTGGACGCGGTGATCGTCTGCCCGCAATTGCCGGATCTCAATGCCACCACGCTGCTGGGGCAGATCCGGACCTTGCGCCCGGAGACCATCCGCATCGCGCTGGTCGATGCGCAGCATGGCAACCGGCCGCCGCCGGCGCGCCTCATTGGTGTCGCCCACCGCTTCCTGCCGCTGCCGCTGGCGCCGGAAGTGCTGCTGGAGGCACTGACCAGCCTGGAAGAACTGCGCGAAGTGCTGGACAGCCCGCGCCTGCGCGATGCCATCGGCCGTATCGAGAAACTGCCCTCGCCGCCGCACCTGTACCTGAGCCTGACCCAGGCCCTGGAACATGACGACGACGCCGACAGTGCCGATGTCGCCAAGCTGGTCGCCGCCGATCCGGCGATCGCCGCCAAGGTGCTGCAACTGTCGAACTCCGCCTTCTTCAGCCAGGGCCGCACCATTGCCGACCTGCGCACCGCCGTGACCCGGCTGGGCCTGGCCACGCTGCGTGACCTGGTGCTGGCCAGCGAAGTGTTCTCCGCACCGACGCTGTCGGCCGCCGAGCGCAACTCGCTGCAACAGCGCGCACTGCTGGCCTCGCGGCTCGCCGCACGCCTGCTGCCCGAATCCAGTGCCGAACTGGGAGCGACTGCCGCGCTGCTGGCCGACATCGGCCTGCTGCTGCCGGGTGTGCGCAACGAGCGCAGCGAGCCCTCGCTGGCCGGCGACACCCGCCCTGGCCATGCCGAGGCCGGCGCCTACCTGCTGGGCCTGTGGGGCCTGCCGATGCCGATCATCGAAGCGGTGGCCTTCCACCTGCAGCCGCAGCGCGCCAACACCCGCAGCTTCTGGGTGACCGGTGCGGTGCACGTGGCCCTAGCGCTGGTCAATGGCGATCCGGTGGACGAGGACTACCTGCAGCGCGCAGGCGTGCTGAACAAACTGCCGCAATGGCGCGAACACGCCAATGCGCTGATGGGACTGGTGCCCAGCGACGCCTGAGCGCGTTGCATGATGTCCGGATGACAGAGGGCGCACCCACAAGGTGCGCCCTTTCCATGTCAGCCGGTACCGCAGGCGTCCTGCACGCAGCGACGGTACTGCGACTCGCAGATGACCGGTGACTTGCCACTGGCCAGGCACTGCTGGCGGAACTCCTCACAGTAGAGCCCACCGCCGCAGACCCCGAGGCCCTGCGCGAACACTGCGCCCACCAGCGTTGCGTAGATCAATGCAGCGGCGGATGCCTGCCGCAGCAACGTGTTCTTCATATCCCTCTCCACATGCAAGCGTCCGGTAGTGGACCTCCTGACTGTGTTGATTACGACACGACGGGACCGTGACTGCGCTCACCTTCCAACAATTTCCGGAATTCCCCTACAAGAAAAAGGGCGGACCTTGCGGTCCGCCCTCCTTCTGTTGCTACCGCACTTCGATGAATCAGAAGCGCTGGGTGTACTTCATGTACAGGAAGCGACCCACGTCGAAGCCGCCGTAGTAGGCGAACGCCGAGTTCGGAGCCGAGTACTGCAGGGCACCCTTGTGGTCGAACACATTGTTCGCGCCCAGGGCGATGGTCGCATCCCACGGCGCCTTCCAGCTGACCTGCAGGTCGTGGAAGGTGTTGGAACCGGTGTGACGCAGCGGATCGGTCTCACCGTTGGCCATGTGGTTCGGAGCATCGCACCAGCCGTCAGCCAGCGAGATGCAGCTTTCCTTCATGCCCGAGTAGTAGCGCGCGGTGTAGTTCACACCGAAATCGCCGTACTGCCAGTTGACGCCCAGGTTCGAACGCACGCGGAACAGGCCCGGCTCGCTGACGCGGCCGACCATGATGTTGTCGCCCGCGCTGTTCTGGCGCTGCTCGTCGTACTTGGCGGTGTAGCTGGTCTGCCAGTCGATGCTGAACTGACCAATGGCCAGTTCCGGCAGGCGGTACTTGATGCCCAGATCGTAGCCCTGGGTTTCCATCTTGCCGAGGTTGGCGGTGCCGTAGGTGATCGCACTGACGTGGCCGTCAGCCGCACGGGTCACGCTCGAGCAGCGCGAAGCGTTACCCAGCACGTAGCAGTCACGCAGGATGCGGTCGACGCTGTCAGCGATGATCATGTCGCTGATTTCGTACTTGTACCAATCCAGCGACACGTCCAGGCCCTGCACCCAACGCGGGCTCCACACCAGGCCGAAGGTGGTGCTCTTGGAGGTTTCCGGCTTCAGGTTCGGATTGGCACCCGAGATGAACTGGTCACCCGACTGGCACGGCAGGGTCGAACATTCCTTGCCTGCCTGGCCCAGCTGCACGTAGTTGGCCGGCACGCCTGCGCCGGAGCACGCGGCATTGCCTGCAACGCTGCCCGGAGCCTTCACGCCGCACGGATCGATGTAGGACTCGAAGCTCGAGCTCAGGCCACCGTACAGGTCGCTGATGGTCGGAGCGCGGAAGCCCTCGGCGTAGGTGCCGCGGACCAGCAGTTCATCCAGCGGACGCCAGGTCAGGCCGAACTTGCTGTTGGTGGTGCCACCGAAGTTGCTGTAGTCCGAATAACGGCTGGCAACGTTCAGGGTCAGTTCCTTGGCGAAGGCCATGTCGGCCAGCAGCGGCACGTTCAGTTCGAGGTAGACCTCGTTCAGATCGTACTGGCCGCGGGTCGGCTTCTGGCCCAGGCCGGTGGACTGGCCCGACTGTGCGAAGGCGTCCGGCACGTAGCTGCCTTCTTCCTTGCGGTGCTCGACACCCAGGGCGAAGCCCAGGTCGCCGGCCGGCAGGGTCACGATGGCGCCCGACAGGTTGGCGGTGAAGCTGGTGGTCTTGGTGACGCCACGGGTGGTGAAGGTCGGGAACAGGAAGTCCTGCAGCTCCTGGTTCGCCAGCGAGCCCTGACCCTCAACGCCGTACGGCAGCAGCGGGTTCCACGGACGGCAATCGCCCAGGATCGGGTTGGCGGCGGTGCCGCAGCGGGCAACGCCGCCGGCATCGATGAACGACGGGCCCAGCGCCTGACGCGCGCCGATCAGGCTCATGTCACCGCGGTTGCTCTTGATCGACTCGTTGCGGTTCCACAGCGCGCCGACATCCCAGTCGAAGGTCTTGCCACCCAGCTCGAAGAAGCCGGTCAGGGTCGGAGCGAAGCGCAGGGTCTTCAGCTGGCTGTCAGTGGTACGCGGCACTTCCCACAGGCGGCGGCGGAAGCTGACGTCCTGGCCAACCGGGTTGAAGGCGCTGTCTGCCGACAGCGGGGTGTTGATCGACTTGGAAGCGGACTGGTACGGATAGCCGGCGATCTGCTGGAACGTCTGGCGCTCGTTGTAGAGCACGTCGGTGTTCAGGCTGATCGAATCGGTGAAGTCGTAGGTGCCGTTGATGTAGACCGACTTGCGCTTCACACCGGTCAGCAGGGTCATCTGCTCGTTCGAGTTGGCGAACTCGTCTTCGGTGATCGCGTGGTAGTCGTTCGGGTTCTTCGGATTGCCACCCGGGTTCAGGGTCTGCCACACCGCGCTCGACTTGCTGCAGTCGTACAGCTTCGGGTTGCACCAGCTGCCGTTCTGGCTGATCGGGCTCCAATCAGCCGAGGTGGAGTTCGGACCCAGCGAGCCGTCACGGCTGTACCAGCGGTCCTTGGCCCACACCGGATCCTGCTTCGAGTACTCGGCCGACAGGGTCAGGCTGCCGCGCTCACCGCGGGCACCGAGGGTCATCGAATAGGTTTCGCTGTCGCCGTCGCCCTTGCCGTACTGGCCGACGTAGACATTGGCTTCGCCGCCGTCGAAGTTCTTGCGGGTGATCACGTTGACCACGCCGGCAATGGCGTCGGAACCGTAGATCGACGAGGCGCCGTCCTTCAGGATCTCGATGCGCTCAACGGCCGACATCGGGATCTGGCTCAGGTCCTGCAGACCCGAGGTCGAAGCGCCCAGGCGCTTGCCGTTCATCAGCACCAGGGTGCGCTCGGCGCCCAGGTTGCGGATGTCGACGTAGTAGCCGCCCACGTTCTCGCCCGAAGCCAGCGACTCCGAACGCGAAATGGCCGGGGAACCGGCCGAGGTCAGGTTGTTCAGCACGTCGGCGACGCTCGAGAAGCCCTGCTTTTCCAGGGATTCGCGGGTCATCGTCAGGATCGGCTGCTGGGTCTCCACCGAGGCGCCGCGGATGCGCGAGCCGGTGACCGAAATGCGGTCCAGGTCGGTGGTGCCCTTTGCTTCCTGAGCCGAAGCAAAGGCCGGCGCCAGCGCCAGCGCAATGCCGGCCGGCAGCAAGCCGAACCGCACTGCGGGATTACGAACGTTCATCTATCTCTCCAAGGTACGTGTTAGCAGCGTGTTAAAACACCCCAGCACGTTACGATTGCGTTGCAGCGCTGTATTTGCGCGAACCAACCGGAGACTTTGCGGATTGTGGCGGGAGCAAGCCGCCGTTCTCCCTGAAGCGCGATGCGGACTGGCCGTAGCGGGCGCGGAACGCACGCGCGAAGCTGCAGCAGTTGTCGAAGCCGCTGGCGGCGGCGACCTCGCCCACCATCATGTCGGTGTCGCGCAGCAGATCAGCGGCGCGTTCGAGGCGCAGTCGTGCCGAAAGCGACTGCGGGCTTTCCTCGTACAGGCTCTGGAAGGTCTTGGAGAGGTACCAGCTGGAGAAGTTGGTCAGTTCGGCCAGTTCGCCGATGCGCACCACCCGGTGGCTGTTGCCTTCCAGATAGAGGCGCGCACGCTGCATGCGGCCGAACACCTGGCGCTTGCGGCTGCGCGAGCGGCCTGGGCAGCGCTGCACGTTGTCGGCCAGGCCACGCTGCAGGCCAGCAAGGTGCAGCAGCAGCGGACGCAAGGCCTGGGCCGGCTGGCCGCTGGCCAGCGCATCGCGCCACAAGCGCAGCGCAACGCGGGCGTCACTGCGGTTCATGCGGCCACGACCGGCATACAGGCCACAGTCGGCCATCTCGGTCAGCACGCGAAGCGCTTCAACGTTCAGGTTCAGGCCAACGCACAACCCGTTGCGACCGGCCTGCACCAACGGCCGCGATTCCTTCTCGAAGGCGATCCACTCGCCCTGGCGCAGGCGGAATCGTCCTTCCTTGGCCTCCACCCACGAACTGCCACGCACCTGCATCCAGACAGTGAAGCTGGAGCCGGCGGTCTGCAGGCTGCCCAGCCGGGCCACGCCCAGGCAGGTCGGCGTGACATCGTCGAGCGACCGGTCCAGGGAGACGGTTTGGCCGCGATCGGCCAGCGAGAGTTGACGCATGGGGGCACCACGGATTTGCCTAGTACAGGACTCCGTTTTGCCTAATCAGGCGGCACCGCGTCAGGAAAGTCCGACGAGATCGCCACGAATTCGCGACGAGATCCAGACGAAGAAATTACGAAGGCCCATTTCCACTGAAAAACAATAACTTGGAGAACGCCGGAAACAGCGCGGGGGGGCGTTCGGGCAACCGCATCACACCGATGTCGGCACCATCGCTGACCGCCATCGCCACGAACAGGTCACGCCCGTCAGCGCTGGCGCTGAGTCCGTTGCCGGCGCTGAGCCGTTCCGCATCCAGGCAGCGTTCCGGCTCCGCGCGGCCGGGCAGGATGCGCACGAAGGTGGTGCCACACGTGCTCGAAGTGCCGAGGTAACCGACGCCAGTGTTGCCGGCCACGGTCCAGGCCCGGTATCGCCAGCGGCTGGGCCGGTCATCGCTGATCTGCTGCACGCTGCCCGACGACAACGCGGCGTCGGCCGACCACAGGCCACCTGCGGCCAGGCGGGTGAACAACACGCGGCCACTGCTGCGGTCGAAGCGCGCCTGCGACACCCCTTCGATGCTGGCCAACCGGCGCCAGGGCTGGGTGCTGCGGTCGAACAGACTCAACCGGGTGCGCTGGTCGGCATCGCGCTCGACCACAAACAACTGCTCCGGCGACGCGCCATACAGGGCCTGCAGCGGCTGTTCGGCCGGGACCGGCAAAGGTTGCAGGCGTTCATCGCGTGGCGCGATCTCGTAGACCACCGTGCGCCCATGCGCGTCGCGGCCGACCACGAGCAGCTGGCGGCTGTCGGCCGACCAGTCCGGTGCCTGCCGCGCTTCCGGCCGCAGCCCTTCAATGGGGCGCAGCGAATCCGGCCGCTGCATGTCCGCCCACCACAGGGCGAAGCTGCCGGAGCGATCCGAGGTGAAGACCAGCTGGCGGCCATCCGGCGCTGCCATCGGCTGCCCATCGCGGCCACTGGATGCAAACAGGCGTTCGGGCGCGCCGCTGCCCTGCACCGGCACCTTGAACACGCCGAACTGCGCGCGCCGGTGGACGAAGGCCAGCATCCCGCCACGTCGCGACACGGCGGGCCACTGCGCATCATCCAGGCCGGCATCGCGCAGCGTGTGCCGCTCGACGTCCAGATAATAGAGCCGCGCCTCGCTGTCGACGCGGCGACCGAACACGATGGTGCGGCCATCGTCCAGCCAGGCCCATCCGCGCAGCTCTGCCGCCTCGTTGGTCAGCTGCTCGGGCTTACCGCCCGCGGCCGGCACCCGCCACAGATCGCCCAGCTGCGGATTGCGCACGAACACCAGCCATTGCCCATCGGGCGAGTAGCGCGGTGCGTAGTCGAAGTCGTCCTGGTCGACGCTGTACGCCAGCGCGCGCCACTGACCACTGGCCAGGTCCAGCACGCGGATGCCACGGTGCGCGTAGCGCCCGACCATGCTGCCGAACACCAGGCCGCGACCATCGGGCGTCCAGTCGAAGCTGAGCAGCTCGGTGCCATCGCAGCGCGTGGCCTGGCGCAGGGCGCCACCGGTTGCGCTGGCGATCAGCACCTGGCAGCCACCGTCGGCGGAGAACCGTGCGAAGGCAATTTCGCGACCATCCGGCGACCAGTTCGGGAATCGATCGACGGCACCGGCCGGCGGCGCCAGCAACTGGCGCGCCGGCGCGTTGCCGGAGGTCTGTACCTTGATCGCACCACCGCCGTTGCCATCTTCGTTGGCGCCTTCATAGGCCACCAGCGAACCATCCGGTGACAGCGTGGGATAGGTTTCAAAGCCGCTGGTTGCGGTGATCAACCGATAGGGACGCTGGGGGCTGCCGATCACCCGCGTGCCGTTCTCCACGGCGGCCTCCACCGGCGAACTGCTGGCCGGTGCGCGGCGCAGCAGCAGCGTGGTCATCACCAGCAGCGTGGCCAGCATCAACACGCCCAGCGCCAGCAGCACGCGGCGGCGGACATGGCGCCAGCGGCGGCGCGATTCCTGCGCGCGCGCGGGCAGCACCGCAGCGGCGGCGAGTGCGGGCTGCACGTCCACACCTTCGTCGTCAGGCAAGCCCGCAGCCGACGGCTCCGCATCGTCCAGCGCCTGTACCGGTACCAGAAGCCGATAGCCGGTCTTGGCAATGGTCTCGATGTAGGCCTGGCCGCTGTCGTCGTCGTTGCTGAACGCCTTGCGCAGCTGGGTAACGGCCTGGGTCAGCACATCGTTGGTCGGCAGCGTGTCCGGCCACACCTCGGCGAACAACTCGTCGCGGGTGACCACACGGCCCGGCTGCCGCAGCAGCACGCGCAGCACGCCCAGCGCCTTCGGCGTCAGCCGGCGCGGACGACGCGCACCGACGACCTCGACTTCGCGCGAGGACAGAGTGACGATGCACTCTCCTATCCGTATCCGATCGGACACGGGTGGCTGTATTTCGCTGCTGTTCATTTTCTGCTACACAGTAGAGACAGGTCCCGGGCAGTGTTTGCCTTCGTTACGGTCCCGTCCTGGGAACAGCGAAAAGCCAGACTCCGCACAAAGCATCGGCGCATACCGCAAAAACAATCGAGCGCGCGAATACTAGCCTATGCAAGTTACCTCGCCTATCGCGTGGTCGACATCAGGCTCTCTCTCGCCGACGCATTCACATAATTCGCGACATCATTCGCGCCCTCTTGGGCGCGAAATTTTTATCTGGCGTTCATTTTCACATGCGCCGCAGCATGGTCAATCCGACCAGCCGCGAAACCACCAAAGCCACGTACATCACGCCGGAAAACTGCTCCAGCATGACCAGTGCTCGTGCCTGTGGATGAAGCGGCACGACATCACTCAAGCCGACTCCAGACAGCAAGCTGAAGCTGAGATAAAGCAGCTCCATCCAACTGCGCTGCGCCTGCCCGCCGGTGCCTTGGAAACTGCCCGGATACCACTGCTGGCACACCGCGAACGCGAAGGCGAACGCCCACGCCAGCAGGGTGAAGGTTGCGCCAGCTGCGAACAGTTCGTCGCGGGTGACCTTGTGGTCCTGGAGCATGTAGGCAATCAGGGCGCCAGCCGTGTAGAAGTACAGCAGGCTCTCCAGCACCTGCGCGGTGGTCAGCAATGCGGTGCGCTCGAGCAATGCACCTGCCAACGAGAACACCACCGAGGGAATGGCCAGCAACAGCGCCAGCCAGGTGCCCAGCGGGCTGCGCTGGACCACCCACAGCGCCAGGCCGAGTACCGCCATGCCGAACATGCCCAGTGCCGCGCGGCCGGCGGCGGTGTCATCCAGCGCGGGATACAGCAGCACCGCCAGCAGCTGCGCGCCCAGCAACCAGGCCGAAGGATGCCGGCGGGCAATGGCCAGCCAACGGGTGGTCATGGCAACAGGCATGGTGTCCTTTCCCCGGGATGATGGGCGGAGGATAGCCGGGAGCGGCGTGATGAGCGGTAGTGCCGGCCGCGGGCCGGCACCACCGTCTGCGCATCACCCCTGGTGGTAGACCTCGGCACCCGCGGCGCGGAACTCCTCCGACTTCTCCTTCATGCCGGCCTCGGCGTAGTCACGCACATCCTGGGTGATCTTCATCGAACAGAAGTGCGGGCCGCACATCGAGCAGAAGTGCGACAGCTTGTGCGCATCCTTCGGCAGCGTTTCGTCATGGAACTCCCTGGCCTTCTCCGGATCCAGGCCAAGGTGGAACTGGTCTTCCCAGCGGAACTCGAAGCGCGCCTTGCTCAGTGCGTTGTCGCGTACCTGCGCGCCCGGATGGCCCTTGGCCAGGTCGGCCGCATGCGCGGCGATGCGGTAGGCCATGATGCCGTCACGCACGTCCTGGCGATTGGGCAGGCCGAGGTGTTCCTTCGGCGTCACGTAGCAGAGCATCGCCGTGCCGAACCAACCGATCATCGCCGCACCGATCGCGCTGGTGATGTGGTCGTAGCCCGGCGCGATGTCGGTGGTCAGCGGCCCCAGCGTGTAGAACGGCGCTTCGCCGCATTCACGCAGCTGCTTGTCCATGTTCTCCTTGATCAGCTGCATCGGCACGTGGCCGGGGCCTTCGATCATGGTCTGCACATCATGCTTCCAGGCGATCTTGGTCAGCTCACCCAGCGTCTCCAGCTCACCGAACTGGGCCGCGTCGTTGGCATCGGCGATGCAGCCCGGGCGCAGGCCGTCACCCAGCGAGAAGGTCACGTCATAGGCCTTCATGATCTCGCAGATGTCTTCGAAGTGCGTGTAGAGGAAATTCTCCCTGTGGTGCGCCAGGCACCACTTGGCCATGATCGAACCACCACGGCTGACGATCCCGGTCACGCGCTTGGCGGTGAGCGGCACGTAGCGCAGCAGCACGCCGGCGTGGATGGTGAAGTAGTCCACGCCCTGCTCGGCCTGCTCGATCAGCGTGTCGCGGAAGATCTCCCAGGTGAGCGCTTCGGCGCGGCCGTCGACCTTCTCCAGCGCCTGGTAGATCGGCACGGTACCGATCGCCACCGGCGAATTGCGGATGATCCACTCGCGGGTTTCGTGGATGTGCTTGCCGGTGGACAGGTCCATCACGGTGTCACCACCCCAGCGGATCGCCCACACCAGTTTCTCCACCTCTTCGGCAATGCCCGAGGACACCGCGCTGTTGCCGATGTTGGCGTTGATCTTGGTCAGGAAGTTGCGGCCGATGATCATCGGCTCGCTTTCCGGGTGGTTGATGTTGTTGGGCAGCACCGCACGGCCACGGGCGATTTCATCGCGCACGAACTCCGGCGTGATGATCTTCTGGATCGAGGCGCCGAACGCCTCGCCCGGGTGCTGCTGCAGCAGGCCGGCGTCGCGGATCGCGTCCAGCCGCTGGTTTTCGCGGATGGCGACGAATTCCATTTCCGGCGTGATGATGCCGCGGCGCGCATAGTGCATCTGGGTGACGTTCGCGCCTGCACGTGCACGGCGCGGCAGGCTGCGTGTGGGGAAGCGCACAGCATCGAGCTTCGGGTCGTGCTCGCGATCGCGGCCAAACGACGAACTCAGGCCGTCGAGCTGTTCGGTATCGCCGCGCTCCTCCACCCAGCCACGACGCAGCGCCGGCAGGCCCGCGGACAGATCGATACGCGCGTCCGGATCGGTGTACGGGCCCGACGTATCGTAGACCGTGACCGGTGCATTCTCCTCGCCGCCGAACAGCGTCGGCGTGCGGGTCAACGCGATCTCGCGCATCGGCACCTGCAGATCCGGACGCGAACCGGGTACGTGGATCTTGCGCGAGCCGGGAATGGGCCGGGTCACGGATTCGGAGAGTTGCTGGGCCTGTTGCTGCAGGGCGGAGAGCTGTGCGTTCATCGGGCATCGTCCAGGAAGGTCAGGGACGAAGCGGCGGCGCACTGCGACCGCGCACGGACGGTCCTTGGGCGGTGTCCGGGCACGGCTGCACTGCAAAGCTTCCCTACGCCGGTATGAGCCGGATCAGGTTCCAAGGGACTGTCTCAACCGTGGCCACATGGCCGCGGTACCCCCGCTTCTTGGCGTGCATTAGAGCATAGAGCGCCCGCTCCGGGAGTTGCCCCCGCGGTCAGTTCCGCTTTCCTGTGGAAAGCGGATCTGATCCGGATCGCTGTTCGTTAACAGAACCATGACGTCGCGTTCAGTAACGTGCACGTCCGTCGCCCTCCAGCGACCGATGCGTCCTTCGCCGCCGACGCGGCCCCTGCCCGGTTCGCGCTGCATGCCGCCGGTCCTTCGCTGCAAGCTCTGCTCGCTCCCCTCAATCCCTTGATCGGAGAAGCTCCTTCATGGTGTTTCGCGTTTCCATCGCACTGGTTCTGCTGCTGGTGCTGCTTGCCGGTATTGCACCAGGCCCCTTCAATGCCGTGGTGCAGTCGATGCTGGCAGAAGTCATCCGCAGCGTCGGCTGGCTGTACCTGCTGGTGGTATTCCTGGCCCTGGTGTTCCTGATGTACCTGGCTTTCGGTCGCTTCGGCAACCTGCGCATCGGTGGCGAAGACGCCGAGCCCGAGTTCTCGCGAGCCAGCTGGATGTCGATGCTGTTCGCCGCCGGCATGGGCATCGGCCTGGTGTTCTGGGGCGCCGCCGAGCCCATTTCGCACTTCAGCAAGCCACCGGAAGGGCTTGCTCCGCAGAGCCTGGATGCGGCACGCGCCTCGATGCGCTATGCATTCTTCCACTGGGGCCTGCACCCGTGGGCCATCTATGCGCTGATCGGGCTGGCAATGGCCTGGTTCCAGTTCAACCGCAACGGCCGCGGCCTGGTCAGCGACATGCTGCAGCCGATCATCGGCCGCCACCATCGCGGCTGGATCGGTAGGGTGGTCAACATCGCTGCAGTGGTCGCCACCGCGATCGGTGTCGCGACTACGCTGGGCTTCGGCACCATCCAGATCGCCGCCGGCATCGAGCGCGTGTTCGGCGTGCAGGCTACCGTCGCAGTGCAGATGACCATCATTGCCGTCGCCTTCGTGCTGTATATGGCGTCCACCGCCAGTGGCGTGGAGCGAGGTGTGAAGTGGCTGTCCAATTTCAACCTGGCGTTGGCTGCCCTGCTGGCCGCCATCCTGCTGGTGCTGGGGCCGACCGGCTTCATCTTCGATACCTTCACCACCACGCTGGGCTCCTACCTCAACCAGCTGGTGACGATGAGCCTGCGCATGTCACCGTTCTCCGGCAGCACCTGGGTGGCGGACTGGACAATCTTCTACTGGGCCTGGTGGATCTCGTGGGCACCGTTCGTGGGGTCGTTCATCGCACGCATCTCGCGCGGCCGCAGCGTGCGCGAGTTCGTGATCGGCGTAGTGCTCGCGCCGACGCTGCTGGGCTTCTTCTGGTTCGCCGTATTCGGCGGCACCGCGCTGTGGGCACAGATCTTCGGCCATGCCGACCTGGTGCAGGCGCTGGGCAATGGCTACGAGACCGTGCTGTTCACGCTGTTCGACAGCATGCCGCTGCCGCTGCTGCTGTCGTGCATCGCACTGGTACTGCTGATGATCTTCTTCGTGACCTCGGCCGACTCGGCGGTACTGGTGCTGGCCAGCATGTCCACTGACGAAGCAGGCGATCCTCCGTTGAAGCGCAAGCTGGCCTGGGGCATTGCGGTGGCGTTGATCGCAGCGGCCTTGCTGCTGGCCGGTGGCCTGGATGCACTGCAGGGCATGATCACGATTGCGGCGTTGCCATTCGCGCTGCTGATGGTGCTGGTGATGGTGTCGCTGTACCGCGTGCTCGACCAGGAGTACACGCGTGAGCGGCGGCAGGCGCAGCGCCAGCGGCACATGATCGATGCGTGGATCGCACGCGAGATGGCGGCACAGGAGGAGACGCAGGCCGAGGCCGCGCGCGCGCACGATCAGGATTGAGGGTGTTTTGCAGCCTGCGGCTGCACCGCTTTTTTCAAGCAAGTGCAAGTGCAAGTGCAGAAGCCAAAGCGGCTCTGGGTTACTGCTGGCTGGGCGAGGCGGTGTGGGTGGGCAGGACACGCCGTGAACCCATCCATGGGGGCTCGATGGCGCCATCCATGGCGCCAACGGTCCTGCCCACCCACACCGCCCCACCCCCGACAGATTTCCGGTGACGGTTGGTTCTTCACGCCATGCGTGGATGAGGTGTATCGGAAAACAAGAAGGGGTCGGATCCGTTTTCCTGCGGAAAACGGATCCGACCCCAACCATCAGCACGCGGCTGTTGCTGTTGCTGTTGCTTTTGATCTTCTTTTTTCTTCCTGCGGTGGCGGCCGCAGAAAACTGTCAGAGGCCGGGTGGGTGGGCTGGGCGGGGGTGTCAGCCGCATGGATGCGGCTGCCAAGCCTTATCTGATCGGAATCTGGCAGCGTAGGTGTCGAGAGCCGGCGTGGGCCGCCGTGTAAGCCTGGATCTCGACGATCGCCATGTAGCTTGGCGCCCACGCCGGAATCT